>DATFAX010000119.1:0-19146 GCA_035254125.1 Holophagaceae bacterium | reverse complement strand
TCGATGCCATCGCCGAGGTCGACGAAGGCGCCGAAGTCGGTCAGGCGGGCGATCTTGCCGGTGACGGTGGTGCCCACGTTGTGGTTCTGGAAGAACATCTCCCAGACGTTGGGCTCCATCTGCTTCACGCCGAGGCTCATGCGCTGAGCGAGGGGATCGAGGGCCAGCACCTTGGCGGTGATGACGTCGCCCTTCTTGGTGATCTCGGAGGGGTGCTTGATCTTCTTGGTCCAGGAGAAGTCGGACACGTGGATCAGGCCATCGATGCCGTCTTCCAGCTCGATGAAGGCGCCGAACTCCGTGATGTTGCGCACGGTGCCGGACACGGTGGTGCCCACGATGTACTTCTCGGCGATCGCCATCCAGGGGTTGGGGGTGATCTGCTTCATGCCCAAGGAGATGCGTCGGTTCTCGGTGTCCACGGCGAGGATCTGGGCCTCGACCTGGTCGCCCAGGTTGACCATGCCCTTGGCGGACTTGACCTTCTTGGTCCAGGACATCTCGGAGACGTGCACCAGGCCTTCAACACCGGGCTCCAGCTCGACGAACGCGCCGTAGTCGGTGATGGAGACGACCTTGCCCTTGACGAGGGCGTTCACGGGGAAACGCTCCTCGGCGGAGAGCCAGGGATCCGGGAACTTCTGCTTGTAGCCCAGGGACACGCGCTCGGTGTCCTTGTCGTACTTGAGGACGGCCACTTCGACCTTGTCGCCCACCTGGAACATCTCGCCGGGGTGCGACAGACGACCCCAGGACATGTCGGTGATGTGCAGCAGGCCATCCACACCGCCGAGGTCGACGAAGGCGCCGTACTCGGTGATGTTCTTGACCGTGCCCTCGACCAGCTTGCCCTCTTCGAGGCCGGCCAGCGTCTCTTCCTTGAGGGAAGCGTTGATGGTCTCGAGGAAGAGCTTGCGGGAGAGGACGATGTTGCCGCGGCGGCGGTTGACCTTGATGACCTTCATGTCGAAGGACTTGCCGATGTAGGGGTCCAGATTGCGGACGGGCTTGACGTCCACCTGGCTGCCCGGCAGGAAGGCGCGGATGCCGATGTCCACGGCCAGGCCGCCCTTGACCTTCTCGAGCACGGTGCCGTGCACGGTGAGGTTGGCCTTGAAGGCCTTCTCGACCTCGTCCCAGATCTTCATCTTCTCGGCGCGGTCGCGGGAGAGGCGCACGTTGCCGTTCGCATCTTCCAGGTGCTCGACCAGCACCTCGACGACGTCACCCACGGCCAGCGTGTTGGTGCCATCGGGGTTGTTGAACTCCTCGATGTTCACCGTGCCGCTACCCTTGTAGCCGATGTCGACGATGACGTCCTTGCCGCGGATTTCCACGACGACGCCACGGACGACTTCCTCCTCGCGGAGGGCGCGGGTCTCACCCTGAAGAGCCTCAAAGAACTCGTTCCCCTCGGCAGTCTCGTCCGCGAAATCCGCGGCGTCGAGGACGCGGATGCGCCCCATCTGCTTGGAGCCGTGCCCCTTGATCTGAGCTAGTAGTTTGGACATTGAGTCCCTCTTTTTGTTTAGCCTCACCCGTTCTTCAGGCGGGGGGCTGGAATCCCGGCACGCGTAGTCCGGCAGAACCTCTAGTTTGGCTGGGGAATGCCAGATCCCCTAGTGAAAATCGCCGGCCCGGGGTCAATTCGACGGCCTGGGTGGCCGGAGCTGAAGCAGAAATTCCTTCTCGGCGCCGTTCGGAGCCGGGGAGGGGACGGGGGAGGATGCCTCAACTATTGAGGCAAAATATGCCTTGAAAATGAGGACTTGGAAATGATTTGATGCTCGAAATTCCCCAGCTGGTCCCCGATCCCATTCGGATACCGGCATTTCATATGGAAAGGAAAGTCCCATGAACCGGCTCCTTCGAATCATCCTGGGTGTGAGTTTTTGTTTCGGCCTCGGAGGCGTTGCCCAAGCAATGCCCTGCGGGGGCCAGGGGATGATGTTCAAGACCACGGACGGCTATTGGGTGGTTTCGGACTGGTGGTGCAAGAGCCCCCAGACCTGGGTGACCTCGGATGCCGGGACCGCCCTCAACTGGTGCTACAACGCATCCATGGATTCGGAGTGCTGACCCTGGGGGGAGGTGCCCTCCGGAGGCGGATCCTTGGGAGCTTGATCCTCCCCTGGGCCGCGATCATCGCGGCAATGGCCCAGGAACCCCTGCGAGTGGATCCGGTGAAATGGGAGGGTGGCCAGATGGTCACCATGAAGGCCTCGTGGGTGGGGCATTCCGTCCTCGGTGAAATCTGGGATGCCCAGGGCAGGTCGGTGCGGAAAGTCGCCATGCCTCCCAATGCCCACCATCGGATCTCCGGCGGGGACCCGGCTTACCGGGACGGCGCCTTCTATTGGGTCTGGCGAGGGCTCACGACCCGTGAAGAAGGCGAGTTCGCGGAGGAAGAGGTGCTCATCCACCGGGGCAAGGCCTGGGAGACCCATGCTCGCTTCCGGCATGGGAAGGGGGTGGTGCACCTCTATCCCCTCGAGGGTGAGCGCTTCCTCGGGATCTCCATGTTTCCCCGGATGTTCGAGAGCCAGGGGAAGTCTTATCCGTTCGCGGTGCTCCGCCGGAACGCCCGCGAAGAGCTCCAGGTGGAAAGCGTCATGGACACGGGGCTGCAGGAACCCTTTTTCAACGCGGAAGGGAAACGCAACTATCCCAGCCTGGTGAGCACCTTCATGGCGCCCAACGTGGTGGCAACGGACGATTTCCTGGTCTTCGGAGCGGATTTGGGCCTGTTCTGGGTCTTCGACGACCAACGGGGCTCCCTCAAGCGGATGGTCCGTCTCTACAGCGGAGTCACGGATGCCCGGTTGAAGCAGAACGACCTGTTTCCGGCGGTGCTGGCCTTCCAGCCGGCCCAGGACGGCAGTCTGCTGATCTCATCCCGGACGGAAGAAGCGGTCCTGAACGCCAAAGGCACCCTTCCCCGGCCGGTGCTGCCCGGAAAGGTGGAGCCGGGGGCCCCGGAGGTCCAGGGGCTCGTGCGTCAACAGCAGAACTGGGAGGACTTCATCGCGCGGCACTATCCCCATGTCGTCTGGTGGCGCTTGGATCCCAAGGCCGGAAAGGTGGGAGGGGAGACGCCACCCCTGAGGGTGCCCGATCGGCTGTTCACGGCCCAGGAGGTCAGGGATTTTAATTGGCGGTTCAAGCCGAATGGCGACCTCCAATTCTATTCGCTGAAGGAGAAGGCCCCCGAACCCACCGCCGAGCAGTTGGAGACCCTCGGCTTTGGGACGGCCAAGCCGTCCGCGACCAAGGCCAAGGCCGCCCGCTGATCGGCCGGTCCGACTCAGACCGAGATCACCACCAATTCAGGATCCACTTCCTTCTGGAGGATCCCCTCGATGGCCGCCAGGGTGCCCGTGAGGCTGCTGGGGCAGGTGCCGCAGGCGCCCTGGTACCGGATCAGGATCTGCTTGTCGTGCCGCCCCACCACCTCCAGGCCCCCGCCGTCGGCGGCCAGGGCGGGGAGGATGTTCTCGTCCAGCACCGCCTGCACCTTCTGGATCACGGGGTCGTTGGGGTCGGCCTGGGAGGCGAACTCCCGCTTGGGGGCGTCGGCCGGGGCCGTGCCCGCGGCGCTGGGGGCGGTGCGGATGGGGGCCGCCAGCTTGGGCAGGAGGTCCGGCCAGGTGGCGTCATCGTTCTTGGTGATGGTGAGCCACTTGTCCTGCATGAACACGGACACGACGGGCCCGACCTCGAAGAGCGCCGCCGCCAGGGGGTCCGCCTGGGCGATCTCCTTGTTGGGGTAGCTCTTGGCGAAGCCCACCGCCACGGGCTCCTTGAGCACGAACTTCACGGCGTTGGGGTTCGGGGTGTATTCGATTTCGGCGATTTTCGGCATCGGAGCCTCAAAGATGGATCGCGAATGACGCGAATAGGGCGAATGGCGCTAATAAGGGTTGGCTTGCATTCGCGTTATTCGCTCCATTCGCGTCATTCGCGATCTATTCAGTGCTGGCGATGTCTTCGCCCTGCAGGGCGCTGCGCAGGGTCGCCCAGGGGAGGACGGCGCACTTCACGCGGGATGGGAGATCTTTCACGCCCTGGAAGAGGGTGAGCTTGCCCAGGGTGTGGGGGGTGGTGGCGGGGTCCAGCTCGCCCCGCACCATGCCGCGGAACTCGTCTGCCATGGCCTCGGCCTCTTCCACCTTCTTGCCCTTCACGGCGCCGGTCATGAGGGAGGCGCTGGCCACATCGATGGCGCAGCCGTGGCCGTCGAACTTGATGTCCTGGATGACGCCGTCCTTCACCTCGATGAACAGCTCCAACTGGTCTCCGCAGAGGGGATTGTGGCCGTTGGCGTGGTGAGAGCAAGGCTCCAGCTTCCCGAAGTTCCGGGGCTTCTTGTTGTGCTCCAGGATCACCTGCTGGTAGAGCTCACGGGGATCAGCCATGAAAGATCTCCTGGGTCTTCACCACGGCCGCCACCAGGGCGTCCACATCCTCGGGGGTGTTGAAGTAGGCGAAGGAGGCGCGGGTGGTGGCCGGCACCCCCATGCGCTTCATGAGGGGCTGGGCGCAGTGGTGGCCGGCCCGGACAACGATGCCCTCCCCATCAAGGAGGCTGCCCACGTCGTGGGGGTGGATGCCCTCCAGCACGAAGGAAATGACGCTGGCCTTCCCGGGGGCCGTGCCGATGATCCGGAGACCGGGCAGGGTGCTCAGGCGTTCGGTGGCGTAGGTCAGCAGCGCATGCTCATAGGCCTGCACCTTCTCCCAGCCCAGGGCTTCCATGTAGTCCAGGGCGGCGCCCAGGCCGATGGCGGCGGCGATGGGCGGTGTGCCGGCCTCGAACTTGCCGGGCAGGCCGATGAAGGTGGTCTTCTCCCAGGTCACCGAGAGGATCATGTTGCCGCCGCCGTGCCAGGGGGGCATGGCCTCCAGCAGGGCCTGACGGCCATAGAGCGCGCCGATGCCCGTGGGGCCGCTGAGCTTGTGGCCGCTGAACACGTAGAAGTCGGCACCCAGGTCCCGCACATCGGGCTTCAGGTGGGGCACGGCCTGGGCGCCGTCGATGACGGCCACCAGGTCGGGGTTCTTCGCCTTGGCCCGGGCGACGATCGCCTTTACGGGGTTCACGGTGCCCAGCACGTTGCTCACGTGGGTGAGGCCCAGCACCTTGGTGCGCTCGGTGACGAGCTCCTCGATGGCCTCGAGGACGATCTCTCCATCATCGGTGATGGGCAGCACCTTGATCGTCGCGCCCTGCTCCTGGGCCAGCAACTGCCAGGGCACGATGTTGGCATGGTGCTCCATGGCGCTGAGCAGGATCTCGTCGCCGGCCTTCACGTTCACGCGACCCCAGCTCTGGGCGATGAGATTCACGCCCTCCGTGGTGCCCCGGGTCCACACCACCTCCTTGGCGGAGGCGGCGTTGAGGAAGCGCCGAACCTTCTCGCGGGCCTCCTCAAAGCGGTCCGTGGCCTCCTGGCTGAGGGTGCTCACGCCCCGGTGCACGTTGGTGTGCTCGAACTGGGCATAGTGCGCCATGCGCTCCACCACAGGCTTCGGCATCTGGCCGCTCACGGCGGAATCCAGGTAGTGCAGGGGCTTGCCGTGGAAGGGCGTGGTGAGGAGGGGGAAGTCCTCGCGCACCTTTTGCAGGTCGAAGGGGGCCGTCAGCGTCGTCATCCCAGCTCCCCCAAGCCTTCGCCGTGGGTGCGGGCAAGCACCAGCTGGCGCAAGGCGCGGCGCAGGCTTGTGACAGGCACGTGAGCAAGCAGGTCCGCCGCGAAGCCGTAAGTGAGGAGGTTGCGGGCCAGCTCCTCGTTCATCCCCCGGCTGCGGAGGTAGAAGAGCTCTTCGGGATCCAGCTGGCCGATGGCGGCGCCGTGGCTGCACTTCACGTCGTCGGCGTGGATCTCCAACTGGGGCTTGGCATCCACACGGGCGGTGTCCGAGAGCAGAAGGGTGCGCACCTGCTGTTGCCCGTCGGTGACCTGGGCGTGCTTGTCCACGAGCACCCGGCCGTTGAAGATGGCGCGGGCGGTTCCGTCCACGATGCACTTGTGGAGCTGGCGGCTGGTGCCGTGGGGCTTCGCGTGATGCATGAAGCTGTGGGTGTCGGCCACCTGGTCGGCCCCCAGGAGGGCCAGACCGTCCAAGGTGGCGGTGGCGCCCTGCTCGAGGTGGATGTGGGGGTTCTGCCGGCTCAGCTTCGCGCCGAAGGTGAGGGTGCGGCTCTGGTATTGGGCGTCGCGGCCCACCTGGGCGTAGAGGTTGGACACGTGGAAGGCGGCGGCGTCCTCCCGCTGCACCCGCTCGTGGTGCAGGATGGCGCCCTCGGCGAGGTGGACCTCCACCACGGCGTTCACGAAGCTACGACCGGAGCCCTGGTGATCCTCCACGAGCCGGGCCTCGGCGCCGCGTTCCAGGATGAGGAGGAGGCGGGGCTGGGCCAGCAGGCCGTCGCCCTGGGTGATGGAAAGGAGGTGCAGGGGCGCCTCCACCTTCACGTTGCGGGGCACGAACAGCAGGGCCCCGTCCTCGAATCGGGCGGTGTTCAGATCCAGGAAGGCATCGCCTTCGAAGGCCCGGGCGATCTGGCCGAGTTTGGCGGCGGCATCCTCGGCCTTGCGCAGGGGCATGAAGCGCACGCCCGCGGGCAGGCCCGAGATGCAGGAATGATGGGCCTCATAGCGGCCATTCACGAAGACGAGGCGGTTGCCGCGGGCTTCGGGCAGGATGGCGTCCTTGATGTCCACGGTGGCCAGGCCACCCGCCTTGGGTTCGAAGGCGCGCAGCTCGGAGAGGTCCAGGTACTTCCAGTCCTCCTGCCGGGACGTGGGCAGGTCGCGACCCTGGAGCCGGGTCTCGGCTTCGGCCCGGAGCGGGGCCCAGCCCTCGGGGCGGGGGCCGGTGAGGGCCTGGTCCAGGAGCGTACAGCTGGCGACGGCGTCCATCAGCGGCTCCCGGCGCCGGCCTCGGCCTGCACCCAGTCGTAGCCCTTGGCTTCGATCTCCAGGGCCAGCTCGGGACCCCCGGACTTCACGATGCGGCCGCCCTGCAGGATGTGGATGCGATCCGCGGGGATGTGGTCCAGCAGGCGCTGGTAGTGGGTGACGAGGAGAATGGCGCGCTCCGGGGACTTCAGGCCCGTCACGGCCTCGCCCACGATGCGCAGGGCGTCCACATCCAGGCCGCTGTCCAGCTCGTCCAGGATGGCGAGCTTGGGTTCCAGCACGGCCATCTGCAGGATCTCGTTGCGCTTCTTCTCGCCGCCGGAGAAGCCCTCATTGAGGCTGCGATCCAGGAACTCGGCGCGCATGCCTACGACCTTGATCTTCTCCTGGATGAAATCGTCGAATTCCAGGGGGTCCAGCTCCTCCCGGCCGTTGGCCTCGGCCTGCTTGTTGTACGCCAGCCGAAGGAACTGGGCGTTGGAGACGCCGGGCACCTCGATGGGATGTTGGAAACCGAGGAAGATGCCCAGGCGGGCGCGCTCGTCGGCCTCCAGCTCCAGGAGGTCCTTGCCCTCGAAGGTCACGGTGCCGCCGGTGATGACATAGGCCGGGTGGCCGGCCAGCACCTTCCCCAGGGTGGACTTGCCGGAGCCGTTGGGGCCCATGATGGCGTGCACTTCACCGGCCTTGATCTCCAGGGAGATGCCCTTGAGCACTTCCTTCTCGTTCACGGTGGCGGTCAGGTTCTCGATCTTCAGCATTCGAAACTCCGGGGGGGCTTACTGAATACGCAGAGGTGAGCAGGGGAAACATGGCGTGAGCAGAGGAGCAGAAAAGAGGGAACGGCCAGCGGGTGCTTTCCTCTGCTCACCTCTGCGAGTTCGGTTCACCCCACGCTCCCTTCGAGCTTGAGGCTGAGGAGCTTGGTGGCTTCCACGGCGAACTCCATGGGGAGCTCCCGGAAGACGTCCTTGCAGAATCCGTTGATGATCATGCTGATGGCGTCTTCCGCCGGGATGCCGCGCTGCTGGAAGTAAAACAGCTGCTCCTCGCCGATCTTGCTGGTGGTGGCCTCATGCTCCACCTTGGCACTGCGGTTCTGCACTTCCAGGTAAGGGAAGGTGTGCGCGCTGCACTGGTCGCCGATGAGCATGGAGTCGCACTGGCTGAAATTGCGGGCGCCCTCGGCCTTGGGGTGCACCTTCACGAGGCCGCGGTAGGCGTTGGAGCTGTCCCCGGCGCTGATGCCCTTGCTGATGATGGTGCTCTTCGTGTTCCGGCCGATGTGGATCATCTTGGTGCCGGTGTCGGCCTGCTGCTTGTGGTTGGTGAGGGCCACGGAGTAGAACTCACCCACGCTTTCGTCACCCAGCAGTACGCAGGAGGGGTACTTCCAGGTGATGGCGGAGCCCGTCTCCACCTGGGTCCAGCTGATGCGGCTGCGCTGGCCTTTGCAGAGGCCGCGTTTGGTGACGAAGTTGTAGATGCCGCCCACGCCGTCCTTATCGCCGGCGTACCAGTTCTGCACGGTGCTGTACTTGATGTCGGCGTCATCCAGCGCCACGAGCTCCACCACGGCGGCGTGGAGCTGGTTTGTGTCGAACTTGGGGGCCGTGCAGCCCTCCAGGTAGGACACGGAGGCGCCCTCTTCAGCCACGATGAGGGTTCGCTCGAACTGGCCCGAGTCCTTGTTGTTGATGCGGAAGTAGGTGGAGAGCTCCATGGGGCACTTCACCCCTTTCGGGATGAAGACGAAGGAGCCATCCGTGAAGACCGCCGAGTTCAGGGCGGCGTAGAAGTTGTCGGAGACGGGGACCACGCTGCCGAGGTACTTCTTCACCAGCTCGGGGTGCGTCTTCACGGCCTCGCTGAGGGCGCAGAAGATGATGCCCTCCTTGGCCAGCTTCTCCTTGTAGGTGGTCGTCACGCTCACCGAGTCGAAGACCACATCCACGGCCACACCAGCCAGGGCCTCGCGCTCGTGGATGGGTACGCCCAGCTTCTCGAAGGTGCGCAGGAGCTCGGGATCCACTTCGTCGAGGCTCTTGTACTTGGCCTCCTGGGCCTTGGGGGCGCTGTAGTAGACGATCTTCTGGAAGTCGGGCTTCTCGTAGGTGACGTGGGCCCAGGTGGGCTCCGTCAGGGTCAGCCAGTGGCGGTAGGCCTTCAGTCGCCACTCCAAGAGCCATTCAGGCTCCTCCTTCTTGGCTGAGATGAGCCGGATCACGTCCTCGGACAGACCGGCGGCCACGGATTCCGTGGCGATGTCCGTCACGAAGCCGTACTTGTATTCCTGGCTGGTAAGGCCCTGAAGGGCAGTGCTCATGGGGGTCCCCCGACTTTCCATTCTCTAATCCTGACCAATGTTGTCAACAAAGAAGGGGGCGACGGAGGTCGCAATGGTGCGGGGACCCGAGCAAGGAAGGTTGGGCGGTTTATAAGGCAATTGATAGCAATAATTGAAAAAAACAATCTCGAACTGTCGATTGGGGTGCACCCCGTGCGACGTATCCATGAAGGCCTTCATCCAAAGGATCAACCCCAGTCCACGGGGCGCTTAAGCTGAGCCCACCCCGCCTCCCCGATCCAACCCGAATCAATCCTTGGCCACCCTTCCGTGGCTACCCCCGACGGAGAATTCCATGCGCTTCATGGTCCTTGTCAAATCCACCCCTGAAACCGAGAAGGCCGGCGCCCTTCCCGATCCCAAGCTCCTGCTGGAAATGGGCAAGTACAACGAGGAGCTCATGAAGGCCGGGGTGCTGCTGGCCCTCGATGGCCTCCATCCGACGTCCAAGGGGGCCCGCGTCCGCTTCTCCGGCACCTCCCGCACCGTCATTGATGGCCCCTTCACCGAGGCGAAGGAACTCATCGCCGGCTACACCATCCTCCAGGTGAAGTCCCTGGAGGAGGCCATCGAATGGGTCAAGCGCTCCCCCAACTGCAGCCCCACCGGGGAAAGTGAAGTGGAGATCCGGCAGATCTTCGAGATGGAGGATTTCGCCCCGGTGCTCACCGAGGCTCAGATCCAGCACAAGATGGCGCGCCGGGCCGAGTTGCCCCAGCAGACCGCCAAGAATTAGGCCGGCTTGCATCGCGGAGGTGGGTCTGGTGTGATCGGAAGCCGTGTCCGCACCCGAACCGCACCAGGCCACCCATCGCACCATCGAAGCCGTGTGGCGGATCGAATCCGCCCACGTGGTGGCGGGTCTCACCCGCCTCACGAGGGATGTGGCGCTGGCCGAGGACCTGGCTCAAGAGGCCCTGGTGGCGGCCTTGGAGCAGTGGCCCCATTCGGGGGTTCCGGACCGGCCAGGGGCCTGGCTGGTCACCGCCGCCAAACGCCGCGCCGTGGATCTGTTCCGTCATAACGCCGTGGTCCGCCGGAAGCACGAGGAACTGGCGCGGGAACTGGAGGCGCAGGAGCAAACTCCACCCGACCTCGACGCTCCCCTGGATGAAACGATCAGCGACGACCTGCTGCGCCTGGTCTTCGTCGCGTGCCATCCCACCCTCTCCAGGGAGTCCCGTGCGGCCCTGGCGCTCCGCCTGCTGGGTGGCCTCTCGACGGAGGAGATCGCCCGGGCCTTCCTGACCCCCGAGGCCACCATCGCCCAGCGCATCGTCCGCGCCAAGCGCACCCTCGCGGATCACCGGATCCCCTTCGAAGTCCCCTGGGGGCCGGAATTCAAGGCCCGGCTGGGGTCGGTCCTCGAGGTGATCTACCTCATTTTCAATGAAGGCTATTCCGCGACGGCTGGCGAGGACCTCATGCGCCCCGCCCTCTGTGAGGAAGCCCTCCGCCTTGGCCGCATCCTGGCGGAACTCACGCCGGGCGAGCCCGAGGTCCATGGTCTCGTGGCCTTGATGGAGATCCAGGCCTCCCGGGCCCGGGCCCGCGTCACCCCCACGGGGGAACCCGTCCTGCTCCTGGACCAGAACCGTGCCCAGTGGGATCAGCTCCTCATCCGACGGGGCCTTGCGGCCCTGGAGCGGGCCCGCCGAATCGGTGGGCCCGCCGGGCCCTACCAGCTCCAGGCGGATATCGCGGCCTGCCACGCCCGGGCCCTGCAGCCCGCGGACACGGATTGGCCCCGCATCGTCGATCTATATGGGGAACTCCTGCAGCTCATCCCCTCCCCGGTGATCGGGCTCAATCACGCCGTGGCCGTGGGCATGGCCCAGGGGCCCCAGGCTGCCCTCCCCTTGGTCGAGGCGCTGGCGGAAGAGCCCACCCTTGGCCGCTACCACTTGCTTCCGAGCGTCCGGGCCGATCTGCTCTTCAAACTGGGTCGGCTCCCCGAAGCCCGGGTCGCGTTCGAGCGGGCCGCCGCCCTGACGCGGAACACCCGGGAACGCGACCTCCTGTTGAGCCGGGCCGCAGCCTGCGAAGCCAGCTTGGAGGGCGGATCCCCCCCTGCCTGAACGCTGCGGCCCCGCCGCCCCGCGGACGGGCCGCAGCGTTCAGGGAAGGGGGCCTGGAGCCTCGCGTCCCGGCGACCGAGGCCCTCAGCCCTTGGTCCCGATCTCCTTGAGCAGCCCCTGGATCTGGTTCCGCACGCTCTGGGCTTGTTCCTCGCTGAGGTCGCCCTCGTCGGCTTCGAGGCCGGCCCGAAGCACGCCCTGGGCTTCCTTGCTGTCGCCCAGCTGGGCCAGGGCGGCCCCGAGCTGGAAATGGTTCATGACCGTGGGTTCCTTCTCCAGCACCGGGTCCAGCAGTTCCAGCACTTCCTGGGGCCTCTGGAGGGCCAGGAGGTACTGCCCTAGGAGGCCCCGGGAGCGGGATTCCAGACCGGGCAGGGGTTGGGAGGCCAGGCGCTTCACTTCGCGGAGGTCCTCCCCGGTGACGGTCTGATGCAGGAGTTTGTGGGCGGCCCGCATGAGGGCGGCTTCGAAGGCGCCGCTGCTCTTGGGATGGGCCTTGAGGAAGCCCTCCAGGGCCTTCTGGATGAGGGGCTCATCGCCGTGCGCCATGGCGTGTTCGAGCACCAAGCGGAGGGCCTGGAAGCAGAGGCGGGGATGGCGCTTGCTGCGGCTGAAAGCGAGGGCGTCCTCAAGGTGGTTCTCGGGATCCCTCTGGAAGTCCATGCGGAGCTCCAGCCATTCGGAGCGCTGGCTGGCGCCCTTGCGCTTGACGCGGCGCAGGAGCTGGTCCGCTTCTTCCAGGAGGCCTTCCGTGAGCAAGGTCTCCACTTCGTCGAGGAGGCCCTGGGTGCCGGGCTTCCCATCCCGGGCGGTACGAAGCTGCACCACATTCTCCGCATCGAGCAGGAGCAGGAGGTCGTGGTCCCCTGGGTGCTGCTGCAGCAGCTCCTGGAGGATGGCGAAGGCCTTGGGGCGTTCCTCCAACACGAGGTAGCCCTCGGCCAGGTGTTCCCTCACGCCGGCATCGCCGGGCAGCATCTCGGTGGCGTCCTTGAAAATGGCCACGGCCTTGGCGCCCTCCCCGCGGGCGAGGTAGACGGAACCCAGGCGCAGGAGGGTCTCCCCATCCCGCCGTCGGGCCACGGCCTCCTGGGCGGCCTCGAGGGCCCCCTGGAGGTCCTCCTGGTGCTCCAGCAGCTCCGCGAGGAGAAGCCGGGGATCAGCGTCGTCCGGCCGGAGGTCCGCCGCCTGGTTCAGGGCCTCCACGGCCTCGTCGGCGCGGTCGGGGTCATCCATGATGAGGCGGCCCAGCATCATCCAGGCCTCGAAGTGGCGGGGACTCAGCTGGATGGCCCGGCGGGCCAGGGTCTCGGCACTGTCCCAGGCCTGGGCGGCCTCCTGGAGGCTCGCCACGGTGAAGAGCAGCTCGTAGTTCTTGGGATCCTGCTGCAGCGCCTGGTCCAGGCGATCCGCGGCCTCGGGCAGGTTGCCCTGTTCGAGCAGCGCGGCGGTCTCGGCGAGGGCCCGGCGCAGCTGGGCCATGCTCTTGGGGCGGGCGATGGGCAGGATCCGGGCGCGGTAGCGGGTGAAGAGCTCCCGGGCGCGGATGAGGTGGAGGTTCTCGTCCACCAGGTGCTCCCAGCGCTCGCTGAAGGCCTGGGGGTCCAGCTGCTTCCGGGCGTCCATCTCCTGCACGAGGGCCATGAGCCCATTGCGGAGCATGACTTCGGAACGCTCCAGCTTCGCCAGCTGGTCGGACACGGTCTCCAGGTAGGTCTCCACCCGGCGGAGCCCCTCCTCGAGGTTGGTGATGCGTTCGAGCAGGTGCTCCTCGAGGTCCTCGCCGCCTTCCTCCTCGGCCTCCTCCTCCCAGGTCTGGTCCCCCAGGACGATCATCAGACGCGTACCGCACTTCTGGCAGGTCTCCCGGTCTCCGGGATTCCAAGCGAGGCAGTTCTGACAATAGGAGCCGGGGAGTGGTTCGGTGGCCATGGTTAGGAGGATATCCCTGTGGACCGGGATCAGGAATGCAGCGAGCCCACCTTTCCATCGGGGGAGGAGGATCAGGTCCATGACGAGAGGGCCCGCTGGGCGGGTGCTGAGCCACGGAATGGTCACCTCCGGTGGCGCAGGGTCACGGAGGCGGAACTTTGGCAAACGGTGCTTGCGTTTCGCGCAGTCCGGGTGGACCTTGACGCATCTTTCCCAAGGAGAATCCCTGATGCCTCATCCGGCGCTAGCCCTGTCCCTGTCCCTGTCCCTGTCCCTGTGGGCCCTGCAGGGGGCTCCCACCCGCGTGGAGGAATCCCGCGCCCGCATCCAGGTGTCGAAACCCGAGAGTTCGGTCCTCCTGGATCAGGCCGCGGGGAGGAATGAGGAGGTGCTGCGCCGCGCCAAGGAGCGGGGTACGGTCGCCGTCACGGTGCTGGTGGAGGGGAAGCGCCTGGAGGTGCCGGAACCTCCCTCGGATGCCAAGCTGGCCCGGGCCCAGTGGAGTGTCGTGGGCTCCGAATCCAATGAAGCCCTCCGGGCCCTGCGCCATGAGCTGGATCTGGAGTACAAGGCCCAGACGGAGCGCGTCGCCTACCTGAAGGCCCACCCCGAGGAGGGCAAGGTGGGGATCGGCTCCGATCTGCACAAGCGGATTTGGGCCGTGATCAAGAACGAGTCGCTGAAGAAGGAGGAGCAGACCCTCATGGAGGGCACCGCCAAGGTGCTGGAGCGGATGATCCGCCGGGCAGAGGCCGATGAGGAGGCCATGTCCCAGGCGACGATGAACGCGGGGAGCTACGTCGACGACTGGGAACTGGGGCGGGATAAGTTCCAGCGCCCGGGGCAGGCCATCCGGGCCTTCCAGGGGGCGGCCTTCCTCAAGGAGTACGCGCCCGTCTGGCAGGCCTATGCACCCCACCTGCGGTCCTACCTCACCGAAGCCGCGTCGTTACTGGCAGAGGCGGAGGTCGACGAGGCCCAGGGCCAGGTCTCCACCCAGATTCTCACCCGGGCCTTGCGGATCCAGTTCATGGAGCGGGTGGGGGCCCTCGTCGCCTACAACCAGCGCATCTGGGCCCTGGGCGCGAGCCACGTGGTGGAACCCAAGTGGTTCCATTCCGCCTCCCGCACCTCCATGCTCCCCTATGGAAGCGGGGCCTTGGCCTTACCGAACAATTAGGGCCCTAGGCCCGCTTCAGGACCCGCACCGCCGTGCGCTTGAACTCGGGGGTGTGGGTCTTGGGGTCCCGGCCGGGTCCCATGGCCCGGTTCACGAAGGCCTGGGCGGAGTGGAAGATGCCGAAGGGCTCTCCGGGCCGCACCCGTTCGGTGACGTGGGCGTGGGCCTGGAAGGCGCCATGGCGGCTCTCCACGGTCACGAGCTCGTCGTCCAGGACGCCCAGGGCCTCGGCGTCAGCCGGGTGCAGCTCCAGGACGTCGTCCCGGGTCAGCTTCGTGTTCTCGGTGCGGACCGTCATGGTGCCGGCGTTGAAGTGCTGGAGGGAGCGGCCCGTGTTGAGGATCAACGGGAAGGCCGCGTCGGTCTCCTCGGCACTGGGACGGAATTCGATGGGCCGGAATTGGGCCCGGTCCCCTACGGGGAAGGTCTTGGCATGGAGGATGGCGGTGCCCGGGTGCAATTCGTCGGGGCAGGGCCACTGGAGGCCGCCGGGATGCTCGAGGCGGTGGTAGGCCACGCCGGCCACGGCGGTCCAGAGCTTGCGCACCTCGTTCCAGACGTCCTCGGGGCCGTGGTACTTGAACTGGTCCCCCACGCCCAGGCGCTTGGCCAGGTCCAGGAGGATGTCCAGGTCGCTGCGGCTCTGGCCCCGGGGGGCGATGGCGGCGCGCACCCGTTGGACGCGGCGCTCGCCGTTCATGAACGTGCCCTCCTTCTCAAAGGTGCTGGCCGCGGGCAGGAAGACGGTTCCGAACGCCTTCGCCGTCTCTGTCATGAAGAGGTCCACCACGACCATGCCCTCCAGTTGGGCCAGGGCGGCGGCGTTGCGGTGGGCGTTGGCGGTGGTGAGGTAGAGGTCGTAGCCGAAGACGAGCATGGCCCGCAGCTTCCCCTCTCCGGCAGCATCCAGCATTTCAAGCAGATCCAGCCCGGGCGGGGGCAGGGGGCCCCACAGCGCCTCGTGCTTGGCGAGGACCTGATCGTAGGGCTGGTAACCCGTGAGGCGCTTGGGCTCGCAGCCCATCTGGGCGCAGCCCTGCACGTTGTTCTGACCCCGGAGTGGATTCACGCCGGAACCGGGCTTGCCCAGATTGCCGGTCAGGAGGGCCAAGTGCACGAGGGCCAGGATGCCGTCGGAGCCCTGCACCTGTTCCGTGACGCCCAGGCCGTTGCACATGTAGGCGGGGGCGGTGGTGGCGTAGAGGCGGGCGGCCTTGCGGACCTCTTCTGCATCCACCCCGCAGAGCTCCGCGGCCCGCTCGGGGGTCCACTCCTGCAAGGAGGCCCGGTAGGCGTCGAAGCCCTCGGTGCGGGCGCCCACGAAGGTCGCATCGAAGAGCCCCTCATTCACGATGACGTGGGCCAGGGCCTGGAAGAGGGGGATGTTGGTGCCGGGGCGCGGCCGCAGGTGCACGGTGGCGAGTTCCGCCAATTCCGTGCGGCGGGGGTCGATGACGATGAGGGGCATGCCCTTCAGGGCCCGGTGTTTGATGCGCAGCCCCACGATGGGGTGGTTCTCCGTGGGGTTGGCGCCCACCACCATGACGAGGCCCGCCTGGTCGATGTCGGCGAAGCTGTTGGTGGCGGCGCCGGTGCCCAGGGCGAGGCCCAGGCCCGCGGCGCTGGGGGCGTGGCAGACGCGGGCGCAGCAGTCCACATTGCCCGTGCCCAGGCCCACCCGGGCCAGCTTCTGGGTGAGGAAGGCCTCCTCGTTGGTACCGCGGGAGGACCCCAGCACGCCGATGGCGGCAGGGCCGTGCCGCTCCTTCACCCGCAGCAGGAGGGCGGCGGCCTCATCCAGGGCCTCGTCCCAGGTCACGGCCTCCCACTCGCCGCCGCGGCGGATCATGGGCGAGGTGATGCGGTCCTCCGCCTCATTGAATCCCAAGCCGAACCGGCCCTTCACGCAGAGGTGACCCCGGTTCACGGGGGCATCTTTGGCGGGGCGGATGTCCACGAGGCGGTCGCTGGTGCTGCCGATCTCCAGCTCGCAGCCTGTGCCGCAGTAGGAGCAGACGGAGCGGGTCCAGGTGATCGGCGTGCCGTGCCGGTAGCGGGCCCAGTCCTGGATGGCGCCCGTGGGGCAGGTGTCGGCACAGGCCCCGCAGCTCACGCAGGGGCTGTCCATGAGCCGACCCGCATCTCCCGGTTCCACATGGGCCTCGGCCCCCCGGCCCACCACCTTCCAGATGGCGTGGCCCTGCACCTCCTCGCAGATGTGGACGCAGCGGTAGCAGTCCACGCAGCGGTTCATGTCCAGGCGCAGGTAGGGATGGGATTCGTCCAGCTTGGAGGGCACCCAGGGGCCCGCGGCGGGCACCCCATAGTGGAGGAGCAGGCGGTGGAAGGGGTGGTCCGGGTCCAGGGAGGGGATCTCCGCCGGGTAGCGGCGGGCCAGCATCTCCACGAGGCCCTTGCGGTAGTCCTCCAGGGTCTCGCCGTGGGTGCGCACGGACAGGCCTTCGGCCACGGGCGTGGCGCAGGCGCAGACCGGGCGTTCCTGCCCCTCCACCTCCACCTCGCATAGGCGGCACGCGCTGGCGGGCTGCATCCGGGCGTCGTGGCAGAGGGTGGGCACGTTGAGGCCGTGGGCCCGCAGCGCCTGCAGGAGGGTGGCGCCCTCGGGGGCGTCGACGGGGGTGCCGTTCAGGAGGAGGCGGACCATGGTGACCCTAAGGTCGGCCCAGGGCCGTGTGATGGGCATCAAGAGACGAAAAGCCCCGCATTGGCGGGGCTTTTCGGAGGGCGGGACCGACCTACTCGATCTCGGTCTCGGGCATGTCCATCTTCTTGGGGGTGCGCCACAGGGCGGACAGCAGCAGCTGGCGCATGGGCGGGAACTCCTTGGGCAGGCGGTCGAAGAGCTGCTCGAAGAGCTCCTCGTGGAGCAGGAGCTCCCGGCGCCACTCATCGCGGTTGATGGCGGTGAGCTCGTCGTAGCGGCTCTCGTCCAGCCCCTTGATGCCGGTGAGGTCCAGATCCTCCTTGCGGGGCATCCAGCCGAGGGGGGTCTCCATGGCGAAGGCCTTGCTGTGCACGCGGTCCACGATCCAGTTGAGGACGCGCATGTTCTCCGTGTAGCCGGGCCACAGGAACTTGCCGTCGGCACCCTTGCGGAACCAGTTCACGATGAACATCTTGGGCGGCGCGGTGAGCTCGCGGCCGATCTGGAGCCAGTGGTCGAAGTAGTCGCCCATGTGGTAGCCGCAGAAGGGCAGCATGGCGAAGGGGTCGCGGCGCACCTGGCCGATGGTGCCGGCGGCGGCGGCGGTCATCTCGGAGCCGATGGTGGCGGCGAAGTACACGCCGAAGCTCCAGTTCACGGCCTGCATCACGAGGGGCACGGTGGTGGCACGGCGACCGCCGTAGATGAAGGCACTGATGGGCACGCCGCCGGGATCCTCCCACTTGGGATCGATGGTGGGGCACTGGGAGGCGGGGGCCGTGAAGCGGCTGTTGGGGTGGGCCGCGGGCTTGCCGGAAGTCTTGTCGTAGGGCTTGCCGTTCCAATCCGTGAGGCCGTCGGGCACTTCCTCGGTCATGCCCTCCCACCACACGTCGCCGTCGGCGGTCATGGCCACGTTCGTGAAGATGGTGTTCTTCGTGATCGTGAGCATGGCGTTGGGGTTGGACTTCATGGAGGTGCCAGGGGCCACGCCGAAGAAGCCGGCTTCGGGGTTGATGGCGTAGAGACGGCCATCCTTTCCGGGCTTGATCCAGGCGATGTCGTCGCCCACGGTGGTGACCTTGTGGTCCTTGAAGCGGTCCGGCATCTGCAGCATGGCGAAGTTGGTCTTGCCGCAGGCGGATGGGAAGGCGGCGGCCACGTAGGTCTTCTCGCCGGCCGGGGTCTCCAGGCCGAGGATCAGCATGTGCTCCGCCAGCCAGCCCTCGTCGCGGGCCATGGTGGAGGCGATGCGGAGCGCGAAGCACTTCTTGCCAAGGAGCGCGTTGCCGCCGTACCCGGAGCCGAAGGACCAGATCTCGCGGGTCTCGGGGAAGTGGCAGATGTACTTGTTGTCGGGGTTGCAGGGCCAGGCCACGTCCTTCTGGCCGTCGGCCAGTGGCGCGCCGACGCTGTGCAGGCAGGGCACGAAGTCGCCGTCGCCCAGCACGTCGAAGACGGCCTTGCCCATGCGGGTCATGATCTTCATGTTCACGGCCACGTAGGGGCTGTCGGAGATTTCCACGCCGATGTGGGCGATGTCCGAGCCGAGCGGGCCCATGCTGAAGGGGATCACGTACATGGTGCGGCCGCGCATGCAGCCCTTGAAGAGGCCGCGCAGCCTGGCCTTCATCTTCTCGGGGTCCATCCAGTTGTTGTTCGGGCCGGCGTCGTCGTGCAGGCGGGGGCACACGAAAGTGCGGTCCTCCACGCGGGCCACGTCGCCGGGGTCGCTGAGGGCCAGGTAGGAGTTCGGGCGGAGCGTGGGGTTCAGCTTGCGGAGGGTTCCGGCCTCCACCATCTGGGCGCAGAGGCGGTCGTATTCCTCGTCCGAGCCGTCGCACCAGTGGATGTCCTTGGGGCCGCAGAGTTCCGCGATTTCCTCCACCCAGGCGATGAGCTTCTTATGGGTGACCCAGCTGGGTACGGACAGGGTGGACACGCTCATGTCGTCATCTCCTCTGGGCGGGTGGGCCTCAAGGCCGCTGTGCAGGGACCCGCCGGGCCCCCTCGGGGGCGAA
>DATFAX010000118.1:0-3333 GCA_035254125.1 Holophagaceae bacterium | reverse complement strand
GGCATGTACATCCAGCTCCGCAGCCTGCCCCCCTACAAGGACGACCACCAGATCCAGTTCAACGAGATCAGCATTGGCAAGAACCGCATCGTCGTGAAGCGCATCGCCTTTTTCCGCAAAGAAGAGGTCAAGCAGCAGGTCCCTCTGAACCTCTCCGAGCAGGAACTGGCCCGTCTCCTGTCCGACATTCGTCAGGCCATCGCCTGAAGGGTGGGCAGGGTTGAAGCGGGGGCGCCCAGGGGGGCGCCCTTTGCGTTCAGGCTGCAGGCTGGAGACCTGAGGCTGGACAGCGTGCGGGCGCCCATGGGGCGCCCGATCTGACTCCGGTGCGGCCCTGAGGGCCGCTACCAAATTAGCCTCCAGCCTCCAGCCTGCTTAGGCGAACGCCCCCCAGCCGCCGCTCTCGGGGCGGCTGGCCACTTCGGGGAGGTCGCTCTCCTTGAAGAGGAAGTGGCTGGCGTTCCAGGAACCGCAGCCCTCGCATCGATCCTGGAAGTCCATGGTCCGGTGCCCGCAGACCCCGCACTCGAAGCGCTGCTTGAGGATGCCGAGGTTGCGCAGGAGCTGGCGGTATTCGTTGAGGGCGGCCTCGTTGCGGCCCCGGCGGGCGTGGATCTTGGCCATGAAGAAGTAGAGGATGGGGCTGTAGACCACCTGGGAGCGCACCTCCTGGAACTGCTCCAGGGCCCGGTCCAGGATCTCCAGGCGGTACAGCATCTTGCCCAGGAAGAACTTGGCGGTGGTGGCGTGCTGGGTGGTGGCGGCCACCCGCTCCAGCACGGCCAGGCCCTCCTCGGGCTTGCCCAGCTGGATGAAGTAATCCTCGATCTCCTGGAGGAAGGTACCCTCCGCCGTGGCTCGGAATCCCTCTAGCCAGATCTCGACACCCTGCTGCTCCTGGTCCTGGAGGATCATGGCGCGGCCCAGGGCCAGGTAAGCGGGCACGAAGGCCGGGTCGTCCTTGATCACCTGCTGGAAGGACTGGGCGGCCTCCTTGAACTGGTCCTCTTCCGCCCGCTGCACCCCCAGCTGGTAGAGGAGGGCGACGCCCTGGGCCTTCTCGGGCAGGCCCACCTCGGCGGGGAACTGGCCCACGAGCTTGCGGTGGGCTTCCAGGGCCTCGGCCCAGCGGTGGCTCTCCATGTGGAAGGCCCGCAGGCGGCGCAGGGCCCGCAGGGCGCGCTTGGGCTCATCCGCGGCGAGCTTCTTGAGGACGGCGGCGGCGCCATCGGAATCCCGGGAGGCCTGCAGGGCCTCGGCCAGGGCGTAGCGCGCCTCGTCCCAGTCGGGCAGCTGCTTGGTGAGCTTCTCCAGGCCCCGCACGGCGGCCAGATTCTCACCCGCCTTCATGAGGCAATCGGCCAGGAGGAGCTGGGCCTCGCCATGGTCGGCCCGCTGTTCCAGGATGCCCTCCAGGAGGGGGCGGGCTTCCCGGTGGAGGCCGTGGGCCATAAGATCCCGGGCCTCGCGCACCCGCTCGGAGAGGCGCATGCCCAGGCGGTTGGCGGCGGAGGAATTGAGACCCTGGATGGCGCGGTAGATCTCGATGACTGCCGTCCAGAGGAGATTCAGGAGGAAGCCCAGGGCGAACACACCGAGCACCACCCACCACACCTTGGCGCGATAGGTGTCCGTGAGGATCAACTGCGCGTTGAGGAGCTCGTGGTTGGAGTAGTAAAGGTTGGCCAGCGCCGCCATGGCGAACAGGGCCAACAGGACGAAGAACACGTGGATGAACTTCATGGACGCCCCTGAGTTGGCTTCCATCATTCCACGGTTTAGGGCCCGGAGTGCCCGGGCTTGGTCAGGCGGGCTCGCGCTCCGTCCAGGCTTTCTTCGCCCTTCGGCTCGGACCTCCCCCCCAATCTGCGCGGCCCATGGGCGCTGGCGTCAATCTTCAGGGGGCTGCGGATTCTCCGTCCACGCCTTGGCGGCTTTCAGGTCCTCCCACACGGCCTTCCGCACCTCGGCGGTGTACTGGCGCAGCACGTAGGCGGGATGGAAGGTGGGCATGACGGGGATGCTGCGGCCGCCGATCTCCACGCGCTTCCACTGGCCGCGCACCTTGGTGATGCCCTCGGCCACGCCCACGAGCTCCCGCAGGGGGGTGGCGCCCAGCGTCACGATGACCTTCGGCTGGATGAGTTCGATCTGGCGCCGCAGGTAGCCCAGGCAGGCGGCGGCTTCTTCAGCGGCCGGGGTGCGGTTGTCCGGGGGCCGGCACTTCACCACGTTGGCGATGTAGACCTGGTCCCGCTGGAGGCCGATGGCCCCGATCATCTTGTCGAGCAGTTCGCCCGCCTTGCCCACGAAGGGGCGGCCCTGCAGATCCTCATCCCGGCCCGGGCCCTCGCCCACGAACATCAGGGAGGCCCTGGGATCGCCCTCGCCGAAGACGAAGCGGATGCGGCTGGGGCCGAGGGGGCACCGGAGGCAGCCCTGGACGACCCGTTCCAGGTCCTTGAGGGTGGCGGCTCCGGCCACGGCGGCTTCCGGGGGGCAGCCCACGGGATCATTGGGGGGGAGGAAGGCGGGGGACGCCGGGCGTTCCGGAGTCGGGGGGCGGGTCGCGGGTCGACCGGGGGCGGGGGGCTCGGGGCGGGGCGCCGGCCGGGGAACGGCTGCGGGCGGGGCCGCCACGGGGACAGGCGGGGCCTCGGGGCGGATAAGCCCCATCACCCCCAGATCCGCAAGGGTGTCCTTCCAGGCCAGCAATTCGTCGCGTTCCACCCCCCCAGTCTACAGGCCCGTCCCTGGACCCTAAACGGTGGCGGGAACTTGCCGTCCCATGGGTGCATCCTTATGTCTGGAGACGTCATGGCCCCCACGGCCCCCCAAGCTCAGGAAACCCCCTTCGGCGACCAGCCGGCCTACGTCCAGGCCTTTGCGGAGCTCTACCCCCGCCTGGTCAGTTACGCCCGGCGCTACGGCGCCACCTTCGCGGAGGACATCGCCCAGGAGGCCTTCGTCATCCTGATGCAGCGGGCGGAACCCGTGGACCATCCCACGGCCTTCCTCTACGGCACCGTCCGCACCCTGGCGCTCACCGAGCGCCGTCCCATGAAGAACCAGAACCTCAGCCTCGAAGCCGTGGTGGAACCCGGCTCCAACGGCGGGGCCTATGACTCCCTGCTCAACGCCGAGGTCCGGGCCCGCATGAAGACCCTGAACCCCACTTTCCGCGAGGCCTTGTGGCTCTTCGTGGTGGAGGGCCTCTCCATCCGGGAGATCGCCGACATCCTGGGCATCCCCGAAGCCACCGTGAAGACGCGCATCCATCGGGCCAAGGCCCAGCTGAAAGAACAACTCAATCCCGACACCCCAGGGGGCGTG
>DATFAX010000117.1:0-4365 GCA_035254125.1 Holophagaceae bacterium | reverse complement strand
CTCCACGGCCTCCTTGCCCTTGGTGCCGGCCTCGGGGTCCCAGGGCGTGAAGGTCTTCGCCTTGAGGTTCACGGCCTCCACCCGGGCACGCCGCGCCTCGCCGACGCGAAGACCCAGGCCCGCCATGAGCCGCGCCATGGCAAGCACCTGGGCGGGGGCGGCGAGGGCCTCCAGTGTGGCCACGAGGGCGCCCAGCCGCTTCGCATCGAGCGGGGCCCGGGGCTTCTCCTGCACCTTGGCCAGCTTCACGCGGTAGGGGCGCTGGAAGCTCGGGTCCAGGGCGATGGCGTGGGAGACTACCGAGTTCAGGGCCCGGAGCAGCACATTCGAGCCGCCCTTGGAGTGGCCGTCCTCCTGCAGGTAGGCCGTCACCATGGCCTGGACCTCCTCGGAGGTGAGGGCGGTGAGCGGGCGGTCCATGAAGGGGGCGAAGTGGAGGCGGAGGGAGCGGCCGACGGTGGCGCGCCAGCTCGGGCTCAGGCGACCTGCGGCGAAGGCCTCCCAGCTCTCGTGGGCCTTGCGAAGGGTGAGCGGGGGCTTGGCGGGGAACTGGGCGAGGCCAACGCGGCCAAGGGCCAGCTGCTGGCGGTAGGCCTTCAGCCACTCCCGCGCCAGGGCGAGCTGCGCACAGCCGGTGTCGCCCTTCTTCTTCTCACCCTGGACCTTGATCTCGAAGTGCCAGGTGCGGGTGGATTCGGAGAGCCAGAGGCCCTGGCGGAGCTTGCGAGGGGCCATGGAGGCCTCAGAGGAAGTGGGCCAGCGAGGCGCCGGCGCCGAGGAGCATGAACCAGACAGAGCACCCCAGCATCCGCCCCACCTTCTGCTGGCGGCCCGAGCGGCTGAGAGGAACCCCGAGCTCGCGGGAGAGTCTCGCCTTGGCACTTGAGACGCCCAGCGCGCGCTTCCAGGAGAACGAAAGCCCGGGAATCCCAGTGTTGGAGCCTCTTCGACGGGCCATGGTCCCCTCCAGGTCCCCCAGGATGAGCCCTCAGGCTGGCGGCGTGAACCTCCTCGAGTTGCCCTGAGGGCAGGAACGCTTACTTCTCGATCTCCTTGGAGGTGTCCCAGGCCCAGGCGTCCGTGCCGTTGGTGAAGATGATGCGGTCCCAGCCGGTCTTCCGGTACTTCTCCATGGCGTCCTGCTTCGCCAAGCGGAGCGCCTTCTCGGCGGTCATGCCCGGGGACTTGAAGGTGAGGATCACGAGGTTCTCGACCTTGGAGTTGGTGACCTCGAAGGGCTCCTTCTCCTGCTTCGAGAGGTAGTCGGCGATGGCCTTCGCGGCGTACTTCTGGGTCATGGTCATCGCCCAGGTGGAGGCCTCGACCTTCTTCTTGATCTCGGAACTCAGGGCACCCGTGAGGAGCGTGGCGCCGGCGGCGACCGGCGAGGTGGCATTGGCGACGGCACCCACGGCGGCGGAGGCGGGGACAGGCGCGACCGAATCGGCCTTTGCCTTCTTGGCCTCATCCATGGCCGTGGGGGCCTGCTGGGCATGAAGGGACACGAGGAGCAGGGGGAGCATGAGCATCCGCATGGGATTCTCCTAGGCGACGACCCTCTGGGGCGCGGTGACCGGGCCGATGAGGTGGCGGCTCGAATCGCCCGTGAGGGGCAGGTGGACGGTGAAGGTGGCCTCGCGGGGGCCGCCGATGGCGAGGGTGCCTCCGCAAGCCTGGATCCAGTTGGCGGCGGTGACGAGGGCGAAGGTGCGGCGGGCTTCGGTGAGATCCACGCCCAGGAGGAAGGAGACCCGGGCCTTGGTTTCAAGGGCCTCGAGGATGACGCGGCCGCCCTCCACCTCGGCAACGGCGGCCGTGTGCTCCACGAGCTTCACGAGGGCCTCCCGGAGATGCGCGACGGCGCCCTTCACCACCACGCTCTGGATGGTGCGGTCCTCCAGCTCGAGGGGAACGCCGGCGGGGGCGTAGGACACGAGGTAGTCGAGGACGGGAAGCAGGTTCACGCGCCCGACGAGGGCCTCCTTGGTCGTGGCGTCGCTCTCCACCCACTCCATGGCTTCCTGAACCCGGGAGACGATGATCCAGGCCTGCTCTACCAGTTCAGGTTGATCCTTCGCCTTGCGCATGAGGTCCTTGGCGGGGGCGCTCACATCGTGGGCGAACTGCCGGATGAGCTCGCGGGCGAGGCGTCGTTCCTCGGAAAGCTCCTCGGCGCGGCGCTGCGCCTCCCGCTGGCGCCCGCTCTCCGCCACCATGAACCGCTGATGGGCGACGAGGACGGTGAGGACCGCCAGGGCCACGAGACCCATGACGAGAAGGGGAAGCCAGATCAGGACGCTCATGCCTGGGTCCAGCTGAAGCAGAAGCAGAGGGAGGCGAGGGTCCACGCCGCATTCCGTGTGGTCCAGAGAACCCGGTGGAGTTGGAGGCTGGCCTTGGCCACCTCCTCGCTGAGAACCCAGGGAAGGAGATCGACCCCAAAGGCGAAGAGTGCCCCGACGACCCACCAGAAGGGCATGCGGCTCCAAAGGGGGATGGGGTCGAGGATCAATCGCCAGAGGACGGCCCCGGAGGCTGCCACGACGGCCAGGCACACCATGGGATAGACCAGATCGTCCGTGGCCCCGAGCGACTTGAGGAGAAAGGCCCCAGCACCTGCAACCACGAGGAGCACCGCCACCAGCCGGAAGAGGCGCCCGGCAGCAGGTATCGAGACCTCAGCCAGGGCGGGGATCAAGGTGGCCGCGATCACCAGGGTCCCCAGGTTCGCCACCCACTGGTTGGGCCTCCGGAAGGCCCAGGACAGATAGGCCACCCCATTCGAAAGGGCGTCGAGGCCCAGGAAGAGGAGGAACCACCGGACGCCGGGCTTGGCCCGATGCCGCCAGCCCAGAAGGGCGGCCAATCCCATGAGGGCGGCGTAGAGAAAGGCCAGGACGATCATCACTCAGCAGTAGGGGGGGCAGGGGATCCCGTTCTCGATGGCTAGGGGCAGCTCGGCTCCGTTGGCGTCGTAGGCGAATCCCACGAGGGTGGGCTTCCCGCCCGCATTGAGCGCGAAGTAGAACCGGACGCCAGACGCGCCCGGCTGATTCAGGAGGATGCGGAGGGCCTCGGCGTTGAAGGCGATGGCGTTAGGGGCGGCGGCGGAGCTGGACATGGCGTCGGAGGAGGGCTGCGAGGCCACCCGGTCCTTCCAGGCCTTCACCATGGCCCGGGCTGCCGGGGCGTCGATGAGGTGCGGGTTCTGCCCGGCGGGCGGGGCCGCCACGAGGATGGCGGGGACGGCGAGCAGGAAGAGGGCGGTCCTCATCAGGAAACTCCATGCAGGGTGAGCGCGGTGGCGAGAAGATCGCGCACGGCCTCGCGTTGTTCAAGTCCCATTTTTTCCAAAGACAGGTAGGCCCGGCCGACCATCGCCGCCTTCCCCTTCGAGGAGAGCGTCACCTTGGCGAGAGCGACGGCCTCGTCCACCACCTCCAGGGCGAGGGTGAGCCGGGGCAGGTCCAGGCCCGGGACCTCGCGCTCCGCCATGTCCAGGGGCGCCGGCGGGGGAGGCCCGAAGAGGAAGACCCGGAGGTGCTTCTTGGGCACGGCGAGCACCACGGAGAGATCCTGTTTCGTGGCGTCGTCCGGGTCCTCCTCGTCGCTCATCCAGCGGCGGACCAGGTCCTCCGTGGCCTCGCGCTTGACGCCCCGAAGGGCCTTGGCGACGGCCGCCGCGTCGTAGGAGGCCTCCTCCATGGCGAGGGTGAGGCGTCCGCCGAAGGTCTTGAAGGCTTGGGCCTCAAGGTAGGCCTTCATCCTCCCGGATTGCTGGGGGCCCGTCTCGCCCTCCCCGCTCACAAGCCAACCGGGCTCAACCCGAAGGGCGTTTGCAAGTGCCACCAAATTTTCGCCGTTCGGTTTCCGCCCCCCGGATTCCCAGAGGCTGACCATGGAGCGAGAGGCGCCGAGTTTTCGAGCCAAGTCCGCTTGGCTCATGCCCAGGAAGCTCCGAGCGGCTTCTATTCGCTGCGCGAGAACGATGTTAGGAGAATCTTTCATGTTCCCCCTTGCGAACATCGTTTGCGTCTGTAAACTTCTCCTGTGCCCCCACTAGGGACCCCCACGGAGAAGAGATGGAATCGGCGGCTCTCATTGGAAGCAGCTTCTCATCTGAGGCCGAGATCTTTTGCGTGGCTGGCTGCGACATAACCGCCGAAGGCCTGACGGGCCTCGCTGTTCGGGCGGTAGCTGTGGGCCTTGCACCAGGCAAGAAAAGCTTCCGGCTCGATGTGGGCTTTCACGGCGACGAGCCCAGCTGCCTTGACCTTCTCCAGGGCCTTCAGGGCTTTCCCCTCCCACTCCTCAAAGGTGCGCGGAAGGGCCTGCCCGTCTTCCATGACCTCCAGGATCCGCGGG
>DATFAX010000116.1:0-2748 GCA_035254125.1 Holophagaceae bacterium | reverse complement strand
AGCACCCGGGTGCGGGTGGTCTGGGGGGTCTGGCTGGTGGCGGCGAGCTTCTGGCCCAGGAGGGCGTTCAGCAGCGTGGACTTCCCGGCGTTCGGCAGGCCGATGATGGCGACGGTGGCGTGCCGGCGCTCACCCACGATGGATGCCCCGCTTGGATTCGCGGATGAAGGTCAGGAGGTAGGCCACCTCGGGGATGGCGCCGCACTCCCGCTCCGTCTGCTGCATGGCCTCGTCCCTCAGGAGGCCCGAGTGGAACAGCAGGCGGTGCGCCCGCTTCAGCCCCTCGACCACCTCCTCGGAGAAGCCCTTCCGCTGGAGGCCGATGGTGTTCACGCCGTAGCTCTTGGTGTCGCGGGCGCCCACCGTCTTCATGAAGGGCAGCACATCCTGGGTAGCCACGGTGAAACCGCCCATGAAGGCATGGTCGCCCACGCGACAGAACTGGTGGACGGCGGAGAAGGCCCCGATGTTGCAGCCGTCGCCCACGTGCACGTGGCCCGCCAGGGTGGCGCTGTTGGCGAAGATGTTGCGGCTGCCCACGTGGCAGTCGTGGGCCACGTGGGACCCCGTCATGAGGAAGTTGTCATCGCCCACGGTGGTGAGGCCGCCGCCGCCCTCGGTGCCGCGGTGCATGGTGCAGCCCTCGCGGATCACGTTGCGGCTGCCCACCACCAGCCGGGTGGGCGCGCCCTTGAACTTCAGGTCCTGGGGGCCCATGCCCAGGGTGGCGTGGGGGAAGATGTCGTTGTCCTCGCCGATCTCGGTGTGGGGGCCGATGACCACGTGGCTGCGGAGGAGGGTCCGGGCGCCGATGACGGCGTTGCCTTCGACCACACAGAAGGGGCCGATGACCACGCCTTCGCCCAGGCGGGCCTCCGGGCTGACGACGCTGCTGGGATGGACCTGCGCACTCATTTGCCTTCTCCCTCCGCCAGGTCCATGAGCATGGACATGAATTCCGCCTCGGCCACCTTCTGCCCATCCACGAAGGCCTCGCCCCGCATCTTGCAGATGCGCCCCTTGAGGTTGAGCACCTTGACTTCCATCACCAGCTGGTCGCCCGGGAGCACCGGTTTCCGGAACTTCGCCCCGTCGATCCCCATGAAGTAGATCACCTTGCGGGCCCGGTCCTCGATGTCCTGGAGGAGCAGGCAGCCGCCGGTCTGCGCCATGGCCTCGAGGATGTAGACGCCGGGGAACACGGGGCGGCTGGGGAAGTGGCCCTGGAAGACCTGCTCGCTGAAACTGATGTTCTTGAGCCCCCGGATCCACTGCCCGGGCTCGAAATCGAGGATGCGATCCACCAGGAGGATCGGATACCGGTGGGGCAGCAGGTCCAGGATTCCTTGCAGGTCGATCGTTCGGGGTTCGCGTTCCGACATGGGCACTCCAATCCTATAGGTTACCGGCTCCGCCTCCCGCCCTCCAGCCTCAGGATCGCCGGGCCGTCCGCTCGTAGATCCGGGCCTCGATGAACAGGTCCAGCAATCCCCGGTCCAAGGCCCCGGCCCGGGCCTCGTCCTCCAGGATGGCCAGGCTCCGCTCCACGGGCACCGCGCCCTTGTAGGGCCGATCCTGGGCCGTGAGGGCATCGTAGACATCCGCAATGGCCATGGCCCGGCTCTGGACGGGAATATCCGGTTCCGTGAGCCTCCGGGGGTAGCCCCGGCCCGTCAGCCGCTCGTGATGGGCGTAGGCGATGTCGGGGATGCCGGCCAGGTCCCGGGTCCAGGGGATCTGTTCCAGGAACCGGAAGGTATGGGTCACGTGGCTTTCGATCTCGAGGCGCTCCGTTTCGGAGAGACTGCCCTTGCGGATGCGCAGGCTGGCCAGGTCGCCGGCTTCCACCAGGCTCCGGCGCTCGCCGCTCCAGTGGGTGAAGGTGAGGTCGTCCAGGAGCCCCAGCCCCTCCGCGACCTCCTGGGCCATCACCGTGGGTTCGTTGCTCTGGCGGACCAGATGGATGAGCCGCTCCGATTCCTCCCGGCGATCCCGGATGGCGCTTTCCCACAGGTCGATGCCTCCCCCGCCCTTCCAGGCCTGGGCCAGGGCCTCGAGGGCCTGCTCCAGCTCCCGCTGGTGCAGGCGCTGGAGGATGATCTCCAGCTGGCCGGGATCGAGCTTCTTGGCCTTCACCAGCACCTGCTCGCGGACGCCCACCTTGCCGAAGTCGTGCAGCAGGCTGGCATAGCGCAGCTCCCGCAACTGGCGGTCGCTGAAGGAGAGACCTCCGTAGGCTCCGCTGGGTGTCGCGTTCACGGCCTCCGCGAGACCGACGGTGAGCTCGGCGACACGCCCGGAGTGGCCGCTGGTGACCGGGTCCCGGGCCTCGATGGCCGTCACGGAGGCAGCCACGAAGCCTTCGAAGAGCCGCTCGATCTCCTCCCGCAGCTGGGCGTTCTTCACAGCCACCGCCGCCTGGCCGGCGAGGCTCTGGGCCAGCCGCTGGTCCGAGGCGGAGAAGGCGATCGCCTGCCCATCCTCGTCCAGGCGGTTGAGGAGCTGCAGGACTCCGAGGATCTCGCCTTCCGTGTCCAGCATGGGCACCACAAGCATCGAGGTGGTGCGGTACCCCGCCAGGCGATCGAAGCTGTCGTTGAACCGGTAGGGAGCCTCGACCGGGAGGTCGTAGACATCCGGCAGGTTCAGGCATTCCTTGCAGAGGGCGACGAAGCCCGCCAGGTTCTCCCGCGAGATGGGCAGGGCCTCCCGGTGGAAGGGGAACCTCACGCGGGCGTTCTGCGTGTG
>DATFAX010000115.1:0-11951 GCA_035254125.1 Holophagaceae bacterium | reverse complement strand
CGGACGGCATCCCGTCATTCTGGAGAAACCTGACCACCGAGGAATCCTAGCGCCCATGTCCATCCCTCCGGACGAATCCAACCTGAAGGGGCCTTCGGCCCTTCTGCCCTGGGTGCGCCTCATGGCCTCGAAGGCCTATGGCCCGTCCGCCGTGGCCGCCTCCGCGGCACAGCCGGTGGTGCCCCCCGCGGGGACCGAGGAGGACGAAGAGGAGGACGACTTCGACATCCCCGTGGGGGAGGCGGTGCCCCTGGTAGAGCCCGAGGCCTTCGATCGGGCCAACCGCGAGGAGATCATCAAGGCCTACGTGCCCCTGGTGAAGTTCGTCGCCCACCGCATCAGCAACCGGCTGCCCAGCCACGTGGAGCTGGACGACCTCATCCACAGCGGCATCCTCGGCCTCATGGACGCCGTGGAGAAGTTCGATCCGGGCCGCGGCATCAAGTTCAAGACATACGCGGAGCTGCGGGTGAAGGGCGCCATCCTGGATGGCCTGCGGGACCTGGACTGGGTGCCCCGCTCCCTGCGCCGCAAAAAGAAGGACATCGAGCACGCCTACCACGCCATCGAGCAGCGGTTGGGGCGCTCGGCCACGGACGAGGAGGTGGCCGCCCACCTGGGGGTGCCACTGGAGGAGCTCCACAAGAACCTCGACGAGCTCAAGGGGGTCACCCTGGGCGCCTTCGCCGAGGCGGGGGAGGACGGAGAGGGGGAGAGCCTCATCTCCTTCGTACCCGACCCCGATGCCGAGGATCCGAGCCAGGTCTTCCAGGCCTCGGAGCTGAAGGAGATCCTCAAGGCCTCGGTGGAGCTGCTCCCCAAAAAAGAAAAATTCGTGGTTCAACTCTACTATTTCGACGAGTTGACGATGAAGGAGATCGGTACCCTGCTCAATATTACCGAGTCGCGGGTATCACAATTGCATACCAAGGCGATGCTGCGGCTCCGGGGCAAGCTCCTGGAGCGTCAGATCGAGGGCTGAAGCCCCTCCATCCCCTTCCTTCCGCCCCTTTCCCGTAGGTCCCTTCCGTGGCCAAGATCCTCAGCCAAGACGAAGTCGATGCCCTCCTCCGCTCGCACACGACGGGGGTGTCGAAGGCCCAGGCCTCGGCTGCCGCCCCTGCCGCGGCCGTGGCCGAGCGGGGCGCCCCCTCCGGGGCAAAAAAGGCCCAGGCCCAGAAGAAGGTCACCCTCTACAACTTCCGCCGCCCGGATCGGGTGAGCCGGGAGCAGATGCGCTCGCTGCATTTCATGCACGACCGCTTCGCCCGCAATTTCAGCTCCAGCCTCAGCGCCTACCTCCGCTCCATCACCGAGGTGAACCTGGTCTCCGTGGAGCAGCTCAGCTATCAGGAATTCCTCCTGTCCGTCCCTGAGCCCACCTGCTTCAACGCCATCTCCATCAAGCCCTTGGAAGGCGCCCTGGCCCTGGAGGTGAACCCCACCCTGGTGTTCCCCATCATCGACAAGATGCTGGGTGGCCCCGGGGAGCCCCTGAAGCAGCTCCGCACGATGACCGACATCGAGCAGAGCATCTTCGACGGCGTGCTCAAGCTCATCCTCGAGGACCTGCGAGAAGCCTGGCACAGCATCATCGACCTGGACTTCAAGATCCAGGCGAAGGAGACGAGCCCCCAGCTCATCCAGATCGTGGCCCCCAACGAGGTCGTGCTCCTCGTCGTCTTCGAAGTGAAGATGGGCGGGGTCAACGGCATGATCAACCTGGCCATCCCCAGCATCATCCTGGAGCCGGTGGCGGCGCGCTTCGACCAGGAGATGTTCACGGGCTACAAGAAGAGCGGCACCTTCGAAGAGGCCCGCCTCCTCATGGAGAGCCTCAAGAAGCTGGAGATGACCGTGGCCGCGGAGATCATGGGCACCCCCATGTCCGTGAGCGAGGTGCTCAAGCTCAAGGCCGGGGACCTGATCCCCCTACGCAAGCGTTTCGATGCCGAACTGGATCTCACCGTGGACGGCCTGCCCCGCTACAAGGGCTTCATGGCCCTGGACGCGAACAACAACCGCGTCTTCCAGGTCACGCAGCCCCTTCAGGACAAATAGGAGGAACTCATGGATCCCAAGGAACAGGAGTTCTACCAGAAGGTCGGCGGCGTCTTCACCGAGGCCATGGGCAGCGTCTTCGGGATGCTCACGGGCCGCGACTTCCAGCTCACGGGGGACCCCGCCAAGACCCTCGACGCGGCGCCCGCGGTGGCGGGGCTGCTCTCGGGCCAGTCCGTTTTCGTGAAGGCCCACTACCAGAAGGGAGTGACCGGGACCCTCTACTTCGCCCTCCCCCTGCGGGAAGGCACCATGCTCGTGGATCTCATGCTGGGTGGGGACGGCGCTCCCGCGGACAGCATCGAAGGCGACAGCAAGGACGCCCTGGCCGAGACCTTCAATCAGGCCATGGGCAGCGCCAATCAGAGCTTCTCCGATCAGGCCGGGGAAACCTTCTCCATCAGCAACGTGGAGATCGGGGCCTTCGCCGCCGAAGCTGGACCCGTGGGCGACTGGGTCGGCGGCGGCCCCTTCCAGGTGATCCCCATCGACACCAAGCAGGATGGGATCCAGGCCAAGATCTTCATCATCATGCCCGACCTCCTGGCGCAGCAGTTCCAGCGGAAGCTGGGCTTCGCGGCCTCCGCCCCGGCGCCCGCAGCGGAAGCCCCCGCGGCGGCCCCCCGGGCGGCGGCCGCGGCCCCCGCCATGGCGGCGGCTCCCATGGCCGCGGGTCCCGCGGTGGACCCGGGCAACCTGGACCTGCTCCTGGACATCGAGCTCCAGCTCGTGGTGCGCATGGGCCAGACGGAGATGCAGATGGGCGAGCTCCTGAAGCTCACGCCGGGCGCCATCCTCGAGATGAACCGCAGCGCCGATGCTCCGGTGGAGCTGCTCGTGAACGGCAAACTCATCGCCAAAGGCGAGGTGGTGGTGGTGGATGGCAATTTCGCCTTCCGAATCACCGAGATCGAGAGCAAGGCCGCCCGCATCCGCAGCCTGGGCTGAAGCCCCCCTGCCATGAAGAAGGCCCCGCTCGCGCGGGGCCTTCTTCATGGCAGGGGAGGCGCTTACATGAACCGTTCGTTGGCGCCCGTGTAGATCTGACGGGGGCGATTGATGCGGGTCTTCGGATCGTCGCGCAGTTCCTTCCACTGGGCGATCCAGCCGGGCATGCGGCCCAGGGCGAACATCACCGTGAACATCTCGGTGGGGATGCCCATGGCGCGGTAGATGATGCCGCTGTAGAAGTCCACGTTGGGGTAGAGCTTGCGCTCGATGAAGTAGGGATCGGAGAGGGCGGCCTCTTCCAGACCCTTGGCGATGTCGAGCAGGGGATCGCTGACGCCCATCTCGCCCAGCACGCGGTCGCAGGCCTTCTTGAGGATGCGGGCGCGGGGGTCGAAATTCTTGTACACCCGGTGGCCGAAGCCCATGAGCTTGAAGCCGGAGTTCTTGTCCTTGGCCTGGTCGATGGCCTTCTTCGCATTGCCGCCGGAGGCCTGGATGGCATCCAGCATCTCGATGACCTCCTGGTTGGCACCGCCGTGCAGGGGGCCCCACAGGGCGGACACGCCCGCGGCCATGGAGGCGAAGATGTTGGCATTGGAGCTGCCCACCATGCGCACCGTGGAGGTGGAGCAGTTCTGCTCGTGGTCCGCATGGAGGATGAGGAGCAGGTTCAGGGCATCGTGCACCGCCGGGGAGACCTCGTACTTCTGGGCCGGCACGGCGAACATCATGTGCAGGAAGTTGGAGGCGTAGCTGAGGTCGTTGCGGGGGTAGATGAAGGGCTGGCCGATGCTCTTCTTATGGCTGAAGGCGGCGATGGTGGGGGCCTTGGCGAGGAGGCGCACGATGTCCAGATCGATGTTCTTCTTCTTGGGGTAGAAGGTGGACATGGAGTTGAGCATGGCGCCGAGGATGGCCATGGGGTGGGCGGTGCTGGGGTAGCCCTCGAAGAATTTCTTCATGTCCTCGTGCAGGAGGGTGTGCATGGTCACCTCCTGTTCGAAGGCGGCCTTCTTCTGGGCGTCTGGCAGTTCGCCGTAGATGAGGAGGTGGGCCACTTCCAGGAAGGAGGCCTTCTCGGCGAGGTTCTCGATGGGGTAGCCGCGGTAGCGCAGGATGCCCTGATCGCCGTCGATGAATGTGACCGCGGACTGGCAGGAACCGGTGTTGCCATAGCCGGGATCCAGCGTCACGTAGCCGGTCAGCTCGCGCAGCTTCGTGATGTCGATGGCCTTCTCGCCCTCGGAACCCGTGACGACGGGCAATTCGATCTCTTTGCCGTCCAAGATGATTTTCGCAGTGCTCATGGATCCTCCCGACCCTCGCGTCGATATTCCTACCAGTCAACCAGATTAGAGTTGGAACACCACATGGGAAATTGCTGTGACCAATTGCCCTTCCTCCTGGGGGATGGGATCGGAGGCCCCGGGGCGGGGGTCAAATCCTGACCGGGGCGTCCGTGCCACACCCTGAGGTATCGAGGGGCACCTCATCATGCGGCTTTTCTACCACCTGGGTCCCGGCCTAGACTGGAGTCAGACTGTCCAGGTTGCTAGTGAGGTTCATCCATGTGCGGAATCGTCGGATACATCGGGGCCCAGCCTGCCGTCCAGATCCTGGTGGACGGACTTCGGACCCTGGAATACCGGGGCTATGACAGCGCCGGCGTGGCCCTGGTCCCCGGGGACGGCACCCTGCGGGTGACCCGGGCCAGTGGCAAGCTCATCAACCTGGCGGGCAAGGTGGATCTGAACGATGCCACCCCTCAGGGCATCGGGCACACCCGCTGGGCCACCCACGGCCGGCCCACGGAGGAGAACGCCCACCCCCACCGGAGCCAGGACGGCAAGGTGGTGGCCGTGCACAACGGCATCTTCGAGAACTTCCTGGAGCTGCGACAGGAGCTGCAGGCCGCGGGAAACGTCTTCCAGAGCGAGACGGACACCGAGTGCTTCCCCGTGATGGTGAGCCACCTCATGTCCAAGGGCGCCGCCTTCCCCGAGGCCTTCCGGCAGGCGGTGGGCCGGATGGTGGGCATCTACGCCCTGGCCTGCATGCACGCCGACGATCCCAGCCGCATCCTGGCCGCCCGCAGCGGGCCCCCGCTCGTCATCGGCATCGGGGAAGGCGAGAACTTCCTGGCTTCGGACGTGGTGCCCCTGCTCCGCCACACCCGCAAGGTGATCTTCCTGGAGGACGGTGACCTGGCGGAACTCACCCGGGATGCCGTACGCATCTTCGACAAGGAGGGGAAGACGGTGGCCCGCACTGTCCACACCATCCCCTACGATCCCGTGGCTGCGGAGAAGGGTGGCTTCAAGCACTTCATGCAGAAGGAGATCTTCGAGCAGCCCCAGGCCCTCTCGAACACGCTCATGAACCGCCTGCCCCTGGACGGCGGCCCCATCCCCCTGGACCTGCCCTTCAGCGATGCGGAGCTGAAGGCCCTGCAGCGCATCCACATCGTGGCCTGCGGCACCTCCTGGCACTCGGGCCTCGTGGGCAAGTTCCTCATCGAGCAGCTGGCCCGGGTGGCCGTGGAGGTGGATTACGCCTCCGAGTACCGCTACCGGGAACCCGTGATCCCGGAAGGGACGCTCATCATCGGCATCACGCAGAGCGGCGAGACGGCCGACACCCTCGCGGCCATGAAGGAGGCCGCCGCCAAGGGCGCGCGCACCCTGGCCATCTGCAACGTCATGGGCAGCACGGCCACCCGCACCGCCGAGGCCACCATCCTCACCCACGCGGGACCGGAGATCGGGGTGGCCTCCACCAAGGCCTTCACCACCCAGCTCGCCGTGCTCACGCTGCTCGCGCTCAAACTGGGCGAGGCCAAGGGCACCGTGGACCCGCAGCTCAAGGCGGAACTCGTGCAGGGCCTGCGCGAGCTGCCCGCGCACCTGGAGCGCCTCAGCGCCCTGGAACCCCAGCTCAAGGAGTGGGCCCAGGACTGGGTGGACGCCTCCGACTTCCTCTACCTGGGCCGCGGGCCCCTCTATCCGATCGCCCTGGAGGGCGCCCTGAAGCTGAAGGAGATCTCCTACATCCACGCCGAGGGCTATCCCGCTGGCGAGATGAAGCACGGTCCCATCGCCCTCATCGACCGCAACCTCCCCGTGGTGGCCCTCATGCCCCAGGACGCCCACCGGGAGAAGACCCTCTCCAACCTCCAGGAAGCCGCTGCCCGAGAGGGCCGCATCCTGGGCTTGGTGACCGAAGGGGACACGGGCCTCGACGGCATCGCCGCGGATGTGCTCCAGCTCCCCAAGGTGCATCCCTGGCTGGCGCCCCTCGTCTACGTGGTGCCCCTCCAGTTGCTGGCCTACCACATCGCCGTGCTGCGGGGCTGCGACGTGGACCAGCCGCGGAACCTGGCGAAGTCGGTGACGGTGGAATAGGCATTTCGGGATTCATGGAGTTCGAGCACAGGGGGCGGCTGAGCCGCCCCCTGCTGGTTTGACGCGGGGCGGTCTCGAACCTACGGCTGGCTGGGTACGGGAATCCCGCTTTGCGGGACCGGCTTGTAACGCTCGCGCGTTCCAAGCCTTTCCCTACCTGCCCGCCAGCCGGATGGTCGGCGGTCCGAGACCGCCCGCGCCAACGAAAAAGGCCGCCCAAGGGCGGCCGTTCGTTGGTTGGCGCGGGCGGTCTCGAACCGCCGACCCTTACCGTGTCAAGGTAATGCTCTACCCCTGAGCTACGCGCCAGTAGAGAACCCTCATTCTACCTGGATCGGGGGTCTTGTCCAGCCGGGGGTTGCCCGAAGGCGCCTCCGCCCAGGGCGCCGGGCCAGCGGCAGATCTCGGCGGTGGTGCGGTGGCAGCCTTTGCAGAGGCCCTCGACGTCCATCTCGCAGACGTGGATGCAGGGGGTGGGGGCGGGGCGGTCCATCAGAACTGGAAGCCGGCGGAGATGAGGAGGGTGCGGAGCTGCGTGTCCCGGTCATTCTGGGTGCGGCTGCGGCCCATGATGCGGCGCCAGTCGGTGGCGTACTCCACCTTGATGGGGAAGCCGAACTTGAGGATCAGGCCGAGACCCGGGGTGACGCGCCAGGCGGGGAAGGGGGCGCCGTTGTCCACCACGCGCACGCCACCGGGGCTGCTGGGATCGGACACGGTGGTGGTGCGGTCTTCGGGGCGTGCCTGGACCTGGGCGTAGACCTGCCCCCCATCCACGAAGAGCTCGCCCCACAGGGTGTTGCCGATCCAGGGCAGGGGGAAGCGGTACTCCAGGCTCGCCATGGCGAGCACCTGGCCGCCCAGGGGCGTGAGCTGGGTTTCGAAGACACCGGGGCTACCGGGTACGGGGATCTTGTTGCCCGAAGAGTCGCGCTTGGGGAGCTCCTGCACGGGCCCCAGGAAGCCGGGCTCCACGCCCCGCACGGAGAACGGGCCGCCGCCGAAAAACCGCTCCGTGAGGGGCAGATCCCGGGCCGTGTTGGCGGTGGGGCGGGCGATGCCAAGGCGGACGTTGGCGCTGACGACGCCGGCCTCGGCGCGGAATCCCACGGGCCAGTTCCACTGGTGACGCAGGTCGAGCTTCACGAAGCTGCTGTTGTTGCTCGTCCCCAGGCCCTGGGGCGCGAATTCCAGATAGCCGTTGAAGAAGGTGCCGCTGGTGGGATCCGCGGCCCGATCCCGGCGATCGATGGAGATGGCCCCGTTGAGGCTGGAGATGACACTGCGTTCCGGGGACCGGGCCAGGGCGAAGAGCTCATCGGAGTTGAAGAGGGGCTTGCCGTCGGCGTCCTGGGCGCTGGCCACCTCGGCACGCTCGAAGCGGTACCCGAGCTGCACCGTCTGGGCCTGGGTGATGCGCCACTCCAGGCTCCCGAGGAAGCGGCGGCGGCGGGCGAAGAAGCCCGCATTGGCCTCTTCCAGGTAGGCGCCCTCCAGGCGCATCCGGGTGCGGGCATGGAGCAGGCCGTCCAGGGCCCCGGGCATGAACCAGGGATCCGTGTAGCCCAGGGAGTAGCTGTCGAGGCTGCGATTTACGTCGCCCGTGGGGAAGGCTTCCCGCAGGGCCTTGGAACGGAGGGTCTGATCGCCGGCCCGGATGCCGAGATCCAGGCTGCGCCCCATGCCGCCCAGGTTCGCGCGCTGGATGCCGGCCAGCACGCGGTAGCCCTGGGCTCGGTCGTAGCCGAAGCCGGAACTGAAGGTCCAGGGATTGCGCTCCTCGGTGCGGAGCTCCAGATCCCCTCGGCCCCACCCCCGATCCTCCTGGCCGGGGGCATCCCCCAAGCTCTGGAGGTCCGTGCGGCCGAAGGCGCCGAGGTTGGAGAGTCCCGAGAGGCCGGAATCCAGGGCGCCGGGATCCAGGGCCGGCGCGGGGGGCTCGGGGAATTCCCGGAGCACGGCCCGGGCGCGGGTGCGGTCGAGCCCCCGGACCACGAGGCGGCGGAGGGGCTCCAGGGCCTGGGTGGGGATCTCGATGTAGGCCACTTCCTCGTCGGCATCCTCCCGGAACCGGAGCTCGGGGCGGGGGCTGCCGAGGCCCGCCAGGCGCTGGCGGAGGTCGGCGAGCACGAGGCCGAGGTCACCTTTGACGAAGGGGATGCTGCGTCCGGTCACGAGCCGGTAGCGGTGTCCGGTCCCGGGCAGCGCCTCTTCGGTGAGGCGGCCCACCACGCCCTGCAGGTGGGGGCGGTCTGCGGGCCAGGTGGTGACGGTGCCCGCAGCGCCCTTCCGCAGGGGTCGATCCGCCAGCCAGAGGGCGAGGGCGGGGGCCAGGCGGCCGGGATCCAGACCGGGCTGGGCGGCTACGTCCAGCTGGAGGGCCTTGAGGTGCCGGGCCCGGCCTTCGCGGATCTCGAAGGTGAGGTCCATCCGACCCGGGCTGGAAGGCGAGAGGCGGCCCCGCACCCGCACATCGGCGAAGCCCTTGGCCAGGTAGAGGTTCCGCACCCGGTCCTCGAGGTTGCGGACGAGTTCCGGCGTGGCCGTGTTGAGGCGGAAGAGCCGCTGGAGGCCCGCGCGAGTGGCCTTGCGGAGCTCCGCCTCCGCCAGCTCGTGGTGGCCCTGGAATTGGATGGACTCCAGACCGAAGGAGGGGCCCGGATCGATGTGGTAGACGACTTCCACCCGCTCTGGGGCCTCCGCGGGGCCCTTCGTCACCCGGCGTTCGTGCCGGACCTTCACATCTTGGTTGCCCCGTTCGCGGAAGTACCGCACCAGGTGCCGCTCGCCTTCGGTGAGCAGGGAAGGGCTCCATTGGGCCGCGCGGGTGAACAGCACCAGCTCCGCGAGCTGGCGTTGGCCGCCCAGCAGCCCGCCCACGCGGGCCCCCTCGGAGCGCAGATCCACTTTGGGCCCCGGTTGGGCGTCCAGGCGCAGGAGGCCCGTGGCGGCATCGAAACTGAGGCGGGCGCCGCCCTCGTAGCGGCGGTCCTTGAGAAAGCGTTCCCGCAGCCCGGCTACGGCGCTCCGCTCCAGGGCGGGCGACCAGAGCGTGGCCCCGGGCTTCAGGCCCGCGGCCTTCAGCAAGGCCGAACGGGAATAGGACGGGGGCTGCGCCACGACGTCCACTTGGCGGATCAGGGCCGCTGGGCCCGGGGTGGCCTCGATCACCAGGGCCTCCCCGGCGTCGGATCGCGTGAGCTTCACTTCGGCTTGCGGGTAGCCGGAATCCTGGAGTCGCAGCTGGGCGCCGGTCTGCCATTCCTGCAAACGCAGGTCGCCCACCCGGATGCCCGGGCGCAGGCCGGGGAAGAGGGCCCTCACCTGCTTGGCCGGCAGGGTCGATCGCACTTCCAGGGTGACGAGGGGGCGGAGCGGCACCAGCCGCAGCAGGACCCGGCCATCTTCGAGGCGGCGCCCCTCTACGCTGCGGAAGCGGTCGGTGCGGGTGACGGCGGCCACGGCGCGGGCGAGCCCCGCGTCGTCCAGGGCCTCGCCAGCGCGGAACCCGGCCGCGGCTCGGGCCAGCCGCTGATCATCCTCATCCCCGCCTTCGACCAGGAACGCCCGGGGCGACGACAGGGGACCGGGGGCCTGGGTCCAAGCCGGACCCAGCGCCCCCGGGATGAGGAGCAGGCTCGCGAGGGGCCTGTTCATTGCGGAATTAGAAATTCGCCAGGGCCTCGGCCTCGGTATCCAGCACGCTGAACACCGAGTGCAGGCTGGTCATCTTGATGAGGCTGAAGATGCGGTTGTTCATGCCGCAGATGCGGAGCTCGCCCTGCTTGTTCTTGATGGAGGTGAAGCAGCCCACGAGCTCGCCCACGCCGCTGGAATCGAGGTAGCTGACCTTCTCGAAGTTGATGACGATCTTCTTGGCACCCGCGTTGAGGGTCTGACGCACGGCCTCGCCCAGTTCCTGATCGCCGTCGCCCAGCGTGATCTTGCCTTCGGGATAGAGGAGGGTGACGTCTTTCTCGGTCCGGGACGTGATCTTCGCCATGGGGCTCTCCTCAGGAATAGGGGGTCAGTGTATCAACGAGCCGTGCGATGCCAAGGTTTAGCGTGGAGTCCCGGGGGGGAGCCCCCGTCTCTGCGGGGTGGGCCGCCGGGCACCCGGGCTCCGGAGGGTGGGGGCCCCCCGGTCCTCCGGCCCCCGGGCCTGGCACAGACCCTGCACCCGAGGACCCCGGAAGCCCCCTTTCCGGGCCCCTTTTGCAGGGTGGGATCGTGTTCGACCTGACCAAGAACAACGCCATGATCGGACTGATGGATGCCAGTCTGGGCCTGGCTTCGCGGCGGCAGGCCCTCATCGCCTCGAACCTCGCGAACGTGGACACCCCCCAGTACCGCACCCGGGACTTCAGCTTCGAGGGGGCCCTGAGGAACGCCCTGCAGGCCCAAGAGGGGCAACAATCGCCCAGCACCTCCCTTCGGGTCACCCACGCCATGCACCTGGGGGCAAGCCCTACCCTGAGCCTGCCGCCCACGGAGGATCCCATCCGTCCCAACTACGAGCGGAACGATGGCAATGACGTGAGCCTGGATCGGGAGAACCTCCTCTTGGCCCGCACCCAGCAGAATTACCAGCTCTCCAGCCAGTTCCTGCAGTCCGAACTCCGCCGCCTCTACACGGCCATCCGGGAAGGGAGCAAGTAAATGGCCATCCCGAACATCTTCGACATCGCCGCCTCGGGCCTCAGTGCCCAGCGCCTGCGGGTTCAGCTCATCGCCTCCAACGTGGCCAACAGCGAGACCACCCGCACCAAGGAGGGGGGCCCCTACCGTCGCAAGGACGCCGTCTTCGCGGCCCAGGACCTGGGCTTCCGCTCCGAGCTGCGCAACGCCGGGGTGCGTGTGGCCGGCATCGAGGTCTCCAAGGAGCCCTTCCTCACCCGCTACGAGCCCGGCCATCCGGATGCCAACGCCGAGGGCATCGTCTCCTACCCCAACGTGAACCCCGTGGAGGAGATGGTGAACCTCACCGAGGCCTCCCGGGCCTTCGACGCCAACGTGGCGGTGATCCGGAGCGCCAAGACCATGGCCCAGAGCGCCCTGGACATCCTCCGTGTGACCTGATCACCGGACTGACGGATTTTCGACTGGCACTCCCCACCCCCTGAACCCATCCTGGAACTCCTATGGATCCCCTGAAACTTCAAGGCCTCGGCTCCCTCCAGACCCCCCTGGACAGCGCCAAGCCCAGCCCGGACGGCGGCCCCGACTTCGGCGACCTGCTCAAACAGGCCATGAACGAAGTGAACCAGGCCTCCCAGACGGCCGAAGGAGAGGCACGGAACTTGATGTTGGGTGAGAGTGCAGACATGCACTCGGCCATGCTGGCAGTCCAGAAGGCCGATTTGAGCTTCCAAATGATGATGGCCGTCCGATCGAAGCTGATCGATGCCTATCGCGAGGTCATGCGCATGCAGCTGTGATCCCCGCGTTTGGCACGGCCTGAAAGGGATCCATGGCCGAGGGGAACAGTTTCAGCGACCAGTTGGTGAAGGCCTTCAGGGATATGACCTCCACGCAGAA
>DATFAX010000114.1:0-9251 GCA_035254125.1 Holophagaceae bacterium | reverse complement strand
GGGTGCTGAGCATGAAATGGAGCTGGTCTTCGAGGCGTTCCGGACGGTTCATCCCCTCCAGTGTACCCGCCCGAACCCCTTTTACCTTCTGCCAAAACCAGCGCACACGCGGGTTCGGGCCCGGCCCCGTGCCATCATCGGATCATGGCCGAATGGTTTGAGCGCTGGTTCGACGAGGATTACGCCCTCCTCTACGCCCACCGGGACGAGGCGGAGGCCCGCCAGGCCGTGGCCACCGCCCTGGCAGCCGCGCCGGAGCTGGCTGCGGGCCCTGTGCTGGACCTGGCCTGCGGGGCGGGTCGGCACTTGGCGGTCCTCCGGGAAACGAATGCCCAGGCCATGGGCCTGGACCTTTCGGGGCCGCTGCTGGCCCAGGCCGCCGAGGCTTCCCCGGGCCACCTCCTGCGGGGGGACATGCGGGCCCTTCCCTTCCGGGCCACCGCCTTCACAGGCATCGCCCTCTGGTTCACCCCCTTCGGCTACTTCGACGAGGCCCGCAACCAGCAGCTCCTCGTGGAGCTGGCGGCCCTCCTACGCCCCGGCGGCGTCCTCCTCATGGATTACCTCCACGCCGCCCAGGTGCGGGCCACCCTCGTGCCGGAGGATGTGACCCACCGCGCGGGTATCCAGGTGGTGAGCCGCAGGCGCATCGAGGGATCCCGTGTGATCAAGGAAATGGAGCTCATCCGGGAAGGCACCGGCGAGCGCCGCGGCGCGCTGGAGAGCGTGCGCCTCTACGAACCCGAGGAGATCACGGCCATGGGCTCCCGGGCCGGCCTGACCCTGCGCTCCGTGTTGGGCGATTACGCCGGCCAGCCGTTCGGCCCGGACAGCCCCCGCTGGATCGGAATCTTCCGAAAGTCCTGACGGTTTGTCAGAATGGGGGGCTGTTCTTTGGAGGCTCCCATGGGTTTCACTTCGGTGCGCGATCTCGACGTCAAGGGCCTGCGGGTCTTCCTCCGGGCGGACCTGAACGTGCCCCTGAAGGAAGGTCGGATCACCGACGCCACCCGCATCCAGGAGACCCTCCCCACTCTCCGCGCCCTGCTTGAAAAGGGCGCTTCCGTGGTCCTGGCCTCTCACCTGGGCCGCCCCAAGGGCGAGGGCTTCGAGGAGGCCTACAGCGCCCGCCCCGTGGCCGAGTGGTTGACGGCAGAAGGCTTCGATGTGCGCCTCGCCTCTGGCGTCATCGGCGCCAATGTCGAAGCGGAAGCCGGCGCCCTCAAGCCCGGGCAGATTCTCCTCCTGGAGAACCTGCGCTTCGACAAGGGGGAGACCAAGAACAAGCCCGAGTTTGCCGAGGCCCTGGCCAAGTTGGCCCAGGCCTATGTGAACGACGCCTTCGGTGCCGCCCATCGCGCCCATGCCAGCGTGAGCGGCATGGTGGCGCACTTCCCCAAGGACAAGGTGGCCGCGGGCTTCCTGATGGAGAAGGAGCTCACCGCCCTGGGCCGCATCATGAACGACCCCGAGCAGCCCCTGGTCGTGATCTTCGGCGGTGCCAAGGTGAGCGACAAGATCGAGCTCATCCAGAACTTCCTCGGCCGCGCCCAGGCCATCCTCATCGGCGGCGGCATGAGCTTCACCTTCCTCAAGGCCCAGGGGATCGAGATCGGCAAGAGCCTCTGCGAGGAGGACAAGCTGGACCTCGCCAAGGAGCTGCTCGCCCAGGCCCAGGCCAAGGGCACGAAGCTCATGCTCCCCTTGGACCACGTGGTGGCCGGTGAGTTCAAGGCTGACGCCGAAGCCGCCATCACCGAGGATGTGGCCGTGCCCGCCGGCAAAATGGGCCTCGACCTCGGCCCCGAAAGCGTGGCCCTGTACGCCGAGACCATCCGTGGCGCCAAGACCCTGCTTTGGAACGGCCCCATGGGCGTGTTCGAGATGCCCGCCTTCGCCAGCGGCACCCTGAGTGTGGCCGAGGAACTGGCGGCCGCCGTGAAGAGCGGGGCCTATGTGCTCGTGGGCGGTGGCGACAGCGTGGCCGCCGTGAACCAGGCGGGCGTGGCCGCCCAGATGAGCCACGTGAGCACCGGCGGCGGCGCCAGCCTGGAGTTCCTCTCCGGCCTCGAGCTGCCTGGTGTGGCGGCCCTCAGCCGCTGACCCCGTTGGGGATCCGGCAAGGGCCGTGCCCCAGGGCGCGGCCCTTGTCGTTCACTGGCCCGCAGGCAGGCTGTAATCGAAGACGTAGCTATGCTTCCCGCCCTCGATGAGGATCTGGAAACGCCCCGAAAGGCCGGCCAGCTCCCCCGTGCCCGAGCCGGGCACCACCGTGACCGCCATCTCCGGGCGGTGATCGACCAGGGTCCCGGTATGCATGAGGACGAAAGTCCCCTTGCGGCCGCGGAGGGTCCCCGTCACGCGCTCGAGGGCCACATAGCCCCCGCTGGCCCCCTTGCCGTCGCCCTGCGCCAGCATCTGCCCCAGGCTCGTGCCCTCCAGATCCCCATGGAGGACCTTGTCGATGGAGAGCCGGCCGAAGGCCCCCCAGTCCGCATTGTCGGCGGAGAGGGGCTTCACTTTCACATCGAAGGTGCCGGTGGCGTGACCGTTCATGGGGACCTCCTGGGAAACCGGGGATGGGGCCATCCGGGGCGGGATGGGGGCCTGGGCAAGGATCAGGGTGAGCAGGGCGGGCATCATGGAGGGCTCCTGTGGGGTCTCCAGGGTCATTGGCCACGGTGAATTCCGTATTGTAGAAACGCGACGCCGCGTGGAGGGAACGGATGGCCACACCCCTGGAATGGACCCCGCGGGGCGTGCTCCATGCGGAGGCCATCCTCCGGGAATCCCCCGTGGGGCGCTATGGACCGGACCCGGCCCTGGAGCCCTTCGTCCAGCACTACTGGCCCATCGCCTGGGATCTCCGGGAACCTGTGGTCCGGGAAACCCTGCCCCATCCCACGGTGCACCTCGTCATCGAGGCGGGGCGGTCCGGGTTGGCGGGGCCTGCCACGGCGCGATTCGTGCGCACGCTCGAAGGGCGGGGCCGGGTTCTGGGGGTGAAATTCCATCCCGGCGGCTTCCGCCCCTTCTGGCACGGCCCCATCTCCGCCCTGGCCGACCGCGTGCTGCCCCTGGGGGAGGCCTTCGGCCCCGCGGGCCAGGCGCTGGAAACCAGGGTTCTGGACCTTGGCGACGATGTCCCAGGCGCCGTGGCAGCCCTTGAGGGATTCCTCCTGGAGCGCCTGCCCCAGTCCGATCCCCAGGCCTGCTTCGCCCGGGAGCTGGTGCAGCACATCCTGGATGATCCCGGCCTCCAGCGGGTGGAGGCCCTCGCGGCGATTTCGGGACTGAGCCTCCGAGGCCTCCAGCGCCTCTTCTCGGACTATGTGGGGGTGAGTCCCAAGTGGGTGATCCGGCGATACCGGCTGCATGAGGCCCTTGCGCGACTTGACGCCCGTGAGCCCATGGATCTAGCCGCTCTCGCCCAGGAGCTGGGTTACTTCGACCAGGCCCACTTCATCCACGACTTCAAGGCGCTGCTGGGCCGCACCCCGGCCACCTACGCCCGGGAACGCGACAGCTGGTAGCCTGCTGGAATGCGCTGCGTCGTCGCCAACTGGAAGATGAACCTCCTCACCCGGGAGGTGAGCGCCTTCTGCGAAGCCTTCATGGCCGGCTACGCGCCCGTCGAGGACGTCCAGGCCGCCATCGCCCCACCCTTCCCCTGGCTCGCAACCACCTTCCAGGAGGTGCGGAGCAAGGGGGTGCGTGTATTCGCGCAGAACGCCCACTTCGAAGAGAAGGGGGCCTTCACGGGCGAGGTGAGCATGGCCATGCTGCGGGACGCGGGCTGCACGGGCGTGATCCTCGGACACAGCGAGCGCCGCACGTTCTTCGGCGAGACGGACGAAGCCCTGGCGAAGAAGCTGGCCGCCGCCCGCGCCCATGGGCTCCTGCCCCTGCTCTGCGTGGGTGAGACCCTTCATGAGCGGGACACGGAGCAGACCTACGCGGTGCTGAAGCGGCAGCTCGGGATCCTCGCCGCCGACCCCGGCCCCCTCTGGGTGGCCTACGAGCCCGTGTGGGCCATCGGCACTGGCCGTCGTGCCGACGTGAACCAGATCCGCGATGCCCACCACTTCATCCGCGAGGAGCTGCGTGTCCACATGGGCGAGGCCGGGGAGCAGACCCCCATCCTCTACGGCGGCAGCGTCACCCCGGAGACCTTTGGCGAACTCCTGGCGATCCCGGATGTGGCCGGCGGCCTCGTGGGCGGCGCCAGCCTGGATCCGGCCAAGTTCCTATCGCTGGTAAAGACCGCTCAGGAGTGAGGAGGCGCGGGGGCCTCGGCCTTCGGTTCCTCCTTTGACGCTTCCTTGGGTTCCGGCTTGGGTTCCGGCTTGGCCTCCGGCCGGGGTTCTTCGTCCACCTTGGGCCGATCACCGTACCAACGGGCCTCCCGGGGCTTCAGGTCCAGCTCCTCATCGAGGGCGCGGATGACCACCCGTGCCAGGCCGCGGGCTTCAGCTTCGCGGATGGCCTCCGGATCATCCTCCTCGCTGCGGCGGATGGGATCCATGGCATCCATGATCTCCCTCGGTTCCAAGTCCATGTCCACCACGGGATCCTGCAGGCCGGGCTGAGTGAGCAGCAGACGGGCCTCCATCCGCATGGGGCGGTATCCAAGGCGATCCTCGTACCGCTGTTCATGGGCCGCATGGTGCCCGGCGAACATGCCCCACCAGAACCCGTTCCATACCGGATGGCGGCTGCCCATGGCCCCGCTGATCACTCCCACCGTGACCCCCGTGGCCAGGCCCACCTCCCCCGGGGTGGCGCGCTCCGAAGCCCGCATGGAGCTGATCACCACACTCAGCTGCGCGGCCCCGGCCGGGGGTTCCACCCCTTCAGGCACCACCACGAGCCGGCTGGCCAGCCGCTGCCGCAGCACCGCGGCGTATTCCTTGGCCACGGCCTCACGATCGGGCACCTCGGTGGGCACGTCGAACCGCACCACCACGGGCTTGGGAGCCTGACGGAAAGCCTCCACTTCGGCCCGTTTGCAGGCCACTCCGAGAAACAGGGCGGGAAGAACCAGGATGAGGGCGGCTCGCATGGGATGCTCCGTGGGATCAGGATCAGTCCATGCAATTTCCGTGTCCAGATCCCCCCCTCGGTTCCACGCGCCTAGAATCAAAGGCGGAGCGTGGTCGATGTTGATCCTCATGGAAGCCGCCGCCGGGCCGGACCTCGTGTCGCAAGTGGTGGCATTGCTACAGGCTGCTGGAATCCGACCTCAGGTCCAAGCCTCCGATGAAGCCACCAGCATCCTGGCCCCCCACGCCTCCAAAGCCCTGAAGGCCGACCGCATTGAGGCCCTGCCCGGGGTCCGCCGGGTGGTGCCCATCACGAGCCCGTTCAAGTTGGCCAGCGCCGAAGGCAGCCTCACGCCCACCGTAGTGGACGTGCGGGGCGTGCGCTTTGGCGGCGGGGAGCTGGCCCTGGTGGCGGGGCCCTGTGGCGTGGAGACCCGGGAACAGCTCTTCGCCACGGCCCGGTACGTGGCCGAGGCGGGCTTGAAGCTCCTCCGCGCCGGGGCCTTCAAGCCCCGCACCAGCCCCTACAGCTTCCAGGGCCTGGGCCTGGAGGGCCTGCGCCTGCTGGAGGAGGCTCGCCGGGAGTTCGACCTGGGCATCGTCACGGAGGCCACCGAGGCCGAGACCTTCGACGCCGTGGCCGAGACTGCGGACCTGGTGCAGATCGGCGCCCGCAACATGCAGAATTTCGCCCTGCTCAAGCTGGCGGGGCGCTGCGGGAAGCCCGTGCTCCTCAAGCGGGGCCCCGCCGCCACCCTCGAGGAGTGGCTTTATGCCGCGGAGTATGTGCTCTCCGAGGGAAATCGCAGCGTCATCCTTTGCGAGCGGGGCATCCGCACCTGGTCCGATCATGCCCGGAACACCCTGGATGTCTCCGTGGTACCTGCGGCCAAGGCCCTCACCCACCTCCCCGTGGTGGTGGATCCCAGCCATGCCACGGGCCGGCGCGACCTGGTGATCCCCTGCGCCCGGGCCGGCGTCGCCGCCGGGGCCGATGGCCTCCTCGTGGAGACCCACTGCAATCCCGAAAAAGCCCTCAGCGACGGCCCCCAGGCCCTCCTGCCCTCGGATTTCTTCCGCATGGTGGAGCAGTGCCGGGACATCCACCGGGTGATCTCGGGGCGCACGGCGGGTGTCGGATTGGCGTTCTAGCTGACAGGGCGGGGCCAGGGACTGTAAACTAGTCCGTTCGGAGCCCTCATGACCTTGCTCTATACCCTCTTCGTGATCGTGAGCGTGCTGCTCATCGGCGCCATCCTGCTCCAGCCCGGCAGCAAGGGCGGTGGCCTGGGCGCCTCCTTCGGCGGCGGCGGCGCGAACAGCGCCTTCGGTGCCCAGGGCGCCACGCCCTTCCTCGCCAAGGCCACCTACTGGCTGGCGGGCCTCTTCCTCTTCGCCTGCATCCTCATTGAAGTGATGATCGTGCGCGCCGACCGCTCGGTGGTGGACAAGTTCGCCGCCCCCGCCGCGCCTGTCTCGCAAAAGTGAGCATTGACGCCGTGCCGCAGGCACGGCACAATGATTACTCCGCGTTGCCCGCGTGGTGAAATTGGTAGACACGCCATCTTGAGGGGGTGGTGGCCACAAGCCGTAGCAGTTCGAGTCTGCTCGCGGGCACCAAATATCGAAGAGCGCCGCAAGGCGCTCTTTTTGGTTGTACTGGAGCCATGTCCCATCCCGAGTCCATCCAGCTGCTCGCGCCGCTCGCGCCATGGTTCGAGGCGAACCGCCGGACCATGCCCTGGCGCGCGGCGGACCTGGACGCTCCGCATCCGGATCCCTATGCCGTGCTCGTGAGCGAAGCCATGCTGCAGCAGACGCAGGTGGCCACGGTGATCCCCTACTTCGAACGCTGGATGGCCCGCTTCCCGGATGCGGCGACCCTGGCCGGGGCCGAGGGCGACGACGTGCACAAAGCCTGGGAGGGCCTCGGCTACTATCGCCGCGCCCGCCTCCTCCAGGCCGCGGCCCGGGCCCTGGTGGCTCAAGGCTGGCCGACGGATCTGGAAGGCCTCCTGGACCTGCCTGGCCTGGGCCCCTATACGGCCGCCGCCGTGGGCTCCATCGCCTTCCAATGGCCCGTCGCGGCCCTGGATGGAAACGCCTTCCGGGTCCTCGCCCGGCTCCTCCGCATCGAGGGCGATCCCAAACTTCATGCGGCGGACCTGCGGGCCTGGCTGGCCCCCGCGCTGGCGGCCCATGGCCCCTCCCGGATCACCCAGGCCGTGATGGAACTGGGGGCCACCGTGTGCATGCCCCAACCCCGTTGCGCGGGCTGTCCCCTGGCCGATGGCTGCACGGCGAGGGCCGCAGGCCTCCAAGCCCAGATCCCACCACCCACCAAGCGGGCCGCGCCGAAAGCATCCGACCTCTGGTTGCTGGCCATCGAGCACGGCGGCGAATTCCTCCTGCATACCCCCCATGGCAAGGGCCTGCTGGCGGGCCTATGGCGCTGGCCCACCCATCCCCTCCTGGAGGGCGCCGTCGAAGACCCCCTTCCCCATGGCCTCCAGGCCCGTGCCTTCCCGGGATGGACCCAGGTCTACACCCACCGCCGGGAGCGCGTGAGCCCCCTTCATCTGCAGCCCGGGGAACGCCCCAAGGCCGCCGAGGATCAGGCCTGGGTGCCCGCAGGTCAGCTCCAGGGCCTCCCCATGGGCAAGCGGGACGCCCGCCTTCGGGACCTGCTTCAGGGCCCGGGCGAACGCCCCCTCAGCCTGCCGGTGGACCTCCTATAGCCCCAGGTCCGCCAGTTCCTGCTGGGCCGTGCGGGCCTCAGGGGTGCCCTGGAAGCCGTCCACCAACTCCTTGAAGGCCTTGGTGGCCGCGGGCTTGAGCCCCTGCTTCAGGAGGCACTGGGCGCGCTTCAACTTGGCGGGCAGGAACTGGGCCGAACCGGGATGCTCCCGCAGCACCTGTTCGAAGGCGGCCTGCCCCTTGTCATAGGCACGCTGATTGTAGTGGGAGAGCCCCAGGAAGTAGAGGGCCTCGGGACGGCGCGGGGAGTTGGGCGCGTTCTTCAGGAACAGCTGGAAGCCCTCGGCGGCGAGGCCGTAGCTACCTTTGTTGTAGTCGAGAGTCGCGGCCTGGAAGGCCTTCTCATCCTCGGAAACCGGAGCGGCCGGGGTCGGAGCCGCGGGAACGGCGGCACTGCCGGCGTTGGCCCGCCCCACGCTTCCGAGACGGTTGTTCATGACGCGCACGGTGTCCTGAACCTGCCGCATGTCCTGCTGCAGGTCGGCCTGGAAGCGGCGGTCCTGGGCACGCGCCTCGGCAGCGGCCTTCTGCTCGGACTCGGCCTTCTTGGCCGCCTCCTCGGCCTGCTGCCGGAGACGGAAGACCTCCACCTTGAGGTCGCCGACCTCCTGCTCCACCTTCTTGAGCGTTTCGTCGGAAGCGCAGCCCAGGGTGAGCAGGGCCGCAGTCGCGGGAACGGCGAAGGTACGGATCAGGCGCATGGAAACCCCGTGAGTTTCCTCAATCCTAATCCAAACCGGCCCTGGAAACGGAAAGCGGGGGCCGAAGCCCCCGCTCGCAGTGCCGAATGACCGGGATCAGCCCTTGAGCTTGAACTCGGCGCGGCGGTTCTGGCTCCAGCACTTCTCGTTGCCCTCGGTGCAGAGGGGCTTCTCCTTGCCGAAGGAGATGGTCTCGAAGCGGGACTCGTCCACACCCAGGGTCTTCAGGTAGGCCAGGGCGGCGGCGGCACGGCGGTTGCCCAGGGCGAGGTTGTACTCGTTGGTGCCACGCTCGTCGCAGTGACCTTCGATGGAGATCTTCACGTTGGCATTGGCCTTCATGAAGTCCGCGATGCCCTGCAGGGTGGCGCGGTCGCCGGCCTTGATGTCGGACTTGTCGTAGTCGAAGTGGATGTTGACGAGCACCTTCTCAGCAGCGGCCTTGAACGCGGCGGCCTTCTCGGCGGCAGCCTTCTCGGCGGCGGCCTTCTCGGCGGCGGCCTTCTCGGCGGCGGCCTTCTCGGCAGCGGCCTTCTCGGCGGCGAGGCGGGCGGCTTCCTCGGCGGCAGCCTTCTCGGCGGCGGCCTTCTTGGCGGCATCCTCGGCGGCGGTGTCGACCTTGGGAGCGGGCTCGGGCTTCTTGCAGGCCAGGCCAGCGCCCAGCGTCAGAACCGCGGCAAGGGAAATGATCTTGGTGGTCTTCATGATCTTCAGCCTCCGAAGGGCTAGGTTATCAGGGAAAAAGCGGCCG
>DATFAX010000113.1:0-4724 GCA_035254125.1 Holophagaceae bacterium | reverse complement strand
CCGTGGCCGCTCACGTCCGCGATCATCAGGCCCACGAGGCCGTCCTCCAGCGGGGCGATGGTGTAGATGTCCCCGCCGATGCCCTCCGCGGGCAGGTAGCGGTGGGTGTACTTCGCGCCGCGGATCTCCCCGGGCAGCGAGGGCAGCAGGCCCATCTGGAGGCGCGCGGCGAGGGCCAGCTCGGCTTCCACACGCCCCTGGAAGGCGGAGAGCTCGCGGTTCTGCCGCTTGATCTCCTTCTGCATGCCGATGAGGCGGAAGGCGCTGTCCACCTTGGCCAACACCTCCTGGGCATGGAAGGGCTTGCTGATCATGTCGTCGGCGCCGATGGAGAGGCCGCCGATGCGCGAGGCGGTGCCATCCAGCGCCGACACGATGATGAAGTAGGTGTCCTGGCTCTCGGGGCTGCCCTTCACGCGCTTGCAGAGCTCATCCCCGGCCATCTCCGGCATCCGGAGATCGCTGATGATGAGGTCTGGCTGGAGGCGCGACATCTCGTCCAGCGCCTGCACGCCATTGCCCGCCATCAGCACCTGATAGCCCGCACGCTTAAGGTAGAAGCCGAGGATGTCCCGGATCGGGGCCTCGTCGTCCACCACCAGGACCACACCTTTGCCCATCTCTCCCTCGATTCAGAAAGGGCCCCGTGAGGGGCCCTTCCGATCAGGCGCCCCGGAGGGCGTCCTGTTCCGTCGCGAAGATGGAGAAGTAGTTGGTGAGGTTGGTCTGGTCGAAGGTCTTCTTCACCGGAGCCGGCAGGGTGCAGAGGTGCAGCTTGCCGCCGCTCTTATCCACGCTGTTGCGCGCGGCCACCAGGAGCCCGAGGCCCGAGGAGTCGATGAAGCTGACACCCTCCAGATTGATGACCAGCAGCTTGGGCTGGTGGGTGGTGACCGTATCCCGGATCACGTCCCGAAGCTGGGCGGTCACTTCGAAGTTGACCTTCCCCTGGATGGAGACCACCGAGGCGCTGCCCTCTTGCCGCGTCTGGATGTTCAGCATGCGTCCTCCCTAAAGAAGTCCCTGGAGCACCCGGCGCCGGGCAGCATCCCGTTGCCGTTGTTTGTATTCGGCGTGGGAGGCGGGGCCTGACTGGGCATTCTCAAAGCCTGATCGTTCCATGACTTGTACTTCATGTGCGAAGAAAAACGTAAACTCTTCCTGCTTTTGGATCAACTCCGTGATGTGGATCTGATCGGCCAAGCGGGAAATACCTGAAATTTCCATCCTTCGGAGGACGGCCTCCAGGGCCAGGGTGGCGGGGTTCGGCAGCCGGATCAGGGTCCGGGCCGTGAACTGGATCGCCGAATAATCCTTGGCGGAGAAGGGATTGGCCTCGGCGCCGGCCCCTTTGAGGGAAAGGCTCTGGTTCAGGGCCTTCCGCTCCTCGGGATCCAGCTCCCCGATCTGGAAGGGCTCGGGCAGGCCCTCCATCCAGCTGTCCAGGGCCTTCAGGTCGATGAGCAGGTTCCTCGAGCGGCTGGGCTTGATGTGGGTGCTCATGAGCACGTGGTGATCCAGGAGGAACCGGATGACCAGGAGCACGCCCAGCTGGTCTTCGGCCACCAGGCGGATGCCGATCTGGTCGTAGATGGTCTCCGCCACATTCTCGGGCTTGTGGAGGAGCTTCAGGAGCATGGAGTTGCGGTCCTTGTTCTCCTTGCGCTCCACCGCCGCCAGCGGCACCTCGTAGCCGCCCCGGAGGAACCACTGGCCCCCTTCCTGCACGAGGTAGCGATCGTAGCGTTCGAAGACCTGCTTCTGGATCTCGGGCAGGAACCGCAGGTTCACGTTGTGATCGATGTGGAAGAGGGTGTGCATCACCCGGAGCACGGCGCAGCTCCACACGGCCCGCTGCGGTCGGGTGCCGTCGTCATCCCGCTCCGAAGCCCACACGAGGAGGTCCAGGGGATCCTCCATGTCCCGCAGGAAGGCGGGCATGGTCAGCTCCGTACCCTCGAGGATCACGCCCTGGAGGAAGGTGAGGGCATCCTCGAAGACCCGCACCACGTGGTAGCGCTGGGCGGGGATCCGCATGTCGTAGCCGTAGTTGAAGGCGAAATCCCAGGCCTCCTCATGGCTGCTGCACTGGAGGCCCTCCAGATCGATGCTCGAGCCGCCCCCCAGGATCACCTTCGTGACCTCGGCGGGCAGGGGAAAAGGCGGGTGGTGGCGCATCGCTGTCAGGGTCATCGGCACTTCGGGAAGAACGGTAAAAAAGGGGCATCCCCGGGGGGGACCTGAAGGATCGCACATCCGGGACAAAAAAAACGGGGCGCCCGAGGGCGCCCCGTCGAGCCGGAGCCTTCGTATTACTTGACGATGAAGGCGAGGGCGAAGGTGAAGAGCACCAGGGCCTCGATGAAGGCCAGGCCGAGCACCAGGGAGCCGGAGATCTTGTCGGCGGCCTGGGGGTTGCGGGCCATGGACTCGTAGGCGGTGGAGAGCACCTTGGCCTGGGCGGTTCCGCAGGCGGCCGCGGCGCCGGCGACGGCGATGTAGATCAGGCGGGTGGTGTCGAAGAGCTGGTTGAAGGAACCGGCGGAAGCCTGGGCGGGGGCGCCCTGGGCGAAGGCGGCGACGGCCACGGTGAAGAGAACGGCGAAGGTGAAGAACTTGCGCATGTGCGCCTCCAGTGAAAGGGCCGCGGGGTTCGGAATCCCGTCAGCCAAGGGTGAACTTGGGATTAGTGGGCGTGGGCGTGATCGTGCCCGTGGTCATGCCCATGATCGTGGTCGTGGTGCATGTCCTGCACCGCACCGCCGATGTAGACGGCGGTCAGGGTGATGAACACGAGGGCCTGCACGGCCACGGTGATGAAGCCGAGGAACATGAGCACCGTGGGCACCGCCAGGGCCACCACGCCGAAGATGGCGGCGGCGATGGTGTGCTCCAGGGCCATGTTGAGGAAGAGACGCATCGAGTGGCTGAAGATGCGGATGAACAAGCCCAGGAACTCCAGGGGGAAGATCAGGAAGATGCCCAGGATCACCAGGAAGGGGTTGCTGCAGGGGCCCGCCAGGTGCTTCCAGTAGGCCAGGCCGTTCACGCGGGTGCCCTCGAAGTTGTACACGAGGAACACGAGAATCGCGCAGCCCAGGGTCACGTTCCAGTTGCTGTTGCCCGTGCCGAAGAAGGGGATCATGCCCATGAAGTTGTTCACGAAGATGAGCAGGCCCAGCGTGCCGATGAAGGGGATGTACTTCTCGGAGTGGCGGGGGATGGAGGAGCCGGCCAGGTTGCGGATGAAGCCGAAGTACGCCTCCATCACCTGCTGCAGGCCGCCGGGGATGAGGCTCAGCTTGGCCCGGGTGGCGGAGGTGACGCCGATGACGATCAGGGCCGCGATCACCGTGTTCAGCAGGTGGTCATAGCGCTCCAGCACGCTCATGGGGTGGGCGCCGAAGCCGGCCCAGGAGTACTGGTGCAGGTGCAGGACGCTCGTCAGCCACTGGGCGAAGAAGGATGCGTGATGTTCCATGGCGGATGCCTCGGGAGGGGGCCGTGCGCGGCTTCAGGAGGGGTTCCGGGCCTGTTTCCACCACACCCGGAAGGCCGCCCAGAAGAGCGCCGGGATGTGCAGAAGCATGCCCGAGAGGAGAGCGTAGTTCTCCCCGGGGAAACGCTCCATGATCGCACGGGCCACGAAGCCCAACAAGGCGAGATTCCCGAGCCCCACCAAGGCTGAAGCCGCTTTGGGGCCCCGTTTCACGCGCCAGACGAGGAAAGCCACGGAGCCCACGGCCAGGAGTCCCTGGGCCAGGAAGATCAGGGCCGCCGTCCAGCTCCGGCCGAAGCCCCAGCCCAGCAGGCCCCCCACCAGGAGCACCGCAAGGGCGTCCCGGAGGTCCGGGGCCGGATCAACCCTGGGGTCCACGGCCGCCCCGCACCTGCTTCTGCACCTTGAAGGCCTCGTAGAAGGCCAGGACCACCCCCACGAAGAACCCCCAGATGAGGCCCCCCTCGGCATGGCCGTACTTGCCGCCGATCCATCGGCCCCCGAACATGCACACCACGATGGCCATGGGCATGAAGTAGGCGAGGTGCGTGGCCGTGGCCAGCTGCGGCCCCCCGGTCCCCTTCCCCTGCTCGGACATGCCCACCTCACGGAAAAAGCGCGGGGCCAGGGGCCCCGCGCTTCCAGTGTAAGGCTCAAGACCTAGTTCAGGGCCACCTGGGCGGCCTTCTTCTCGGCGCCGATGCCACCGGCCCAGCCCAGGAGCTGGGGGGCGAAGGCGGTGCCCACGAGCACGAGCACACAGGCCACGGTGACGATGATGGTGGTCGCCAGGCCCGAAGTGGCGGGCTCGGCGCCCTCCACCGGGGCGGGGGCCTCCTTGAAGTACATCTGGTTGATCACGCCCAGGTAGTAGAAGGCGCTCACGACGGAGGTGAGGAAGGCGATGGTCACCAGGGTGATGTGGCCCTGGGTGACGGCCATCTGGAAGAGGTAGAACTTGCCGAAGAAGCCGACCAGGGGCGGGATGCCCGCGAGGCTCAGCAGGAAGATCATCATGGCGAAGGCCAGGAAGGGGTGACGATCCTTGAGGCCGCGGAAGTCCTCGATGCGCTCGCCCTCGCCGGTGCCCTGGAGGTGGATGACGATGGCGAAGGCGCCGAAGTTCATCACCAGGTAGGTGGCCATGTAGAGCCAGGTGGCCTGCGCGCCCTCGGGGCCGCACATCACGCCCAGGAGCATGTAGCCCACGTGCGCGATGGAGCTG
>DATFAX010000112.1:0-7376 GCA_035254125.1 Holophagaceae bacterium | reverse complement strand
CCATGTGGATCGTACGACTCGCCCTCCGCCGCCCCTACACCGTCGCCGTCATGTGCATCCTCATGATGATCGCGGGCATCGGCAGCGCCCTGCGCATGAGCGTGGACATCTTCCCCGCCATCGACATCCCCGTCATCGGCGTGGTGTGGAGCTACCCCGGCCTCTCCCCCGAGGAGATGGAGCGCCGGGTGGTGTTCGTCAGCGAGCGGGCCCTCTCCACCTCGGTGGATGGCATCGAGCGCATTGAGAGCCAGAGCATCCCCGGCATCGGCCTCCTGAAGGTCACACTGCAGCCGGGCACCGACATCGGCGCCGCCATGGCCCAGATGAACGCCACCTTCAGCACCATCCTGCGCATCCTGCCCCCGGGCATGACGCCCCCCACCATGGTGCGGAGCAACGCCTCCAACGTGCAGGTGGCCCAGCTCACCTTGGGTGGCAACCTGCCCGAGCAGAAGATCTTCGACCACGCCCTCTATTCCCTGCGCATCAAGCTCTTCACCATCCCGGGCATGTCCACGCCCGCCCCCTACGGCGGCAAGTTCCCCCAGGTGAGCGTGGACGTGGACCCTGACAAGCTGCAGGCCCGGGGCCTCTCGCCCCAGGACGTGCTGCAGGCCCTCCAGGCCTCCAACCTCATCCTCCCCGCCGGCACGGCCCGCATCGGCTCCCGCGAAGTCGCCGTGGAAATGAACAGCAGCCCCCCCACTGTGGCCGCCTTCAACCAGATCCCGGTGAAGGTCGTGGGCAACGCCACCGTGCTCCTGGGCGATGTCGCCAAGGTCTACGACGGTTTCGGCGACCAAACCAACATCGTGCGGGTGGACGGCCGCCGTGCCACCTACCTCGCCATCATGAAGCACGCCGACGCCTCCACCCTCGCGGTGGTGGACGCCACCCGGGACCTCCTGCCCGCCATCAAGGCCGCGGCGCCGCAGGGCATGGACGTACGCATGGACTTTGACCAGAGCACCTTCGTGCGGGCCTCCATCAAGGGCGTGCTTTTCGAGGCCGTCGTCGCCTCCCTGCTGGTGAGCGTCATGGTGCTGCTCTTCCTGGGCAGCTGGCGCAGCACCCTCGTGGTGTGCACCTCCATCCCGCTGGCCATTTTCTGCGGCATCGTGGGCCTCAAGCTGTTCGGCCACACCCTGAACCTCATGACCCTGGGCGGCCTCAGCCTCGCCGTGGGCATGCTGGTGGACGACGCCACCGTGGAAGTGGAGAACATCCACCGGAACTCCGACATGGGCAAGCCGCTCACCGTCGCCATCCTCGACGGCGCGGCCCAGATCGCGGTGCCCGCCATCGTGGCCACCCTCTCCATCTGCATCGTGTTCTTCCCCGTGGCCCTGCTGGATGGCGCCGCCCGCTACCTCTTCACGCCCCTGGCCCTGGCCGTGGTCATCTCCATGCTGGCCAGCTACCTCCTGAGCCGCACCCTCGTGCCCCTGCTCAGCCGCATGCTCATGGCCGGCGAGCACCACGATGGGGGGGCCCACCCCACCAACCCCCTCGACAAGTTCCTCCACTGGTTCAACCCCATCCGTGAACGCTGGCTGGACAAGCTCACCGAGGCCTACGGGCGTGGCCTGGAGGCCGCCCTGGCCCACCGGCGCTTCGTGCTGATCGTGGCCACGGGCTACCTCGCCATCTCCCTGAGCCTCCTGTTCATCGTGGGCGTGGATTTCTTCCCTGCGGTGGACGCCGGGCTCATGAAGCTCCACGTTCGGGCCCCCTCCGGCACGCGCATCGAGGAGACGGAGAAGCTCGTGGCCTCGGTGGAGGACGAGATTCGCAAGGTGATCCCACCCTCCGAGCTCGATGGCATCAACTCCATGATCGGCGTGCCCATCAACTACAACCTCGCCTTCCTCCCCACGGACAACGTGGGCCCCATGGACGCCGAGATCACCGTGCAGCTCAAGCACGGCCACCGTCCCTCCGCCGAACACCGAGCCGCCCTCCGCAAGACGCTGGCCGCCCGCTTCCCCCAGGCCACCACCTATTTCCAGCCCGCGGACGTGGTCACCCAGGTGCTCAACTTCGGGGTGAGCGCCCCGGTGGACGTACAGGTCGAGGGCGCCAACCTCACCCAGAGCCTCGCCTACGCCAACCGCCTGAAGGCGGGCCTCGCCGGGATCCCCGGCGTGGAGGACCTCCGCATCAAGCAGGTGCTGGACTACCCCTCCTACAAGCTGGAGGTGGATCGTCAGCGGGCCGCCCGCCTGGGTCTCACCCAGCGCGACGTCTCCAACGCCACCCTCGTGGCCCTCAGCGGCAACGGCGGCGTGTCGCCCACCTTCTTCCTGAACCCCGTCAACGGCGTGAGCTACACGCTCGCTGTCAAGGTCCCCCTCTCGGAGCTCACCTCCGTGCAGGAGCTCATGGCCACCCCCGTGGCCACGCCCGCCCCGCTGCTCCAGGGCGAACCCGCCCGGAGCCTCGCGGCCCTGCCCCAGCCGGGGACCCAGACCCTCGGGAACCTCGCCACGGTGCGCCCCGGCACCACCCCCGGCGAAGTGGACCACCTCACCTTGCAGCGCGTGGTGGACCTCCAGGCCTCCGTGGACGGTTCCGACCTCGGCAGCGTCGTGAAGGGCATCCGCAAGGAGATCCAGAAGATCGAAGCGGAGATCGCCCAGCAGAATGTCGAAGCCGTGGCCAAGGGCCAGCGGCCCAACACCACCCGTATCACCCTGCGCGGCCAGAACGAGGTGATGGAGCACTCCTTCCAGAGCCTCGGGCTGGGCCTGATCCTCGCCATCGCCCTCGTCTACCTGCTCATGGTCACGCTCTACCAGAGCTGGCTCGACCCCTTCATCATCATGATGGCCGTGCCCGGCGCCCTCGCCGGCATCCTGTGGATGCTGGTGGTCACGGGCACCACGCTCAACGTGGAGTCCCTCATGGGCGCCATCATGGCCGTGGGCATCGCCACCTCCAACTCCATCCTCCTGGTGAGCTTCGCCAATGATGTGCGGGTGGAGCAGGGCCTCGGGCCCGAGGAGGCGGCCCTGCTCGCCGGCAAGACCCGCCTGCGCCCCGTGCTCATGACGGCCCTCGCCATGATCCTGGGCATGATCCCCATGGCCCTGGGCCTCGGCGAGGGCGGCAGCCAGAACGCGCCCCTGGGCCGCGCGGTCATCGGCGGCCTCCTCGTCGCCACGGCGATGACCCTGCTCGTCGTGCCCCTCATCTACTCCCGGCTCCGCCGGAAGCCCCCCACGAGCCACGAACTGGAAGCCCGCTTCCACGAAGAAGCGAAAGGAAGTCAGGCATGACCCCCACTGAATCGACCTACCCCTCCATGCGCAAATTCGGCACCGGCATCCTGGTGGCCTGCGGCCTCACGGCCCTGGGCATCGCCACCGTGAAGCATTCCGCCCGCTCCAGGGAGGCCGGGGCCCGCGCGAAGGCCCTCGCCGAGGGCCCCCTCGTGAAGGTGCAGCCCCTCGCCCTCAGCAGCGGCGAGCGCAAGCTCACCCTCCAGGGCGAGGCCCTGCCCTACGCCAGCACCACCCTCTACGCCAAGGTGAGCGGCTTCCTCCGCACCATGGCCGTGGACAAGGGTGACCGGGTGCGGGCGGGTCAGGTGATGGGCATCCTCCAGTCCCCCGAGGTGGAGCAGGACTACGTGGCCCTCAAGGCGGACGCCGACACCAAGCGCGCCAACGCCCGTCGGGCCGCCGCCCTGGGCAAGGACCAACTCCTCTCGGCCCGGGACGTGGAGCAGGCCGAGAGTGACGCCCGCGTGGCCGAGGCCAAGCTGGCCTCCCAGGCCACCCTCAAGGGCTACCAGGTGCTGCGCGCCCCCTTCGACGGGGTGGTCACCGCCCGCTTCGCGGATCCCGGCGCCCTCGTGCAGAACGCGGCCAACGGCGCCAGCGGGGCCCAGCCCCTGGTGACCGTGGCGCAGATCCAGAAGCTCCGCGTGAATCTCTACCTGGACCAGCGCATCGCCGGTGCCGTGAAGGTGGGCACCCCCGTGGCCCTCTCCCCCGCGGACCGCCCCGACCTCGTCGTGCCCGCCAAGGTCACCCGCCTGAGCGGGGCCCTGGACGTGCGCACCCGCACCATGCTGGCCGAAGTGGAGCTGGACAACCGCAAGGGCGACTTCCTGCCCGGCGGCTTCATCGCCGCCACCCTGGCCCTCAAGGTCCCACCCCGCCTGGAGCTGCCAGTGGAAGCCCTCGTCATGAAGGGCGACAAGGCCTTCGCCGCCACCTTGGGGCCCGATGGCAGAGTGGCCCTGAAGCCCGTCCAGGTGGGCGCCGAGGAGGCGGGCCGCCTGCCCGTCAGCTCGGGTCTGCAGGCGGGTGAGAAGGTCATCCTCAACCCCGGCGACGCCGCCAAGGATGGCGCCAAGGTGCGGGTGGCGGCCAGCTGACCCCGCTCGTCGCGACCAGGCCCCCATCGCCTCAGGGGAGATCCACCGCCGGATAGGCCTCAACGTAGGTCTCCCCCCGGGCCCCCTGGTAAGTGACCACCCGGCGATCGAAGTCCACTTCGTAGGTCACCACGCCGGCCTCCCAGCTGGCCGCCAGGAACTCGGGAAAAGTGCCTTCCCCGGCCTGATCCCGACGGAGGGCACGGATCAGGGCCGCCTCGTCGAAGGACGGCACTTCCTGCAATTCCGAACCCAGGCGTTCCCCCTGCATCACCACGACCCCCTGATTCAGGACGTACAGGCTCTGGCAAGCCGGCAGGGTCCATCGATTGAGGGTGACTCCGGCCCGGCGGAGCGACTCGGCCAGGTGGGGGAAGCCGCCCACGGGCGGCCGGCTGGCCAGGGCCTCGGCAAGGGTGTGTCGAAGGTGGTCGACGGTCTGGCTCATGGGATCTCCGAAAGAGGGTCACGCGAGGGGAGGGCCCTGCAGGCCATGCACCTGCACAAGTTTGAGGAGGACCGCCCGCAGGGTCGCCCGTTCCCGGGGGCTGAGGGCATCGAAGCAATGGGCCTCATTGAGGTCCGCCAGGTGCGCGAGCCGGGGTACCCGGGCACGTCCCTGGCGGGTGAGGGCGCAGCGTTGCACCCTCAGATCGTCACCCGCGGTCGCCCGGATGGCCCACCCCTTCGCCTCCAGCTTGTCGAGGACCTTCGACAGGGCACCGGGGGTCATTCCCGTGGCCTCGGCCAGGCGCCTCTGGGCCTGGGGTGGCTCGCCATGCATCAATCGCAGGACCACCCACTCGGCCACAGATACTCCTTCCCCCTCCAGCGCGGTGGCGAAGGCGCCGGACACATGGTTGGAGACGCGGCGCAACCAGTACCCGAGGTGGTCTTCCAAAGCGGCGGGCCGGATTTTCGGATCCGATTTTGTTTCCATGGAAATCATTTTGTTTCCGCAGAAACCATTTGTCAAATTCGACGTTCGCCAGCCGAACGCGCAGATCTCAGAAATGCCTTAAGGTGGAGGATCCTTCCGAGCGTCCCATGCCCTTGCTCCGCGCCACCACCCTCATCCTGCTGACCCTGTGCCCATTGGCCGCCCAAGTCTCTGATGGTGTCCCCACCATCGCCCGCGCCCTCCTCAAGGAGATGGTGGACGCCGACACCACCGGTGAGCATGGCGACACCACGCCGCTGGTGGAATCCCTCGCCCGCCAGTTCCGCGCGGCCGGGGTGCCGGCGGCGGACATCGCCGTGGTGGGCCCCGAGGCCCGGCACCGCAACCTCGTCGTCCGCCTGCGCGGCCGGTCGGCGCAGAAGCCACTGCTCGTCCTCTCCCACCTCGACGTCGTCGAAGCCAAGCGTGAAGACTGGACCCGCGATCCCTTCCGGCTCACGGAAACCCAAGGCTGGTTCTACGGTCGCGGCACCCAGGACATCAAGGGCGAGGCCGCCGTGGAAGCCGCGGCCTTCCTCCGCATGGCCCAGGAGGGTGTCCGGCCCTCCCGGGACCTCATCCTGGCCCTCACCACGGGGGAGGAAGGCGGCACCTTCTACAACGGCATCGAGTGGCTGCTGGCGAACCGGCGCGACCTCATCGAGGCCGAATACTGCCTCAACGGCGACGGCGGCAGCGTCACCAGCCGCAAGGGGGTGGCCCGCTACCGCACCCTGCAGACCGCGGAGAAGGGCTTCTACATGCTGGACATAGAGGTGACCGACCCCGGGGGCCACAGTTCCCTGCCGCGGCCCGGCAATCCCATCCACGTGCTCGGCGCCGCCCTGGGTCGCCTCGAGGGCTTCCAGTTGCCCCTGCGCGTGGATGAGAGCCACCGGGCCTTCTGGTCCCGCATGGGCCAGCTGGAATCGGGCCCCCTGGGCGAGGCCATGCGCGCCCTCGGAGCCGATCCGGGCAACGCCGCCGCGGCGGCCGTCCTGTCCCAGGACCCCACCTGGAACGCCAACCTCCGCACCACCGTGAAGGCCACGCGCCTCAGCGGCGGCCATGCGGACAACGCCCTGCCCCAGTCCGCCCGGGCCTCCCTCAATATCCGCCTCCTGCCCGGCGATGACGTGCAGGAGATCGTGGCGCTCGTCCGCCAGCGCCTCGCGGACCCCCGCGTGAAGGTGAAGCTCGCCACGCCCCCCAAGCCCAATCCGGCAAGCCCCCTGCGGGCCGACCTCCTGGCCGTGCTGGAGCGCACCACCGCGGCCCAGTGGCCCGGCCTGCCCGTGGTCCCCTGCATGGACACCGGGGGCAGCGACGGCGCCTACCTGCGGGCGGCCGGGATCCCCACCTACGGCATCAGCGCCATCCCCATCGATGAGGATGACGTCCGGGCCCACGGCCAGGACGAGCGCATCCGCGTCGTGGATTTCGACCGGGGGGTGGAAGCTTTCGATCGGCTGATCCGGGAACTGGCGAAGTAGCCCGCGCCCTACCAGGGGCGCTTGAGCACGGGCGGGACCTTCGCCCCAGTGGGCCGGCTGTCCGCCGTCAATCCCCGCACGCCCCGGAGCACCGGAGGTGGCCCGGGAGCCGGGATCGGTTCGGAGGGAGCCATCCCATGCCGCTGCAGCCAGAGTGCCGCCTGTTCCCGCCAGCGGGCCTCCGCGAGGCGCTGGAGGTTCTCCCCATAGGTCCGCGTGCGGACCACCTTTTCAGACCATTTGAATCCAGGATCTCGTTCCATGCGCCACCTGCCGGCCTGAGCCTGCGCCCTTGGCGTCCATTCACCTAGGGAATTCGGGATCAGCCCCTCCACGCGTCCGCCTTCATCCACGCATCCCCTGCGCCTTAACGACTTGGCCTGGGAATGGGGAAATGGGCTGAAATCGTGTAGACTCAAGGAAGCGGAGCGGGCGCCGGTCAGCCGCCCGCTCATTTTTTGCACGCCCCGACCGGGCCCCATTGCGATGGGGAGGCCCACACCGGGAGCATCCCATGTCTTTTGAAAACCTCGGCCTGAGGGCCGAGCTCCTGCGC
>DATFAX010000111.1:0-2087 GCA_035254125.1 Holophagaceae bacterium | reverse complement strand
TCTTGAGGCGGGGATCGCCCCAGGTCAGCACCGGCAACACGGCCATTCGGCCCTCCAGCCCTTCATTTTAGGCCAAAGAGGGGCTTCGTGAAAGTTTCGTCAGAACGCCCGGACGATGTTGAAGCCCAGCACCCAGTTGCCGGGGAGCTGGGGCCCGCCCGGGTAGGTGTCGCTGTGCTCGTAGTCGCCGCCCAGGACGTGCACGGCCGTGGAGCCCAGCTCGTTGGTGGCCATGAGGGTGAAGCGGTGGCGGAAGGTGCGGTACTGGTAGCCCAAGGCGAAGCCCTTTTCGAAGGCGCCGTCCACCTTGGAGGGTCGGGGGTAGTACTCGCCAAGCACGCCCTGGTGCTCCGTGAAGAGCCAGCGGGCGCCCAGGCCCACCGTGGTCACGCCACGCGCGGAGGCCGTGGCGGACAGATAGGTGGGCACGGCGCTGAGCACCAGGCCTCCCCCCACATGCCAGTCCAGGGGCAGCTGCACCGCCGCGCCCACCAAGCCGCCCTTGACGGTCTCGTCATAGCGCTCCACGCGGAGGGCCGCCTTGAAATGCTCCGTGTCCAGCAGGCGCTCCTGGAGGGCCACCGTGAAGGTCTTCAGATCCGCGGTGCGGTAGATCTGGGCGTTCAGGCCTGGCACGGCGCCGATACCGAAATCGAGGCCGAGGGCCGAATAGGCGCCCCCGTCCAGGCCGTAGGCATCCTTGCCATTGCCCCGGGCCCGCTCCTGGAAGCGGTGAGTGAAGCGGATGCCCACATCCCAGCCTTCCAGACGGTCCGCCGTGGGCAAGTTCAATCCAAGGGGGACCTCCGAGTCGGAGAAGGGGGGCGCGGTGACCGGGGAAGCCCCCGGATCCTGGGCGGCCAGGGGCAGCGTGGCGGCCAGCAGGCACGCCAAGGTCCATAGGGTCATGCGAAGCGGCATCTTCATGGCGGTTCCTTTCGATCCAGGTGTCATTGGAACGGGCCGGACCCACCCGGGACAGATCCGGTCGAGGGATAGTGGGGGATCCGGCCTGGAAGACGCCTCAGGCCGCCTGAAGGCTCGGTGCGGGGGCAAGCCTTTGCTAATCTAGTTGTTTCGGCCCTGGAGCCCTCATGCTTCGCGATTTCCGCAAGATGTTCAAATCCCAGGGGACCACCGTCGGTGGCCTCATGGTGCTCCTGACCCTGGGCATGCTCGCCTACCTGGTGCCCTCGGGCGCCGCCTCGGAGGCCCCGGATTCGGTGGTGGCCCGGGTCTTCGGCCGCGACGTCCAGCGCCGCGAGGTGGAGGAGCTGGCCTACAAGAGCGCCCAGCGCTACGGCAAGAACCAGAATCCCGACGCCCTGATGGCCTTCCTGCGCCCGCAGGCCCTCCAGCAGCTGGTGCAGGAGCGGCTGGTGGAGGAGCTGGCGGAGCGCCACGGCGTGGTGGTGACGGATCCCGAAGTCCGCGCCGCGCTGGAGGCCCGCCTGCGCCAGTATCCCGTCTTCCTCGATGAGAAGGGCCAGCTGCGCCCCGTGTCCGAGATCAGCGACACCCTCCGCCAGAACGGCCTGACCCTCCCCATGTGGGAGCGCGAGATCCGCCAGGACCTCACCCGCCGGAAGCTGGTGGACCAGGCGGCGCTGAAGGTGCCCGTGGACGCGGCCTGGCTCGAGGTCGAGAACCGGGTCCGCCACGAGAAGCTCAGCTTCAAGCAGGTCACCCTCACGCCCGACACCGCCGCCGTGGCCGATCCCGGCGACGCCGCGCTGGAAGCCTTCCTGAAGGCCGGCGGCAGCCGCTTCATGCAGGGCAAGCGCCGGGTGGTCCAGGTCGTGGCCCTCGACGCCGCGGCCGCGGGCGACATGAAGGTCAGCGACGAGGAGCTGAAGAAGGCCTACGAGCAGCGCAAGGCCACCTACAGCACCCCCGCCCAGGCCAAGGCCCGCCACATCCTGTTCAACGCCTCCAACGACGAGGAGGTGGCCGCCGCCACCAAGAAGGCCCAGGAGCTGCGGGCCAAGCTCGTCAAGGGCCAGGACTTCGCCAAGGCCGCCGAGGAGTTCAGCCAGGATCCCTCCGCCAAGGGCAACGGCGGGGATCTGGGCTGGTTCGACGCCTCC
>DATFAX010000110.1:0-26429 GCA_035254125.1 Holophagaceae bacterium | reverse complement strand
GCGGGGTCCGTCGGACATCGGGGCTCCAATCAATCGTCACGATAGTGTAGCGGGCTCTAGGAGCGTGTCTACGCAACCAGCGGGAACTGCGTTGAACCCAAAGGGGCCTCAGCCAAGGAGGCGCGCGGGGTGCGATGCGGGTTCATCGTGCCCCACGCGCCGACGCCGGATCAGGCCCCTATGGGTTCAACCCTTCGGGCTGGGGCGGCGGCCGTCGCACCCCTGCGTTGGCCTCCCTCAGTGGTGCACCCACACCACCTTCGGTCGGCCGCCTTGGGGCGCTCGGCCGGCGCTCCAGCGCGGCCCCGTTGGTTGCGTAGACACGCTCCTCACCTCCGAACCCAAGGGTTGAGGAGCCGCCCGGTTACAATGGCCGGTTGGAGCCTGCCATGCCCTACCTTTCCGTCGTCGTCCCCATCTACAACGAACAGGACAACATCCCCCAGCTGTGGGAGCGGCTCGGGAAGGTGCTGCGGGAAAATTTCCAAGGGGACCGCGACTGGGAGTGCATCTTCACCGATGACGGCTCCAAGGACATGAGCCTGAAGCTGCTCACGGACCTGGCCAAGGGGGAGCCCCGGATCAAGGTCGTGGAGTTCAACCGCAACTACGGCCAGCATGCCGCGATCTTCGGGGCCTTCGCCGAGGTGGAAGGCAAGGTCGTGGTCACCCTGGACGCCGACCTCCAGAATCCCCCCGAGGAGATCCCCAAGCTCGTGGCCAAGATCGAGGAGGGCTTCGACGTGGTGGGCGGCTGGCGCCAGGGCCGCACGGAGAACGACAGCTTTTTCCGCACCATGCCCAGCAAGATCGTGAACGCCATCACCCGCAAGACCACGGGGGTGAAGCTCAACGACTACGGTTGCATGCTCCGCGCCTACAACCGCGAGGTCATCGACGCCATGCTCATGTGCAAGGAGCGCCATGCCTTCATCCCGGCGCTGGCCAACTCCTTCGCCAAGCGCATCACCGAGGTGCCCGTGGGCCACGCCGAGCGCGCCGCCGGCGACAGCAAGTACGGGGTCTGGAAGCTCATCAACCTCCAGTTCGACCTCCTCACGAGCTTCAGCCTCCTGCCCCTCCAGATGCTCTCCGTGCTGGGGGTCGTCATCAGCGTGGTGAGCGTGCTCTTCGCCATCGGCCTCTTCATCTACCGCTTCCTGCACCCGGAAGGCACCGTGGGCGGGGTCTTCACCCTCTTCGCCATCCTCTTCTTCCTGGTGGGCCTCCAGTTCCTCGCCTTCGGCCTCCTGGGCGAGTACATCGGCCGCATTTACGTGGAAGCCCGCGACCGGCCGCGCTACATGGTGCGGAAGGTGCACGGCGGCTCGAAGTAGCGGTCAGCTTTCAGCTGTCAGCCATCAGCGCTTGACGCGGCCTCCGGCCGTTGGATGTCCAAAGCACGCCGGCCCAGGGCCGGCGTCAGCATTAGCTGAAGGCTGATCGCTGATTGCTGATTGCTGATCGCCCCTCAGTAGCTCCCCTCATCCTTCGCGGGCGGATAGGGCTTGCCAAACTTGTTCGTGTGGGGCTCGAAGGGGGGCTGGGTGGCGCCCAGGTGCCACTCACCCACGGTGGTGCCGTCGCCGATTTTCACGGTCCACACCTGGTCCCCCGTCTCCGGATGCCAGAGGCGCAGGCGGTAGGTACCGGGAGGGATGTCCCGGAAGTCCACACCGTCGCGGCCATCCAGCAATTGGAACCAGGGGGTCTCCACCACCCACAGGAAGGCGTTCATCTTGTGGTGGACGTTGCAGTAGAGCTTCACGAGCCCGGCCTTCCGGAAGGTCCAGTCGGGGCTGTCGCCGGGTTCGTAGTGGCCCGTGTCGAAGCGGTTGCCGGGGCTGAGGCTGAAGACGTTGTGCAGGATGTGGTCCTGGTTGGGGAACACCACCTTGGTGCCCACGGTGGCGATGGCCACCCGGGGCACGAACTTCTTCCCCACGGTCCGCACCCGCACCGTGCCCAGGGGCTTCGCGGCCACCCCCTGCCCCAGGGGCTCCAGGAAGGCCGCCACGTCCTTGAGAGGGCCGGGGCGCACGGTGCCGTCCTTCTCCTTGAGGATCACTTTGCCAGTCAGGCCGCCGGCGCAGAGGAAGGACGAAAGGCTTAACGCGAAGGCACCGAGGCGCAGGGACGCGGAGGCGGATCGGAGAGCGCCTGCCCCCCATCCCGCATTCCCCTGCGCCTCCGCGCCACCGCGCCGCTGCGTCATGCGTTTCATCCGAATCCGACCTCGTCCAATTGACCCCATCCCCCCACGGGCCCCTTGCCCAGCGCGCTCCGGAGGATCACGGCGTGATTCACCTCGTCGCCCAAGATGTGACCGGCCGCCTCCGTGAGGGCCCGCTTCCGGAACTTCGGCAGGGCCGACTGGTAGGCGTGGGCCGCCTTCATCTCCAGGAAGAGCGCCAGGCGCAGCACGTCGGCTTCCGTCTTGAGCTCGAAGGCGGAGAAGTCGTAGCTCTTCCGGGCGGGAATGGGGAAGCCCTTCAGGTCCCGGATGGCCTGGGTGAGCGCAGCCCGGTGGCCCTCATGGCTCTGCTTGAAGATGCCGCCCACCTCCAGCGTCCCCTTGGAGAGCAGGCCGGAGCCCGCGGCGAGGCCATAGGCGTACACGGCCGTGTGCTCCAGCTCCAGGGCCACGTTGAGCAGGGCCACGTCCGAGGGGGGCCGGCCCGTGCCGGCCTGGAGCCCCCTCCCTCCGAAGAGGAAGAGGCCCGTACCCCCGGCGAGGGAGGCGAGGAAGTCGCGACGGTCGGTCATGGAGGCTCCTGGGTGTTCCAGGTTCGATGCCGGACATCTTGGCAGCGTTGGGCCCCTTTCTGAACCGGACGATTCCCGGCTGGAACGGAATCGGACCGGGAGGCGTCTAAGATGGGTCAACCCTCCGAGGCCCCCATGCCCAACCCCCTGCCCTGGTACCGCACCCTGGCCTGGCGCTTCTTCCTGCGCACGGCCCTCGCCATCCTGGGCCTCATGGCCGTGGTGTTGTGGGTGGCCCGGGATCAGAGCCAGCGCCGGGCCCGGGAGAGCGCCCAGGAGGGGATTAAGGTCAGCGCCCAGGTCATGGAGAAGAGCCTGGAGAGCCAAGCCGTGGTCATGGATGCGGGCCTGGAGGTGTTCACCACGTACAGCCAGAACCTGGCTTACATCGAGAGCCAGAACTTCACGAGCGTGAGGGACAACCTTCTGGAGAACCTCGCCAACCTGCGCTCGGACATCGCCGTGGTGGTGCGCCCCAGCGGGGCCCTCCTCAGCTGCACCACGGACGGCCATAAGCAGGACTACACGGACGTGGGCATCGTGCAGAAGGCCATGCACCCCGAGGAGGCCGCCCAGGCCGGCGATCCCGGGCCCTCCTACCGAGGCTACTTCGCCATCGACGGGGGGGCCTTCCAGGGCCTCTACCACGGCGTGGCCCGCCGCCTGCAGACGGCGGGCGGGGAGTTCATCGGCGTCATGGTGCTGGCCACGCGGCTCAACGACGGGGCCGCCATCCAGCTCCGGCGCCAGTCCATGACCCGCCTCCGGCCCGAGGACCCCGATGCCCACGTGTCCCTCGTCTCTGGCGCCGCCATCAGCGGCAGCACCGTTCCCACCGGCGCCACCCGGGAAGTGCTCAAGGCCTGGCTGGCCAGCCCCGCCGCTGAGCAGGCCCGCCTCACCCTGGTGAACCAACCCCGCTCCACGCCCGTGCCATTGATGCTGGATGGGCACGACCAGCTGGCCATCCTCGCCCGCATGAATGGGGCCAATGCCCTGGACCTCCACATGGCCGAGCTCATCACCGTGCCCCTGGCCCCCTACCTGCGCCCCTTCCAGGTGATCCAGCGGGCCATCCTCGCCGTGGGCCTGGGCGGCATGGTGCTCGCCCTCCTCCTCGCCCTGGGCACGGCCCGCAAGGTCACCGCCCCCCTGGCCCACCTCACGGAGGCCACGGCCGTATTGGCGGAAGGGGGGCGCCCGGAGTTGCCCCGGGGCGGGGACGACGAGGTGGGCGCCCTCACCCGGGCCTTCCGGGCCCTGCTCGGGGAGCTCAAGGCCAAGGAGGACCTCCTCACGGCCCTGGAATCCCTCCGGGCCGCGGAGCAGAGTCAGGACGCGCTATCCAAGGTCGGCATGTCCATGGTGGATGTGGACGCCACGGTGGTGATGCCCAGTGCCTCCCAGGTGGCCGTCGGTGGGGTGCCCATGCCCCAGCGCCGACGTGTGACCCTCAAGGAGGGCGAGACGTTCGGCGGTCGCTACATCATCGAGAAGATCCTGGGTCAGGGCGGCATGGGCCTCGTGCTGAAGGCCAAGGACACGCAATTGGACGAGGAGGTGGCCCTCAAGGTGATCCGCGCCGAGTACGGCCAGGATCCCGCCTTCCTGGAACAGCTCAAGCAGGAGATCAAGCTGGCCCGGAAGATCAGCCACAAGCACGTGCTACGCACCCATGACTTCGGCGAGGCGGAGGGCATCCCCTTCGTCAGCATGGAGTACCTCAAGGGCGTCACGCTCAAGCAGCTGGTGGACGACCGCGGCAGCCTGCCCCTGCCCCTCATCCTCCGCATCGGCCGCCAGGTGGCGGAGGGGCTCGAGGCCGCCCACGCCGTGGGTGTGGTGCACCGGGACGTGAAGCCCCTCAACGTCATGTTCGACATCCGGGGCGACGCCAAGCTCATGGACTTCGGCCTCGCGGCCCCCGCCGCCGCGAAGGGGACGGATGAGGAAGGCCAGATCTACGGCACGCCCCGCTACATGGCCCCGGAGCAGGTGCGCGGCGAGCGGGTGGATCCCCGCACCGACCTCTACTCCCTGGGCTGCGTGCTCTACGAGCTGGCCACCGGATTCCCCCCCTACGACCACAGCAACATCACCGAGCTGATGAAGCTGCACCTGGGGGCGCCCATCCCGGACCCCTGGGAGCTGAACCCCGGTCTGCCCGAGGACTTCCGCCGCCTCCTCCGGCTGCTCATGGCCAAGTCCAAGGAGGAGCGCCCCGCCACCGCCACCGAGGTGGTCGAACTCCTCAAGCTCGTGGCCAGCGGCGCTGGGGAGACGCGGCGAGGTTGATCCCCAAACCAAGGGCCCTCCTCGCGGAGGGCCCTTGGTGCTTCCGGAAGCGGAATTTAGTTGGCGCCGGCGGGCTTGGCGGGAGCGGCCACCGGGCGCTCGGGGAGCACACGCTTGAGGCTGGCCACCACGAAGTTGGGCTCGTAGCCGATGGTCATGGAGGCGAGCTTGCCCTCCCGATCCACCACGCAGAGCATGGGCACGCTGAAGAGCATGTCCACGAAGTTGGAGGGCCCCTGGGCGCCGATGCCGGGAATGTACAGAGGCAGGCCGCTCTGCTCCATGAAGGTCTTGTTCTTCATCTTCCAACTGTTGATGGCTCGCCAGCCCCCGACGATGCTCTCGTCGGGAACATTCTCGTCGAAGTTCACGGCAAGGATCTCGAAGTTGAACTTCTCACGCTTGGCATAGAGATCCGCGAACTCCAGGAGCATCTTCACGGACGGCTCGCACTTGGTGCTCCAAAAACCCACCAGGACCACTTTGCCCTTGAGGTCCTTGATGGAAACAGCCTTTCCGGCTTCATTCAGGGCTGCAAAGGAGGAGACATCCTTCCGCTCTTCCCGGGCAAAGAAGCGCTCACCCTTTTGCGAATACCAGACCATCTGAGGTGAAGCACCCGCCCGCGTCGTTCCGTGGTTCAGCTGGATTTCTTCCCGAAAGATGCGGGAGCAGATGGCATCCCCGGGCTTGTTCTCCTTGAGGAACACTCCCTGGGCCATGAGGGGCAGGCCGAGCAGGGCGAGGGGTAGGATCTGGCGCATGCGCATGATGGTTTCCTGTGAATGGTCTGGTGATTATGCCGTCCCTCCCCCGTGCGTTGGATGCCATTCCCCCGGGGAGGGACGGAATCCTGAATTCAGGGGGTGAACGGGCTTCCCGTCGCGCCGCTTGTCGCGAGGTTCCTCAACCGCTCCAAGCCCTCCTCCGTGCGGCTCAGGTACCAGGTCATGGCCTGCCCATCCACAAGGTGCACCTCCGCCTCGGGAAAGCGCTTGCGCAGCTCCGCCCGGTGGCGGGCATTGAACCGGAAGGGCTCCGTGGGCAGGAGGATGACGTCGGGCGCCAGCGCCTCGATCTCAGCCTCCGAGAGCGCGGGATACCGGTCCGGCCCCACCGGCCGGAAGCCCGCCTGGCGGGCGAGGTCCGCGACGTAGGTATCTGGGCCCGCGCTCATCCAAGGATCCCGCCAGATGAGGGTCAGGGCCCGGGGGCCCGCCTTGCGCGAGCGCCCCTTCAGCAGCGCCTTCAGGGCCGTGGCCCGGGCCTGGGCCTCGGCCTCGCGACCGAGCACCTGGCCCAGCTGCACCCAGGCCTTGGCGCAGTCGGCCACGGTGCGCACCTCCAGGGCCAACCAGGGGAGGCCCAGGGCCGTGAGCGCATCGGCGACGGCCTTTGGATTCTCGTCGGTCTCCAGGATCACCAGGTCCGGTGCCAGACCCCGGATGGCCTCCAGATCGGGGTCCTTGGTGCCCCCCACCGCGGGCACCGTGGCGCGGATCCACTTGGGGGCGATGCAGTAGCGGCTGCGCCCCACGATCCGGGTGGCGAGGCCCCATTGCACGAGCAGCTCAGTGACGGAGGGGACGAGGCTCACGATGCGCGCAGGGCCCGCATGGGGCTCGGGACGGGAGGCGGAGCGCTGGAGCGGGGCCGGGCTTCGCTCCTCCAACTTTCGGTCTCCCACCGAAAGCTTCTTCCCCGAATGCGGGTCCTTGATCTTCCCCAGGCCCGTGGGGCAGAGGTCCAGCAGGGGGCAGGCCTCGCAGTCGGGCTGGCGGGCGTCGCAGGTGCGCCGGCCGTGGAAGATGAGCTGGTGATGGAGGGGGATCCAAGCCTCCCGGGGGAACAGGCGGCAGAGGTCCGCCTCCACCTTCTCGGGAGTTGACGCTTTGGAAAGGCCCAGGCGCCTGGCCACCCGGAAGATGTGGGTGTCCACGGCCAGGGCGGGCACATTGAAGGCGTTGGCGAGCACCACGTTGGCCGTCTTCTGCCCCACACCCGGCAGGCTAGCCAGGAGGTCCGGATCCGAGGGCAGCACCCCGTTGAACTCCTCCGTGAGCCGCTGGGCCAACCCTTGGATGGATTTCGCCTTGTTGCGGAAGAAACCCGTGGACTTCACCAGGGCCTCCACCTCCGTGGGGTCCGCGGCCGCGAGGCTGGCGGGATCCGGGAAGCGCGCGAAGAGGGCCGGGGTGGTGAGGTTCACCCGGGCGTCCGTGCACTGGGCGCTGAGGATGGTCGCCACCACCAGCTCAAAGGGATTGCGGTGATCCAATGCGCAGCGGGCGTCCGGATAGGCCGCCGCCAGGCGGTCCATGAGCTCGGTGGCGGGGAGGGCTTTCTTGGCCATTCCAACAGGCTACCGGTGATGGTGCCGATGGTCCCAGGGTCGCCCGCTACAATGGAAGGTCTGAGGTAAGCCATGTCCAGTCCCGCCACCGGAAAGCTCGATTGCCAGGAAACCGCCAACCACTACTTGCGGTTGGTGAAGTCCAACATCGACAAGCTGGGCTTCTCCCCCGGCCTCGGCGTGATCCTCGGCTGCGACGACATGGGCTGTGTGGTGTACCACAAGTGGCTCATGAAGGACTGCGAGGAGCTGGGCATCAACGCCAGCGACATCGAGGTGAAGTCCGGCATGGAGCTCGTGAAGACCGTGGCCCGCCTCAACCAGGATCCCGCCACCCACGGCATCTTCATCTTCTACCCCCTGCGCTACAGCGACATCAAAGATGACGAGGTGATGGACCTCGTGGATCCCGACAAGGACATCGAGGGCCTGCACAGCATGAACCTCGGCTACCTGAACAAGTACCGGAAGCGGGTGGACGGCAACGACCACCGCTGCATGACGCCCTGCACCGCCCGGGCCATCATCAAGACGGCCAAGCGCGGCTTCGGCGACACCTTCTTCACGGGCAAGACGGTACTCATCATCAACGACAGCCTGCGCATCGGCCGCCCGCTCAGCGCCATGGTGGCCAACCTCAAGGGCACGCCCATCCTCTGCCACCAGAACACGCAGGCGGAGCACCTCCAGCAGTTCGTGCGGCTGGCCGACGTCATCGTGAGCGCCGTGCCCATGCCCACCTACCGCATCCCCACCGACTGGATCAAGGACGGGGCCCTCTGCTTTGACCTCAGCGGCCAGGGCAACTTCGACTATGAAGCCCTCACCCGGCGGGGCATCCCCTACACCGACACCACCCAGAACAGCGTGGGCAAGGTCACCCGCGCCATGGCACTGCTGAACCTGACGTATGCAGCCGGGGTGGAATAGATCAGGCCGGAGGCTGGAGACTCGAGACTGGAGGAAAGCACCGACGCCTCCATTCCCTGGGGATGGGCCGAGGTCAGCTCCAGCCTCCGGTCTCCAGCCTAGAACTTCACCGTAAACGCCAGCCCCAGGCTGCTGCGGCGGCGCGGGGCGAGGCCATCGCCGAAGGGGCGCTCCAGGTGCTCCCCTTCCAGGGAGAGGGCCATGCGGGGGTGGAAGGCCCAGCCCACGCGCAGGCGGGGACCGATGAAGGCGGATTCCCCCGTGGGGAACTCGCTCACCACCGCAGCGCCGAGGAAGAGGTCGTTGATGAAGGCGTTGGCGTCGCCGACGACGCGCACCGCGGTGTCTCCGCCGTTCCAGCGCCGCACACCGGCCCCGAGGCCCACGTGGAAGCGCACCACGTCCCCATCACTCTGGACGTCGAATTCCGTGAAGGGCACGGTGAATTCGCCCACGGTGGCCCGGGGCTGGCGGATCACCGACACGATGGGGGCCTGGGCGTTCAGGCCCAAGGCCAGGCAGGGGAGGAGCAGGAGGCGTCGCATGGAGGGTGTACTGGAGGACCCCCCGATCGGATTAGCCCGTGACCTTCCGCCACAGGGCCCGGCCCAGGATGCGGGCCTTGGCCCCCAGGGGGAAGCGGGCGAGGTTCGTCTGGATGGCCCCTTCCGTGAAGGCCGTGGCCTTCGTGTAATCCACCCGGACCTGAGCCAGGACGGGCCGGCCCTCGGCCGCCCGGGCCCGGGCTTCCCGGATGCCCGCCTCCAGGGCCCCATCCTCCGGGATGGCCACGAAGGCGCACCCGGTGGCCTGGGCGAGGCCCGCGAGGTCCAGGGCGGGCAGCACCGTGCAGACCTTCCGGTTGTAGGGGCCCGCCTGGGCCTGGGCGATCTGGCTCAGCTCCCCGTCGTCGAAGACCCACACGACCAGGCCCAGGCCGTGGGCGGTGGCCGTGGCCAGCTCCAAGCCCGTCATGCGCACGCAGCCGTCGCCCACGATGGCCTGCACCTCCCGATCCGGATGGGCCAGCTTGGCGGCGATGGCGGCCGGCACGGCGTAGCCCATGGCGTTGAAGTCCGTGGGGCTGATGAAGCCACCGCCCTTGCGCACGGGCCACAGCTCCGCGGCCAGGAAGGTGTGGTTCCCGTCGTCCACGCAGGTGAGGGTGTCCGCGGGCGTCTGCGCCGCGAGAACCTCGAAGAAGCGAGCGGGGTTCACGCGGCCCGGGCAGGGGTGGGCCCGGAAGGCGGCGGCGTAGGCGGCCTTGTCCGCAGCGATCCGGGCCTCCATCTCCGGCCGGCGGGGCTTCGCCTCGAGTCGGTCCAGCAGCGCCTCCACGATCGCCGCCGCATCGCCCGCGAGGCCCACAGTCACGGGGAAGTTGGCGCCGAAGACCGCGGGGTTGATGTCGACGTGGATGAGGTTCCGGGGTGGTTCCAGGCCGAAGCTGCCCGTGGCGATCTCCCCGAAGCGGGCCCCGAGGGCCAACAGGCAGTCGTGCTCCGCGAATGCGTGCTGCACGGCGGGCACGGCACTGCGGCCCAGGCAGAAGCCCGCGTGCAGGGGGTGATCGTGCGGAAAGGAGGCAAGGCCCTGCAGGGTGGTGGCCACGGGGGCGCCCAGGCATTCGGCCAGCGCCACGAGCCGAGCCCCCCGCCCCCCCCAGCCCGCGAAGAGCATGGGCCGCGCGCTGCGGCGCAGCAGCTCCGCGGCCGCATCCAGCTGATCTGCGGGCGGCAGGGCCGGCGGAGGATCGGGGACGAAGGCGAGGGCGTCGTCGGCTTCGCCCGTCATCAGCTGGAGGTTCACGGGCAGCTCCACCAGGACGGGCCCCGGCGTGCCCCGCCGGGCGATGCGGGCCGCCTCGAAGATCGTCGGCATCACCTCCGCGTGGCTGCCCACGCGGAAGGCCGCCTTGGTCAGGCCCTTGGCGATCTCCAGCTGATCGATCTCATGGAGCTGGTAGCGGTAGGGCAAGTCCGTGCGGGTGCCGCCGGTCAGCACCAGGAGGGGGATGCCGTCCAGCATGGCCTCGCCGATGCCGCTGGCCGCGTGCGTGAGCCCCGCCGCCGGCACAAGCACGAGGCAGCCCAGGCTCCCGCCCACGCGGCTCGTGGCTTCGGCCATGAAGGCCCCGCTGAACTCGCTCGTCACCAGCAGGGGCGTGATGACCTCGCTCTGCCCCAGCTCGTCATAGAGCTCCGTGGTGTGCACACCGGGGATGCCGAAGGTCGTGCGCACCCCCACGCGCTCCAGCGCGAGGCGGGCGAGGCGGGCGGCGGTGTGGGTGGCCATGGTTACTCCGAAGGCAGGTGTCCCGTGAGCGTGGCGGAGGCGAACTGCCGCGCCCCCAGGATGCACCCGCCCAGCAGGGTACCTTCCAGGGTGCGCTGGCCGTTGAGCCCCCCGCCGCCGAAGCCCGCAGCTTCACCCAGGGCGTAGAGGCCCGGGAGGTCCTCCCCGGCCGCGTCCACCACGGCGCCGTCCAGGCGGGTGCGCAGGCCGCCCAAGCTCTTGCGGGAGAGGGGGCGCAGCCGCAGGGCCACCAGGGGACCGCCGCTTGGATCGAGGATGCGGGCCTCCCGGCAGGTGCGCAGGCGATCTCCCCGGAAGGCCCGCACCTCCCGCAGGTAGGCCCGCTGGGGATCGACCCCCCGGGGATCGGCATCCCAGGCTTCCACCGTGGCCCGCACCTCGGCGAGGTCCACGTGCCCCTCGGGGACACGGGCATTCATGCGATCCACGAGCTCCGGCAAGGTGGCCCCGACGCAGGCGTCGGGCGCCTCGGCCAGCACCTCATCGGCCAGGGCCCCATTCCCGAAGAGGAGGTTCCCCAGGAGCTGCAGCCACCGGTGGTCGCGGAAGGCCGGGTTGAAGGCGGAGCCCTGGATGGCGCCCTCCCGGGCGAGGATGCGGCGATTGAGCAGGAGCCAACTCCAGGGGCGGCCCGTGGCGAGGATGCGGGCCACCAGCGCCCGCGTGTCCGTGCCCGCCAGCAGAGGCGGATTGAAGCGCCGGCCGGCGGCATCCAACCAGAGGGCGGAGCGGGGCGGGATGACGGCGAGGCCGTGGCCGGGGAAGTCGGGCCGCCAGTGAGCGAGGCCCGCGGCATAGACCCACTGCGCGTCCAGCGGGCCCGTGGCCGCGCCGCCCGCGCGGGCCACCTCCAGGAGGTGGCCGTCGATCCAGGGGTAGGAGCCGTTGAGGAGGTCCGCCGGGGCCGTGCCCCAGGCGGCGGGCCACCGGGCCCGCACGAGGTCGAGGTTGCCGTTGAAGCCCCCGCTGGCCAGCACCACCTGATCGGCCCGGGCCTCGAAATCCGCCCCCGCCACGCCCACCGCGCGCCCCCCTTCCCAAAGGATCCGCTCGACGCGGTGCCCGCAGGCCAGGGTGAGCCGCCTGTCGAGGTGGGGCTTCAGGCGCTCCAGGAGCATGGCCACGAGGCCCGCGCCGCAGCCCCAAAGCAAGTGGAAGCGGGGCACGCGGTTGCCCCGGCCTTCGTGGGCCCGCTCCGCCCAAGCCGGCACGGGGAAGAAGGCGAGGCCCCGCCGCCGCAAGGGCTCGCGGATGTCCGGCAGGCAGCGGGCCACGTAGCGACGGGCCCAGGTCTGGGCCAGCTCGCTGTCCGACCCGAACGCCGCGTAGCCGCGCCAGTCCTCCCAGGCCAGGTCCACGGAGTCCCGCACACCGGCGCGCCGCTGCTCGGGGCTGTCCACGAAGCAGAAGCCGCCGAAGGCGTCCCGGGCCTGACCTCCGAGGCGGTGGGCGTCCTGCCCCTCGAGGATCAGCACCCGCCGGCCGCCCTCCAGGAGCTCCAGGGCCGCCCACAGGGCGCTCACGCCGCCACCGGCGAACAGCACGTCCGCCCGGAGGGTGCGCGTCGCGTCGGTCATGGTGGGATCCCCGCCCCAGCCTGCCATGGTCGGGGAGGGCGTGGATCACTGGAGTTCAGTCGGTGGCGAGCCGCCCGTAGATGGCGTGGTCCACGGCCTTGCCGTAGAGCCACTCCGCCTGCCGCACCGTGCCTTCGTGGCGGAAGCCCAGGCGCTCGGGGATGGCCCGGCTGGCGCGGTTGCGGACCGCGGCCCGGATCTCGAGGCGGTGGAGCGAGAGGGGCCCGAAGGCATGGGCAGAGAGGGCCTTCACGGCCCGGGTCATCACGCCCTTCCCCGCTGCGGATTCCGCCAGCCAGTACCCGAGGGTCGCGGCGCGATTGGCCTTGTCGATCCAGTTAAAGCCCGCCACGCCCACCAGCTCCTCCCGGTGCCAGACGGTGAAGGTCAGGGCCACGCCCGTGCGCTCCAGCTCCCGCATGCGGGTGATGAAGGCCCGGGTGTGCTCGGGCCGGGTGACCGTATCCAGCCAGGGGAGCCAGCGCCGCAGCCACCGGTCGTTGTCCCGGGTGAGCGCGAACAGGACCCCGGCGTGCTTGAGGCGCAGGGGCCTCAGCACGACCTCCCGGTCGGCCCTGAGTTCCCGGGGCATCAGTGCTTCCCGGCGGGATCCTGCAGCGTGGCGGCGCGGGTGGCGCGCCAGATCACGAGCAGCTGATCGAGCAGGGCACCGAACTCCTCGAGGCGGAAGGCGTTGGGGCCGTCGCTGTGGGCCTTCTCGGGGCAATCGTGCACCTCGAAGAAGAAACCATCCACCGCCGTGGCGGCGGCGCGGGCCAGCGTGGGGATCATCTCCCGGGCGCCGCCCGTCTTGTCGCCCAGGGCACCGGGCTTCTGCACGCTGTGGGTGGCGTCGAAGATCACGGGGCATCCCGTCTGGCGCAGGTGGGGGAAGGCCTGGAAATCCACGACCAGGTTGCCGTACCCGAAGGAGTTGCCGCGCTCGGTGACCCACACGGGGCTGCCGCCGCCGGCCTGGCGCACCTTCTTCACGGCGTGCTTGAGGTCCCAGGGGGCGAGGAACTGGCCCTTCTTCACGTTCACGGCGCGGCCCGTGGCACCGGCGGCCAGGAGGAGGTCCGTTTGGCGGCAGAGGAAGGCGGGGATCTGGAGCACGTCGCACACGGCGGCCACGGGCTCGCACTGGTGGCTCTCATGCACGTCCGTCAGCACGGGTACGCCCACCTCGCGCTTCACCTCGGCGAGGATGTCGAGCCCCACCTCCATGCCCTGGCCGCGGTGGCTGTCGAGGCTCGTGCGGTTGGCCTTGTCGAAGCTGCTCTTGAAGATGAAGGGGATGCCCCGGCTCACGGCCAGTTCCTTCAGGGCGCTCGCCATGAAGTGGCTGTGCTCGCGGCTCTCGATGACGCAGGGGCCCGCGATGAGGAAGAAACTCTGATCGGTGAAGGGATGGTGGAAGTCCATGACGGCCTCGGACCTCCAGTCTATCGGACCTCCAGGCTTTCTTGCATTTTGTAAAACGATATTGGCATCTGATTAGCACACTGCCTAAACTCGATTTTCCGAGAACGGAGGCAATCCCATGAAGCACCTCCTCGATGACGAGCTGAACCGGAAGCTGGTGGCCATGCTCCAGGCCGAGGGCCGCATGGCCCACGCGGAGCTGGCCGAGCAGCTGGGCGTCAGTCGCCCCACCATCATCGACCGCGTGAAGCGCCTGGAGGCCGAGGGCATCCTCGACGGCTACTCGGCCCGCGTGAGCCCCGCCGCCGTGCAGAAGCCCGTCATCGCCTTCGTGGCCGTGCGCTACAAGGCCGACAACGACGAGGCCCTGGAGCGCCGCTTCTGGAAGGCCCTCGAGGCGGAGCCCGACGTGCTGGAGGCCCACACCGTGGCCGGAGAGGACTGCCTCCTGCTGAAGGTGTGCGCCGCCACCCCCATGGCCCTCAACGAGCGGCTGCGGAAGATCCGCACCCTGGGCCCCCACGTCACCACGCGCACCACGGTGATCCTGCAGACTCACTTCCACAAGGCGGGCGCCAGCCCCTTCCCTGCGGAAACGGCCCCGGTGCAGCCCATCAATCCCGCCGCGCGGAAGCGCGCGTGAGCGATCCCCGGGCCGAACTCGCCCGGATCGGCGGCTTCCTTCGGGAAGCCGCCGACCTGGGCGCGGCCTTCCGGGAGGCGCTGCCCACCCGCCCCGTGATCGCGCCCCGCCCCTTCCGACCCGAGGGGCCCCTGCCGGAGCGGGGCCGGGGCACCGAGGCGGTGCTGGCGCAGGTGGCGCGGGACATCCTCCCGGCGCTCTCCGCGTCCGCGGGCCCCCGCTACCTGGGCTTCGTCACGGGGGGCTCCACCCCCGCCGCCCTCGTGGGCGATGTGCTCGTGGCCTCCGCCGATCAGAACCTTAGCGATGGCTCCCAGGCCACGGCCACGGCCCTCCAGCGGCATGCGCTGGTCCAGCTGCGGGAGCTCTTCGGCCTGCCCGGGGCCTTCGAGGGCACCTTCGTCACCGGCGGCACCCAGGCCAACCTCGTGGGGCTCGCGGTGGGCCGCCAGTGGGCCGCCGCCCGCCTCGGCTACGACGCCGCGGAGGAAGGCCTGACCGCGCGCGATCCCATCCCCCTCCTGGCCGCAAGCCCCCACGCCAGCCTCCTCAAGGCCGCCGCCATCCTGGGGCTGGGTCGCAGGTCCTGGGTCCCCGTGGCCTCCCATCCGGGCACCGAGATCCTGGACCCGGAGGCCCTGGAAGCGGCCCTGGAGGCCCACGGGGGGCGTCCGACCCTCGTGGCCGCCAGCGCCGCCACGGTGACCACCACGGCCTTCGACGACCTCGCCCGCATCGCCGACCTGTGCGAGCGCCACGGGGCCTACCTCCACGTGGATGGCGCCTTCGGCCTCTTCGCGGCCGCCTCCCCGCGCTTCGCCGCACGCCTGGAGGGCCTGGAGCGGGCCGACAGCGTGGCCACCGACGCCCACAAGTGGCTGAACGTCCCCTATGACGCGGGCCTCCTGTTCACCCGCCACGCCGACCTCCAGGCCCAGGTGTTCAAGGCCTCCGCCGCCTACCTCGGGAGCGGCCCCGACTTCTTCCACCACAGCCCCGAGAACTCCCAGCGATGGCGCGGGCTGCCCACGTGGATGACCCTCCAGGCCTACGGGCGCGAGGGGGTGCGCACCCTGGTGGAGCGCAGCTGCGACCTGGCCAGCCAGCTCGGCGCCTGGGTGGAGGCCTCTCCGGATTACGACCTGCTCGCGCCCGTCACCTTCAACATCGCCTGTTTCGCACCCACCTTCGCCGAGGCTCCCAAGGTCCTGGACTGGCTGGCCCGGGATGGCCGCTGCTTCCTCACCCCCGGCGCCTGGCGGGGCCGCTCCGCCCTGCGGGCCGCCTTCTCCAACTTCATGACCTCCGACGCGGACCTGGCCCAGGTGATCCACGCGCTGGAAGCCGCCGCCCGGGAGCTTCGCCCATGCTGACGACCACGCCCGAACCGCCGTACGTGGCCGTGATCTTCGCCAACCGCCGGCCGGTCGGCGTGGAGGACGGCTACGGCGCCGCCGCGGCGCGCATGATGGAGCTCGTGGCCCAGCAGCCCGGATTCCTGGGGGCCGACAGCGCCCGCGACGCGGAGGGCCTCGGCATCACCGTGAGCTACTGGGCCGACGAGGCGTCGGCACTGGCATGGCGGCGGAACCTGGAGCACGCCGAGGTGATGCGCCAGGGCCGCGAACGCTTCTATGAGGCCTACACCCTGCGCGTGGCCACGGTGCACCGCGCGACCACCTTCCATCGGGACTGACATGCTGCCCTGGCTCGCCTACGCCACCATCGCCCTCGTGTGGGGCTCCACCTACTTCGCCATCGCCGTGGGCCTGCAGTCCTTCACGCCCTACGGCATGGTGGCCTTCCGCTTCCTCGGGGGCGGGGCCCTGGCCTTGCTGCTGGCCCGGGTGCGGCGGGAGCAGCTCCCTTCGCGGAGGGACGTGCCCCATCTCATGCTCACGGGCGCCCTCATGCTCAGCGGCAGCAACGCCCTCGTGACCTGGAGCGAGCGCCACGTGACCTCGGGGCTCGCCGCCACGGTGTGCGCCATGGTGCCCGTCTTCCTCGCAATCTTCAGCGGTCAGCGCCAGGGCGGCCGCACCTGGGTGGGGCTCGGGTTCGGGCTCCTGGGCGTGGCCGTGCTGGCGGATCCCTTCCATGGGCAGGTGCACTGGCTGGGCCTCGGTGCCCTGCTCCTGGCCAACATCCTCTGGGCCTTCGCCACGCTGCACGGCAAGCACCACGTGCAGCAGCACGCGTCCGGCTTCGGCAACACGGCCGTGCAGATGCTCACGGCGGCGGCCCTCGCCTGCCTGCTTTCCCCCCTCACCGGCGGCTTCCTCGTTGGGCCGGTGACGACGAAGGCCGTGCTGGCCGTGGGCTACCTCGCCGTGTTCGGCTCGGTCATCGCCTTCAGTGCTTATGTCTACCTGGCCCGCGTCTGGCCTCCCGCCAAGATGGGCACCTACGCCTACCTCAATCCCCTGGTGGCCGTGCTGCTGGGCGGGCTCTTCCTGCGGGAGCCTTTCACCTGGAGCACCGGCTTCGGGCTGCTCCTCATCCTCGGTGGCGTGGCCCTCGTGCAGCTGCGACCCAAGGCCCGGCTGGTCCCGGAGGCCGCATGAGCGCCCTCGATCCCCGGGATCGCGCGCTCACCCTGGCGACCCTCTCGCGCATGCCGGAGCGGCTGGAAGCCTGGACCCGCCGACTGCCGGAGGCGGCCTTGCGCCAGCGCTCGGAATCCGGTGGCTTCGCCCCCCTGGAGCACATCTGGCACCTGGCTGAGCTGGAGATCGTATTCGGTACGCGCCTCGGCCGCCTCCGCGACGAGGCCCAACCCCACCTCGAGGACTTCCATGGCGCCACCGCCGCCACCGTGGGTCGGTACCTGGAACGGGAGGCCGCCGAGGGCCTGGCCCGGTTCCGCGCCGCCCGCACGGCGAACCTCGCCGCCTTCGGGGCGCTGGACGAGGCCCAATGGCGGCGCGGCGGCACCCAGGAGGGCCTCGGGCCCCTCACCCTGGCGGAGCTTCCAGGCCGCATCATGGCCCACGACCTCGATCACGCCTCCACCTTCAAGGGATTCTGATGGCCGCCCCCGCCCTCCTCCTCATCGACGTGCAGCAGGCCTTCGACGATCCCGCCTGGGGGCCCCGCAACAACCCCGGCGCCGAGGCGGCCATCGCCCGCCTCCTCCGGGCCTTCCGGCACCGGGGCCTGCCCGTGCTCCACGTGAAGCACAACAGCGTTTCACCCGATTCCACGCTGCGGCCCGACCGCCCCGGCAACGCCTTCAAGCCCGAGGCCCAGCCCCTGCCGGGCGAACCCGTCTTCCCCAAGTCCGTGAACAGTGGCTTCATCGGCACGAACCTGGAGGCCCACCTCCGGGAGCGGGGCCTTCAGACCCTCGTGGTCGCAGGCATCACCACCAACCATTGCGTGAGCACCACCGTGCGCATGGCCGGCAACCTCGGCTTCGACGTGCAGGTGGCTATGGACGCCTGCGCCACCTTCGACTTCAAGGCCCTGGACGGCAGCGTCATCCCCGCGGAGACCATGCACCAGGTGGGGTTGGCGGAGCTGCATGGGGAGTTCGCCCAGGTCCGCAGCACCGCGGACATCCTCGCCGGGCTGCCCCGGTAATGCTCGCCTGGGCCTGCTTCGTCGCCGTGGTCATCGGCTGGGGCTCCAGCTTCCTGGGCATCCGCCTCGCCCTGGAGAGCTTCACGCCCTTCGGCCTCGTGGGTCTGCGCAACCTGGCCGCGGCCGCCGTGATGCTGGCCATCGCGATCCTCCGGCGGGAGGCGCCCCCCCGGCGGGAGGACCTGCCCCGGTTGGCCTTCCTCGGCCTCCTGCTCGTGGGGGCGTCCAACCTGTTCACGACCCTCGGCCAGCAGTACCTCAGCACCGGCGTGGGGGGGCTCCTCAACGCCTGCATCTCCCTGTGGATCGTCCTGCTCAGCGCAGGCGAAGAACGGCACCCCCACCGGGTGTGGGTGGGCATGGCCCTGGGCCTCGCGGGCGTGGCCCTGCTGCTGCTGCCCGGCAAGGCCCAGCGGGTGAGCTGGCTGGGCTTCGCCTGCATGATGGCCTCCACCTTCAGCTTCGCCTGGTCGGCCTTGCGGCTCCGGAAGCGGCCCGTGGCCGCGGGCCTGCCCTGGGTGCTGGCCGTGCAGATGGGCGCTTCGGGGATCCTCCTCACCGGGATCGCCTCCCTCCAGACGGGTTGCTTCAGCGGACCCCTGACGGGGAAGGCCCTGGCGGCCCTGGCCTACCTCGTGGCCGTTCCCAGCCTGGTGGCCTACGGGGCCTTCGCCATCCTGAGCCGCCTGTGGTCCCCGGGGCGCTTCGGCATCTACGCGGTGCTCACCCCCGTGGTGGCCGTCCTGCTGGGGCTCGGCTTCCTCCGTGAGACCCTCACCCCCCGCATGGCCGCGGCCATGGCCATCATCCTGGCGGGCGTCGCCCTCGTGCAGATCCGCCCTTCGGCGCCGGCGGTGGCCGAAGAGGTCTGAGCTCCCGGCATCGCCCCTGCCTACACTGATGGCATGTGGGGCCCCGTGCTCATCGCCAGCTTCGCCCTGACCCCGGATCCCGGGGTGGCATGGCCCCGGCCCGTGCCCGGCGCGCCGACCCTCCAACGGGCCCACGAAGAGGTATTCCGCAAGTTCGAGGTGGACTACCTGCGCGTGGCCTTCTACGTGGATGCCCCCGCCCTGAAGGCGCGCCCGCGAGGTCAAGGGGCCCGGGCCTGGATCCTGCGGGGCCGCACCTGGTGCGGTCGCCGGTCCACGGTGCTCCAGGAGATCGGCGGCGCCCGCCGCTCGGAGGGCCTCAAGGCCCAATTGGAAGCCCACTGGCCCGGGGGCCAGCTCGATCCGGAACGACCGGCGGTGAAGCGCCTCCTCGCCGCCGCCGCGGGTCCCCTGGAGCTGGGGGATCGCATCGACTACGTCTGGGAGCCCACGGGGCGGGTCCACATCCGCGCGGGCCGGGCCCCGTGGATGGTCCTCTCGGATCCGCTCCTCCACCAGGCCCTGCTCCGCATCGCCTTCGGCAATGCCACCGATCCCGGGACCGCGGACCTGGACCGGGCCCTGGAAACCCTGGCGCCGACCCGCCCTTAGACGAAGGTCTGGAACACGGCGTTGGAGAGCAGGCGCCCTCGGTCCGTGAGCCGCACGCGGGGGCCCTCGAAGGTCACCAGCCCCTGCGCGCCGAAAGCCCGCAGCTGATCGTCCCAGCTGTCCACGAGGGGGGTGAGGTTGCGCCGGGCCCCCTCGGCGCGCAGGGCCTCCCAGTCCACTCCCGCGTGCAAGCGCAGGCCCAGCAGGGGGATCTCCGAGAGGGACTCGGCGGCATCCAGCTCCGTGAGTTCCAGCTCGCCCCGGCCCTCGATCCAGGCGGGGAGCACGGGGCTCTCCGTCCAGCGGAAGGTCCCCAGCTGGCTGGCGGCGGACACGCCCAGGCCCAGGTAGGGCCGCAGCTCCCAGTACCGCAGGTTGTGGCGGCTCTCAGCGCCGGGCCGACCGTAGTTGCTGATCTCGTAGGGGAGGAGCCCCAGCGCGGGAAGCTCCACCTGCAGGGCCTCGAAGACGTCGGCCACCTCGTCCTCGCTGGGCAGGGCCAGGCGCCCGGCTTCCACGTCCGCCTTCAGGGGGCAGGCCTTGTCGAGGTCCAGGAGGTAGATGGAGAGGTGCTCGGCGCCCGTGCCCACGAGGGTGCGGGCGTCTCCGAGCACGCGATCGAGATCCTGCCCCGGGATGCCCACCATGAGGTCGGCGCTGCGGCGCGTGAAACCCGCGCGGCGGCAGAGTTCCAGGGCCTCCAGGGCGGCGGCGCCGTCGTGGATGCGGCCCAGGCGGACGAGCAGGGCGTCATCCAGGGTCTGGGTCCCCACGGACACGCGGTCCCAGCCCAGGGCCCGGGCCTGCTCGAGCCAGGCGAGGTCCACGGTGCCGGGGTTGGCCTCCAGCGTGGCCTCAACCAGGGGGCCCAGGTCGAAGGCCTCCCGCACGGCCTCCGTGAGGGCGCGCAGCTCCCCCGCGGTGAGCAGCGAGGGCGTGCCGCCCCCCAGGTAGAGGGTGTCCACGGCGGGCCGGCCCAGGGCGGCGCCCCAGGCGCGCAGGTCCTGCACCAGGCGGGCGACCACGGCCGCCTGCAGCTGCACGTCGCGGGTGGTGACGAAGGAACAATAGGTGCAGCGGTCCTTGCAGAAGGGCACGTGCAGGTAGAGGCCCAGGGGCTCCCGTCCGGCGGCTTCGCGCAGGATGGGGGCGTGGGGCTGGAGGGCCGGGGGGATCGCGGGCCGGGAGGCCGACGTCACGGCTCCACCACCACCCGCTTGAGGGTGTCCTCCAAGGCGCTCACCTCCGCGGGGAAGCGCCAGGGGGCGGCGAGGGGGCTGCTGGCGGCTTCGAGGTTCGCCCAATGGGCCTGCAGGGCCTCCCGGTTCTTGGGGCCCATGCGCAGGTCCCCGCCCAGGTAGAAGTCCGTGAGCAGGGTGAGGTTCAGGCGCAGGCGGTAGAACTGCGGGCGGTAGAGGAAGTGGCAGAGCATGAGCTGGCCCAGCACGAGCCCCGAGAAGACGAAGCCGCCGATGAGGGGCCGCCGCTGGGAGGCGGGCAGGTTGAACGCGATCCACCAGCCCAGGAGCCCCATGAGGGCCAGGGCCACGGCGGGCATGAGGGCCACGAAGCCCAATCCGTTGGACCAGCGGCTCTCCGCCATGAGGGACGACACCACCGCCTGGAGCGTGGCCTTGTCGCCCCGGCGGCGGGCCTGGCCCAGGGCCTTGTCCAGGGCCTCCCAGGCCGCCTGCTGGTCGGGGTTGAGATCCGCGGGTTTGCTGCGGGCGGAACCGCCGCTCTGCCGCACGAGCAGCTTGGCGCCGCGGTCCGATTCCAGGGCCATGGGCGGGGGCGGTTCCTCCAGGACGGAGGCCCCGGGCGGTGGCGGCGTGTTGGTGATCTGGATCTTCCCCTTCTCGTCCTTCCACCGGTACACCTTCGGCGCCGCGGGCCGGGAGGTCGGCTCCTGCCGCGGGGCCGCGGCCAGGAGGGCGGCCGTCGCGAGGAGCAGGGGGAGGAGGCGCGCGGTCACGGGGATCCTAGTGCCGGGCATCCAGGCACTCGCACCAGAAGTGGTACACCATCTGGTGCACCTCCTGGATGCGGGCCGTGACAGCGCTGGGCACCACGAGGGCCTCGTCCACGAGCCCCCTCAGTTGGCCGCCGTCCTTCCCCAGCAGGCCGAGGGTGTGCATCCCGAGGGCCTTGGCCGACGCCACCGCCCGGATGACGTTGGGGGAGTTGCCGGAGGTGCTGATGCCGATGAGCACGTCCCCGGGGCGGCCCAGGGCTTCCACCTGGCGGCTGAACACGAACTCGTAGCCGTAATCGTTGGCGATGGCCGTGAGGGCCGAGGTGTCCGTGGTCAGGGCGATGCCCGCCAGGGCCTTGCGCTCCTTCACGTACCGCCCCGAGAGTTCCGCGGCGAGGTGCTGGGCATCGGCGGCGCTGCCCCCATTGCCGCACACCAGGATCTTGCAGCCCCGCTGCAAGCGCTCGGCCATGTCGTCGGCCTGGGCCACGATGCGATCCAGCTCCGCCTCGAAGAAGCGGGTCTTCAACTGGATGGCCTCCTGGACGTGCGCTTGAAGGGTGCTTTTCATTGCCTCGGCCCTCGGAGTTGGCATTCTGACAGGAAATTGCAGAGGAATTCCTAGGAGCGTACCTTCCCAGGCTGGCAAACTGCTCCTGTTCTCCCGGAGCGTCTGAACCATGGAATGGCTGGCCCTCAAGCACCCGCTGCTGGTGCATCTGCCCATCGCGACGGCGCTCCTGCTGCCCCTGCCCCTCCTCCTGGCCCAGCGCGCCGGTCGGGGCATCAAGCCCTGGTGGAACACCTGCCGCTACATGGCCTGGGTGGGCGTGATCTTCCTCCTGCCCACGCTCGTCACCGGCTTCGCGTGGGGGCGGGGCCTGGATCTCATCGAGGCGGGCCGCTTCCTGGCCGGCACCGAGGATCCCGCCGAGCTGCTCCTGCGGCGCCACCAAATCGCCGGGCTCGTCACCGCCCTCCTGGGCCTCGCCACCCTCTGGAGCCTCTACCGGGGACGCCTCGAGCATGAAGGCCTGGGGATCCTTGCCCTGCTCATCGGCACCACCTGGGCCGTGGCCACGGCCTACACAGGCCTCCTGGGGGGCCGCATGGCCCATCGGATGGTGCCCCTGGAACCCTCCCGACCGCGCGTCCAGGCCCCCGCCCCCGCCCCGGTCGCCCCCAAGGATCCCGAAAGCCAGCTCCCCCTGCGGGCCCTGGATTTCGCCAGCCTGGAACCCCTGCAGGCGGAGGCCTTCCGCAGCGCAGCCCATGATGGTCTCTGGGCCCGGGGCTGGATCACTCCGGCTGCCAAGGAGGCCTGGGCCTCGGGCCAGCCCCTGCCCCCCGGCGCCTACGCCGTGCTCAGCACCCAGGTGGGACGCTGGGGCCGCCCGGGCCCCGAGACGGGACCGCTCTACTTCCTCGAGATCCTGCCCGATGGCAAACCCCGCTTCGCCTACTACTGGGCCCGGGTCCCCGAGGATCGCCGCTCGGAATTCGGCGGGCAGTCCAAGGTGTACCTCCGCGAAGGGGCCATGCTCGATGCCTGCCTGACCTGCCACGCCGGCGGCGCCAGCAAGCCCCAGGACCGCAACCAGCCCCGCCGCGCCCGCCGCTAGCTCGGAGCCCGCCATGACGCGCGCCGCCCTGCTCCTGGCCCTCCACACCCTCGTGGCCCCCCTCGCGGGGCAGGCGCCCGCCTGGCATCCGCTGACCTCGGGCACCACCGCCGAACTGCGGGGCATCTCCGCACCGGGCGGCACCGTGGCCTGGGCCTCCGGCGCCCGGGGCACCGTGCTGCGCACCACGGACGGCATCCACTGGGAGCCGCGGCCCGTCCCGGGCGCCGAGGCCCTGGACTTCCGGGACATCCACGCCGTCGACGCCCAGAGGGCCTGGATCCTCGCCGCGGGCCCCGCCGCCCAGGGTCGCATCTACCGCACGGAGGACGGCGGCACCACCTGGACGCTGCAGTTCACCAATACCGATCCCGCGAGCTTCCTCGACGCCCTCGCCTTCTGGGACGCCACCCACGGCATCGCCCTCGGCGATGTGCTCCAGGGCCGCTTCCAGCTCCTCACCACCGACGACGGGGGCGCCACCTGGACGCCCGCGGGAAGCGCCCTGCCCCCCGCCCTCGAAGGGGAAGGCGCCTTCGCCGCCAGCGGCACCTGCCTCATCACCGCAGGCACCCGGGATGCCTGGTTCGTCACCGGCGGCGCCAAGGTGTCCCGGGTCTACCACTCCACCGACCGCGGGCGCACCTGGACGGTGAGCGACACCCCCGTGGCCGCGGGAGCGCCCAGCCGGGGCCTCTTCTCCGTGGCCGCGCCCACGGATGGGCCCGTCCTCGTGGTGGGCGGCGACTACCTGCAGAAGGCCGCCCCCGCCCCCACCGGGGCCCGCTCCGAAGACGGCGGCCGCACCTGGTCGCCGGTGAACCTGGACCCCGCGGGCTACCACTCCGCCGTGGCGGCCGTGCCCGGCAGCCCCGCCACCTTCATGGCCACGGGCCTCGCGGGCACGGGCCTCTCCCGCGATCACGGGCGCACCTGGACTGCCCTGGACCGCACCCCCTACAACGCCCTGGCCTTCGCCGATCCCACCCACGGCTGGGCCGTGGGCCCCAAGGGCACCCTCGTCGCCTACGCCGGCCCCGCCTTGGACGAAGCCACCCGGGCCGGCCAGACGGCCGTGGCGGGCGACACCTATGCGCGGGTGAGCGTGATGTTCGGAACGGATCGCAAGGCCACCTCACCCGGCGGCTGGTTCGGCGGCGAGCGCGGCGAGGGGATCACCTACGGCGAGGTGGTGGTGAGCGTGCCCTTCCAGCACAAGGCCGGCGAGATCGAAACCCCCTCCCTGTGGCGCCTGGAGACCCGTGAGGATCCCAGCAAGCACATGGTCCTGGTGGAGCGGCGGGTGGAATCCCGCGAGGCCTTCCTGGCCCAGGTGAAGGGGCGACTCGCCGCCGCGGGCCCGCACGCCGCCAGCTTCATCTTCGTGCACGGCTACAACGTGGGCTTCGACTACGCGGCTCAGCGCACGGCCCAGATCGCCTACGACCTCGATTTCCAAGGCGTGCCCGTGTTCTACAGCTGGCCCTCCCAGGCCTCGCTCAAGGGCTACACCACCGATGAGAACAACGTGCAGTGGAGCGAGGCGAACCTGAAACGCTTCCTCGCCGACTACGCCGCGAACACCCCGGGCCGGGACCTCTACCTCATCGCCCACTCCATGGGGAACCGCGCCCTCACCGGCGCCCTGCGCCAGCTCTTCACGGAGCAGCCCAAGCTCAAGGGTCGATTCAAGGAGATCATCCTCACCGCCCCCGACATCGACGCCGAGATCTTCAAGCGGGACATCGCGCCTGTGCTCACCCGGGGCTGCGACCGCATCACCCTCTACGTCTCCAGCGGCGACAACGCCCTGCTGGCCTCCAAGAAGGTGCACGGCTACCCCCGTCTGGGGGACACCTCCGACGGCATCGTGATCGTGCCCGGCATCGACACCGTGGATGCCTCGGGCCTGGACACGAGCTTCCTGGAGCACTCCTACTTCGCCACGGCCACCACGGTGCTCGGGGATATCCGGCGGGTACTGCACGAGGGCCTGCGCGCGGCCCGGCGGGGTCTGGAGCGCCGGATCAGCCCCGGGGGCGGCAGCTACTGGAAGCTGGCAGGCCAGCGGGATTAGGCGTAGACCGGTTGCGGCGTGATCCGGCCGTCCAGCTCCCGCAGCCGGGGCAGCAGCTCCCGTTCCTCGCGGCCCGTGCGGCGGCCCACGCAACGGAGCAGGGTGCGGGTGGCCATCCGGAAACCCTCCGGATCCCGCTGGATGTGCAGCGGCACCATCCACTGGCGCAGGTAGCCATCCAGTTCATCCTCGGCGGCCTTCGCCTCCGTGAGGCAGATGAGGGTGAGGCTCCGCGTCACGGGGTCCCCCTCCCGCAGCAGGCGGCCGTAAAGGCCATCCTTCTCCCCCTGGAAGTGGCGCTTGAGCTTGAGGCCCAGGTCCCGCACCTTCCAGGCGAACTGGTCGGCCCGCTTCTCCACCTCATAGCCCTCAAGGTCCTCGCTCAGATCGCGCACCTGGCCGAGGATGGTGCGGTGCTCATCGTGGAGGGTGCTCGCGTCCATGGTCCACCTCGCCTTCCCCAGGCCGATGCCCGCCCGGGGGCAAGGAAAGCATCGGCCCTGGGGGGGGTGATCCGCGGCACAGCTGTGACGCCGTCACGCCCTTGTCAGCTCAGAGGGGGATGGAGTCCACCAGCACTTCCCGGGGCTTCCCGGCGCCGCGGTCGGGGCCGATGATCCCCTCGGCCTCCATGCGGTCGATGAGACGGGCCGCGCGGCCGTAGCCCAGGTTCAGTTTGCGCTGCAGGAGGCTGGTGGAAGCCTTCTTCTCCCGCACCACCACGGCCAGGGCCTTGTCCCACACGTCGTCGCCGCTGCCGGGGCCCGCCAGGCCCTCGTCCCCGTCGCCGGATTCCTCGTCGGTCTCCATGGCCTGGATGAGGGCCTGGTTGTAGTCGGGCTTGCCGCGCTCCTTGAGCCACTCCACGAGGCGGAGGGTCTCGCCCTCCGTGAGGAAGGGGGCGTGGATGCGGCGGGGCCGCGCGGCGCCGGGGGCCAGGAAGAGGGCATCGCCCTTGCCCAGCAGCTGCTCGCCGCCGCCGCCGTCCAGGATGGTGCGGCTGTCGATCTTCGTGTTCACGCGGTAGCTGAGGCGGCTGGGGAGGTTGGCCTTGATGACGCCGGTGATGATGTCAACGCTGGGGCGCTGCGTGGCGAGTACGAGGTGGATGCCCACGGCGCGCGCCTTCTGGGCGATGCGGCCGATGCTGTCCTCCACCTCGTTGCGGGCCACCATCATGAGATCGGCCAGCTCGTCGATGACCACCAGCACATGGGGCAAAGGCTCCAACGTGGAGGGGCGGTCGAGCCAGCGGGGATTGGGCGTGCGGTCGCTGAGATCGATGAGGCCGCCCGCCTCCTTCACCTTGGCGTTGAAGCCCTTCAGGTCGCGCACGCTGAGCAGGGCCAGGCGGCGGTAGCGATCCTCCATCTGGGCCACCACC
>DATFAX010000109.1:0-11794 GCA_035254125.1 Holophagaceae bacterium | reverse complement strand
GCGGATGGCCTTCTTCAGGGCCTCCGTGAGCTCCTCGGGGCCGAAGGGCTTGGAGAGGTAGTCGAAGGCGCCCAGGCGCATGGCCTCCCGGGCCGTGTCCAGGCTGCCGAAGGCGGTGACGAGGAGGACGGGCAGGCCGGGGTCCACGGCCTTGAGGCGGGCGGTGAGCTGCAGGCCGTCCATGCCGGGCATTCGGAGGTCGGTCACCACCGCGTCGTAGGCCCCGGGCCGCACGATGCGCAAGGCTTCCTCGCCGCTCCGGGCCTGCTCGGCGACAAAGCCCGCCCGCTTGAGGGTCAGGGCCATGCCGTCCCGCATTCCGGGATCGTCGTCCACCACCAGCACCCGAAGGGGATTCGCCATGTAAAAACCTGCCAAGGGGACCCAAGGTCCTGGCTGGCTTATCGGGGGCCCTTGGTGCGACTTGCGTTTTGCACACGGAGGAGGCGTTTGGGGGGGAGCCCCTCGCCCGGCTCCCCGCGCACGGGATCCCCATGGCGGTCGATCAGGAGGTAGAGGTGGCGCCGGCTCACCGCCAACCGCCGGGCGGCTTCCACGCGGTTCCCGTAGCTTCGCCGCAGGGCGCGGTGCAGCAGGTAGGCTTCCAGGGCGTGCAGGTTCGTGGCGAGGTCCTCCGCCTCGAAGGTGGGGGCCTCCGTGGGGCGCCGCTCGGGGAGCTGGCCCAGGAGCTGCCAGCGCACGACCCGGGTCCGCAGCTCCCGCAGGTTGCCGGGACAGGGCAGGGCCCCCAGGGCCTCGGGCAGGGGGGCGCCCGCCTCCGCGGACAGGGCCTCCAGGAGGCCCGGGATGGCCTCGGGATGCTCCTCCAGGGAGGCCAGGCGAAGCTCCAGGACCGCGCTCCCTTCGGGAGCGGGCCCACGGGCGGCGCAGACCCCCCGGGGGTGGCTCCGGAGCCAGGCGAGCGCCTCCGCGGCCTGGGCCTCCTCCAGCACCTCGGTCCGCCGGGCCGCGGCCAGCTGGGTGGCCAGGGTGCTCACCCCGCTGCCGGGTGGCCCCTGGATCCAGAGGGGCTCTGGGCGGGCGGCCAAGGCGTCGAGCTGGTCGGCCCAAGCCTTCGCCCCGGGCCAGAGGGCCCAGGGGAGGAGGGGACGGGTGCCGCCGGTGTCCATGCAGCCATGGTACGGGCGGCGGGGGCCTTCAGCGACTACCCCTTGGGGATCACGTGGAAGAGCACGCAGAAGACATGGCAGGCACTGCCCGCGAGCACGGCGAGGTGCCAGAGGGCGTGGTGATGCCGATAGCTCTCCCACCGGTAGAAGATGACGCCCCCGGAGTAGCAGAGGCCGCCGCCGAAGAGCCAGGCGAGTCCCGCCGGGGAGAGCATGCGCATGAGGGGGACGATGGCGATGAGCGCGATCCAGCCCATGAGGAGGTACACCGCGGTGCTCAGCCAGGCCCAGCGGTGGAAGAGGGTGGCCTTGAACACGATGCCGAGGACGGCGAGCCCCCACACGATGCCGAAGAGGCTCCACCCCCAGGCGCCCCTGAGGGGGCCCAGGCACAGGGGGGTGTAGGTGCCCGCGATGAGCAGGAAGATGGCGCTGTGGTCCAGGATGCGGAACACCCGCTTGGCCCCGGGCGGCCGGAGGGCATGGTAGAGCGTGGACATGAGGTAGAGCAGGACGAGCATGGCGCCGAAGAGGGCCGCGCCCACGATGTGCCGGGCGGAGCCGCGCAGGGCGGCGAAGGTCACCATCACGGCGAGGGCCGCGATGGCCAGGGCCGTGCCCAGCCCGTGGGTGACGGCGTTCCAGAGTTCCTGATCGCGATCCTGGGTGTGGTCCGAAGCCATGGATTCTCCGTTCCCGCAGGATCCCACGGGGAGCCGGGCCCTGGGGGACCTACCACCGGTCAGGCCAGGGCCTTCCGACGATCCGTCGGCCCCGCCAGATTAGGCCTTGGGACGCCTCCGGAACGGGCGGATACTGGGGCCCTGACTGTTTGGGTGTCTCCGTGTCCCGTCCCCGCATCGCCTCCCGCATCCATGACGTGCCCGCCTCCGGGATCCGGAAATTCTTCGACATTGCCGCCACCATGGAGGAGGTGATCTCCCTGGGTATCGGCGAGCCGGACTTCGTGACGCCCGAACCCATCCGCGAGGCCGCCATCCGCAGCCTCCGTGAAGGGCGGACGGCCTACACCTCCAACGCCGGGCTCCTCGAGCTGCGCCAGGAGATCGCGGGCCTGCTCAAGCGCCGCTATGGCGTGGATTACGACCCCGCCACGGAGATCCTGCTCACGGTGGGCGTGAGCGAGGGACTGCAGAACCTCTGCCTGGCGACCCTCGAGCCCGGGGACGAAGTGGTGATCCCCGAGCCCTGCTTCGTCTCCTACGTGCCCTCCGTGCGCTTCGCGGAAGGGAGGGCCGTGCTCGTGCCCAGCCGCCGCGAGGAGGGTTTCCAACCCGACGTGCAGCGCATCGCCGACGCGATCACCCCCCGCACCAAGGCCCTGCTGCTGGGCTACCCGTCGAACCCCACGGGCGCGGTGCTGACCCGGGACCGGGCGGAGGCCCTGGCCCAGCTTGCCGAGAAGCACGATCTGATCGTGTTCTCCGACGAGATCTACGACCGCCTCGTTTACGGCGACGCGCACCACACGTGCTTCGCCAGCCTGCCCGGCATGAAGGAGCGCACGGCCCTGCTGGGCGGATTCTCCAAGGCCTACGCCATGACCGGCTGGCGCCTCGGGTGGGTGGCTGGCCCGAAGGATGTCATCGCCGCCATCACCAAGGCGCACCAGTACAACATCATGAGCGCCCCCACCATGGCCCAGTACGCGGGCCTTGCGGCCATGCGCGAGGGGGAGCCCTTCGTGGAGCAGATGCGCCTCGAATACGACCGACGCCGCCAGATCCTCCTCGCGGGCTTCCAGGAGCTGGGACTGCCCTGCGTGGCACCCCAGGGGGCCTTCTACGCCTTCCCCTCCATCGCCCCCACGGGCATGGATGCCGACACCTTCTGCGAGCGCTTGCTGCGAGAGGAGCATGTGGCCGTGATCCCCGGCGGCAACTTCGGCCCCAGTGGTGCGGAGCACGTGCGCATCTGCTATGCGAACAGCGCCGAGAACATCCAGATGGCCCTGGAACGCATGGGCACCTTCCTGAAGGCGAAGGTCTGATTCATCTGGCCGTGGAATCCGCAGTCCGCTAGGCTGACTCCACCTCAGCCATGACTTCCACAGCCGCCTCCACGCCCCCCAGCCTGCGTCTGCGTGCCAAGCTCGACCTCTTCGGAGCGGGCCTGTCGGGCGATCTCCGGCGGTTCTGGGAAGGGCCCGACCTTCCGGGCCGGTATCCCCTGCTGCTCCGGGAACTGCACGCCGTGAGCCGCGGAGGGATCCCCCTGATGACGTTCGCCAGGGATCGGGCCCTGGCCTGGGGCGACCCGGTGGCCGAGGCCGTGGGAGCCTACCTCACCCGCCACGTGGAAGAGGAACGGGGGCACGCGGATTGGGTGCTCGACGACCTGGAAGCGCTGGGGTTCGACCGGGCAATCGAAGCCCGTAGGCTCCCTTCCGGAGCCGCGGTGGCCCTCCTGGGCTGCGCCTACATCTGGGTGGACCAGCACCACCCGGTGGGCATCCTGGGCTTCCTGGCCGTCCTGGAGGGGCGGCCCATGACCGTGCCCTTCCTGGAATCGGTGATCGCCCGCAGCGGTCTTCCCCGGGAGGCCTTCCGCTTCTACCTGGATCACGCCCGGCTGGATCCCTTCCACGGGGCCGAGATCCACGGCCTGATGGATGAACTCGACCTCTCCCCGGCCCAGGAGGAGGCCATCTCCCTCTGCGGGCTGCAGGCCCAGACCTTCACCCAGGACCTGCTGAGAGCCGTGCTCTCAGCGCCGCTGCCGTCCGCCACCAAGGAGCAAGCATGAGCAACTACGATCGCCTGGTCACCGCCGGCATCCTCAACCCCAACGCCAGCACGAGCCCCTCGCAGGAGGATCTCGACAAGATCGAATCGCTGTCCGAGGCCGAGGTCGACCACCTCATCTCCGCCAAGGAGAAGCTCGGCGACGCCTTCCTCGCGCAGCACGCCAGCCCCACCGATTCCTTCGTGGTCTTCTAACGCGAAGGCGATGACGGTACCCGATGTCCGGCCGCCTTCAGGAGGGCCTGGACTCGGGGGTCGTCCCGATACTCATCCCAGATGGGGTCCACGGGCAGGGTGAGCGTCATCTCGTCCTGCCCATCCACGCATTGATTGGCCAGCTGCAGCGCCTTCGGCAGGTCCCGGAATCCGAGGTGGACCATGGCCAGGTGGTAGGGGCTTACATAGAGGCCCGCCTGGCCCTGGCGGGCGGTGAGCTCCTTCAAGATCCCCTCGGCCTTGGCGCGGTTCCCCAGCCGGGCCTCCCGGTAGCCCTGGTAGCCCAGCATCCAGGGGCTCCCTGAGCGCACGGCGATCTCCAGGCTGGCCTGGGCGGCCTTGGGCTGGTTCATCCGATCCTGGCACCAGCCCAGCATGAAATGGGCGATGGGGTTCTCGGGGTCGAGGGTGAGGGCCTTGCGGAAGAAGCGCTCCGCATTGGCGAAGTCCCGGTCGTAGAAATAGGTGCCACCCAGGAACGTGTTGGAGAAGGAGGAGAAGGGGTCCAGGTCCAGGCAGGTCTTGAAGGCGGCGCGGGCTTCGGCCTGGCGGCCCAAGGACATCAGCAGGTACCCGAGGTGCTGGTGGACCACGGCGGAGCCGGGATTCAAGCTGACGGCCTTCCGGAGGTCCGCCTCAGCCCGGATGAAATCATGGTCCAGGATCGCCCGGGCCTGGCCCTGGGCGCTCCAGGCCTCGGCGAGGTTGGGGTCCAGCTTCAGCGCGATCTCGGTTTCCTCCCGCACCTTGGCCATGGCCACCTTGCTGGGGAAGAAGGCGCCGGAGGCGGTCCACCACATGTAGGCCTTGCCGGCATGGGCGAGGGCGAAGGAGGGATCCTTGGCGATGGCCTGGTCGAAGAACACGACGGCCTTTTGGAAGTCCTCGGGCGCGTACCGTTCGGTGTGGTAGCGGCCCTTCAGGTAGAGTTCGTAGCTCTCGGCCTGGGCGCGGATGCGGCCCTGATCCACGGCCTTCCGATCCTGTTCGGTGTCCAGGCGGCCGAGGTGCTGGAAGAGCTCCCGGGCCACGCCATCCTGGATGGCCACCAGGTCCGAGGCGGGGCGCTGGAGTTGGGTGCCCCACAGGCGACTCTGCTCCCGGGCATCGGCCAGCTCGAGGTTGAGGAGCAGTTGGCCGTCGCGGGTGCGCATGCGCCCCACGAGCACCGCCCGCACGCCCAGTTCCCGTCCCACGGTGGCCGGATCTGCGTTCTGCCCCTTGTATCGCAGGATGGAGGAACGGGCGATCACCTTCAGGCCTTGGAGGTGGGAGAGCTGCTGGATGAGGTTCTCCGTGAGGCCGTCGCTCACGTAGTCCACATTGGCATCGCCGCTCTCATTGACGATGGGCAGCACGGCGATGGAGTCCACGGTGTGCCTGGGCCGGAGCCAGGCATAGACGCCGAGGAGGCAGCCCACGAAGAGGGCAGCCCCGATCCCGACCGCCCAGCCCCGCCGACGTGCGTGGGCCGCGGTGTCCCCGGACATCCGGGCCCGGTGGATCGTGGTGGCGTCGTTCCCGGGACCGAAGGCGCCGGGGCCGGAGGCCACGAGGGCCCGCAGCCGGATCAGGTCCTCCCGCAGTTCCCGGGCGCCTTGGTAGCGCGAGGGGAGATCCTTGGCGAGGGCCTTCTGGAGGATGCGACGGAGCTCCGGATTCAAGGGAAGGTTGGGATCCGAGGCGTTGAAGGGATCGTGCGTGAGGATCATGGCCATCAGCTCGACCCCGCTGTGGGCTTCGAAGGGGCGGCGGCCCGTGGCCAGCTCGAAGAGCACCGCGCCCAGGGAAAACACATCGCTGCGGCCATCCAGTTCCTCGGCCTTCACCTGTTCGGGGCTCATGTAGGGCACCGTGCCGAGGACCATGCCGGGGTTGGTGAGCACGGTGTGCGTCTCCCCCACGGGGATGGCCTCCATGCGCTTGGCGAGGCCGAAGTCCAGCACCTTGGCCTGGCCCTTGGCCGTCACCATGATGTTCTGGGGCTTGATATCGCGGTGCACCAGACCCCGGGCGTGGGCCTCGGCCAGCGCATCGGCGACCTGGATGCCGATGTCGAGCACGACGGGCAGCTCCAGGCGTTGATGCGACATCAGCTCCGAGAGGCTTTCACCCTCGATGAACTGCATGGCGATGTAGGCACCCAGCTCGCTCTCGCCCACCTCGTAGATGGCGCAGGCGTTGGGATGGTCCAGCTGCGCCGCGGCCTGGGCCTCCCGCAGGAGACGCTTCCGGCCCGCCTCACCTTCGGACTGGTCCTGTCGGAGCAGTTTGAGCGCCACCTTGCGGTTCAGGCGTGTGTCCTCGGCCAGGAACACCTCGCCCATGCCCCCGGTCCCCAGGGGGCGCAGGATGCGGTAATGGGCCAGGGTTTCAGGTCCCATGCGGGTGGAGGCTCCGGAAGTGTTGGATCCATCCTAGCCGTAAACGGGCGCCGCCCGGATTCAATGGGCCGCCGAGCCCGATGGAGGCCGGTACCCCCGGCTTTGGAGCTTGGCGAGGAATGCAGGGTAGTCGGCATCGGTACGGAGCTCACGCCAATGGGCGAGGGTCGGCACACCGGTGATTTCCTCCTCATGCCCAACCAGGGCCTTGTCCAGGCAGGCGAAGGCCTCCTTGCGCGCTCCGAGCCCAAGGTGGACGAGGGCGACGTGAATGGGCGATACGTACCCTGCCTCCCGGGCCTTGGGTGACTCAAGGAACCGCAGGATCTCCCGCGCCTCCTCCCTGCGGCCCATGAGGCCAAGGACCTTGCCCTTGAAGGCCACGGCGTAGTTGCTCCGGGAGCTGGCGGCCAGGTTCACGTACTTCAGGCCTTCGGAGGGGCGCCCTTGATAGAGGTGGTTGAGCCCCAGGATGAGGTTGCCCCACCACATCTCCGGCTCCAGGGCGAGGGCGCGTTGGGCGGACGCGCTCGAGGCCCGGTAATCCCCGGCCGTCTGCTGGGTCATGGCGAGGAAGATCCAGGCGGTGGGGGAGAGGGGATCCGCCTCGATGGCCCGTTTCTCCAGGGCGATGCTCTCGGCGGCGCGGCCCTGGGTCATACGGGCGAATCCGAGGGGCTGCAAGACCGCCGGGGAGGTGGGAGCGAGGGCGAGGGCCTTCGCGAAATCGGGTTCCGCCTGGGCGACATCGAAATGGTAGGAGTAGGTGGCGAGGCCCCTGAGCACCAAGGCCTCGGGGTGGTCGGGCTCAAGCCGCAGGACCGCCTCCGCTTCGGCGCTGATCTTGGGCATCATGTCACCGCTGGGCCTGAAGGCGCCACTGAGGCCCCAGTAAGCGTTGGCCCGGCCGAGGCGCGCCAGCACGAAGTTGGGATCCAGGGCCAGGGCCTGATCGAAGTAGGCGATGCCGCGTTCCACTTCCCCGGGGACCCAACGGTCCGCGTAGAACCGGCCCTTCATGTAGAGATCGTAGGCCTGGGCGGAAGAGGTCTTCACGCCGGCCTGCTGCAGGGCCTGGATGTCGGCGGCTTGGCTCCCCCGGCCCAGGTGCTGGGCGAGTTCACGGGAGAGGCTGTCCTGGAGGGATACCAGGTCCGAGGCGGGCCGTTGGAGCCGGGTCTCCCACAGGCGGGTCCCGCCCTGGGCATCCGCCAATTCCAGGTTGAGGAGGAGCTGGCCCTCCCGGGTGCGCATGCGCCCCACCACCACGGTCCGCACGCCCAGCTCACGGCCCACGTTGCCGGGATCCGGATGCTGTCCCTTGAAATGGAGAATGGAGGCACGGGCGATCACCTTCAGTCCCTGCAGGTGCGAGAGCTGCTGGATGAGGTTTTCGGTCAGGCCATCGCTCAGGTAATCGAGGGCGGGGTCGCCACTCTCATTGACGATGGGGAGCACCGCCACGGAATCCACGGCCGGGCGAGGCCGGAGCCCGAGGTAGGCGGTGATGGCGCCAGCGGCCACAAGGAACGCGCCCAGGGCGATGGACCAGGGGCGCAAGCGGTTCCGCGGAGCGGGGACGGTTCCGGACCCCGAAGCACGCGGTCGGCCGATGAAGGTGCGCTCGTCCTCGGAGGGGAGGGCGGAACCCCGCTGGAGCAGCGCCTTGAGCCGGGCGAGATCCTCCCGCAGGTCGCGGGCGCTCGGGTGGCGGCGGGAGGCCTCCTTGGCCAGGGCTCGCTGGAGGATGGGGCGGAGCCCGGGGTGCAGGGAATGACCATGATCGGCGCCGTCGAAGGGATCATGGGTGAGGATCCTGGACATCAATTCCACGCCGCTTTCGGCTTCGAAGGGCCGGCGACCCATGGCCAGCTCGTAGAGCACGGCCCCCAGCGAAAATACGTCGCTACGGCCGTCCAGATCCTCGCCCCTCACCTGCTCCGGGCTCATGTAGGGCACCGTGCCGAGGACCATGCCGGGGTTGGTGAGGAGGGTGCCCGTATCCCCGTCCGGGATGGCCTCGATGCGCTTGGCGAGTCCGAAATCGAGGACCTTAGCCTGGCCCTTGGCGGTGATCATGATGTTGTGCGGCTTGATGTCCCGGTGGAGGATGCCCCGGCCATGGGCTTCGGCGAGGGCGTCGGCCACCTGGATTCCCAGGTCGAGCAAGGCTTCGAGGGGCATGGGGCCGCGCTTCATGCGATCGGCCAGGGTCTCGCCTTCGATGAACTGCATGGCGATGTAGGTGCCGCGCTCGCTCTGGCCCACCTCGTAGATTGAGCACACGTTGGGGTGGTCGAGGCGGGCCGCGGCCTGGGCCTCCCGCAGGAGGCGCCGACGGCCCGCCTCACCGTCGGCCAGATCCGGGCGGAGGAGCTTCAGCGCAACTTTGCGCCGCAGGCGGGTGTCCTCCGCCAGGAACACATCGCCCATGCCCCCGTGTCCGAGGGGTCGGAGGAGGGTGTAGTGCGCCAGGCGATCCTGCATGGGGGGTGCATCTCCGTCCCCTTCATCCTAGCGGCCTGGAAGCCCGCGGACTCGGGTGGGGCTACTGCGGGGCGTGGACGTCTCGCAGCAGGGCCTTGAATCCCGGGGTATCGCGCAGCGGGGCCCAGGTGGGATCCACGGTGAGGAAAAGCATGATCTCCTCCCGTCCTTCCTTCGCCCGGAGTAGCCATTCCAGGGCCTTGGCCTTGTTGCCGAGACCCGCGTGGACCATGGCGATGTGGTGAGGGGAGGGGTAGCCATCGGGGGTGGGGGTCAGCTCCATGAGCTGCTTCAAGATCGCCTCGGCTCCAGCCCGATCTCCGGCCCTGGCGAGGCGGTAACCCTGGTACCCGAGCACGAGGGAGCTGCCCCCCGCCTTGGCCTTTTCGAGCTCGGCGGCGGCCTCCTTCGGGTGGTGGGCGAGGTCCAAGGTCCAGGCGAGGAAGAGGCGGGACCACCAGAAGTCGGGATCGCGCGCGAGGCTGGCCCTGAAATAACTCTCTGCCTGGGTGAGGTCGGGCCGGTCGGACCAGAGGTAGGCCCACCCGCAGAACATCTCGAGGATGGGGGACATGGGATCCAGCTTCCGGGCCTGGGTTAGGAGGGCGAGGGCCTCGGTGCCGCGGCCCCGCCCGATCAGCACGTAGGCGCGGTACTCCAATGCCAGGGCGCACTTCGGGTCCAACTGCAGGGCCCGATGGAACGAGGCCTCCGCTGCCGGGAAATCCCAGTCGAGGATGGCCTGGGCCCCTGCAAGGGCCACATGCGCCTCGGGCAGTTCGGGATCCAGGGAAAGGGCGAGGCGCGCCTCCTCCTTGGTGTGGGCCATGGCCACCACAGGTCGAAGGAACTGGCTGGACATGTTCCAGTAGGCGGTGGCCTTGGCGGCGGGGGCGAGGGCGAAGGTGGGATCCTTCGCCAGCGCTTGGTCATAGCAAATGAGGGCCTTCTGGAATTCCACGGGAGTCCACTTGTCCTGATGGAAGCGCCCCTGGAGGTAGAGCCGGTAGGCTTCGGAATCCACCTTGCGGGCCGGGCCCACGGCCGAGGCGGGGCCGGGGGCGACCGGGCGATTCAAGGTGCGGCCGAGGTCCCGCGTCACGCGGCTCTGGAAATCGCCCAGCTCATCCAGGGAACCGGTGACCCGCTCGCCCCAGAGGTGCCGGCGATCGCCGGTGCTCACAAGCTCCAGGTGGAGGTCCAGTCGATCCTGCCGGCGGCCGAGGTGCCCGGTGAGCACGGAATCCACGCCCAGCTCCCGCGCCAGGGCCGGAAGGTCCGGGGCCTGCCCCTTGTAGCGGAGGATGGAGGTGCGGGAGATGACGCGCAGGCCCGGTAACCGAGAGAGCTGGTTGATGAGCTGCTCGGTGAGGCCATCAGCCACGTAATCCACTTCGGCGTCGGCGGCGTCGGTACCAATGGGAAGGACCGCCAGGCTCTCCACGGGACGCGGACTGCGAAGGCCCCATCCGGCCAGGCCGGCGCCGAGGATTCCGGCGGCGATCCCCCCGGCCAGCACCCAGCGGGGGGGGCGCCGGAGCAGGCGCCGCACCTGCAACGTCAGGGGCACCCGCACGGTGGGGAGGTTCTGGAGGTCTCCGTCGGCGCTGATGGTGAGGTGCAGCTGCCGCAGTTGCTCCAGGAGGCCCCGGGCGCTGGGGGTGCGCAGGCCCCGGTCCTTCTCCAGGAGCTGGGTGAGGATGGGGCGCAGGGCCGGATGGACGGTGGGATCGCCGGTCTCCATGCCACGGGGGGCCTCCCGGAGGATGGCGGCCATGACCTCTACGGCGCTGTCCGCCTGAAAGGCGCGCTGACCCGTGGCGAGTTCGTAGAGGACGAGGCCCAGGGAGAAGAGGTCGCTGCGGCCATCCAAGGCCTCGCCCCGCACCTGCTCCGGGCTCATGTAGGGCACCGTTCCGATGGCGTACCCGGAGCCCGTGGAGAGGCTGTTCTCCAGGTCCTCCTTGGCGAGGGGCTTGGCCAGGCCGAAATCCAGCACCTTCAGGAGGCCACGGGGGGTGAGCATGAGGTTCTGGGGCTTCAGGTCTCGGTGGAGGATCCCCTTGTCGTGGGCCTCCATCAGGACATCCGCGGCCTGGATCCCGATGCTGATCACTTCGGCGAAGGTGAAGCGGCGCTGGGTGAGGAGGGTGCCGAGGTCCGTCCCCTCCACAGCCTGCATGGCGAGGTAGGTACCCCGCTCCCATTCCCCCACCTCGTAGACGGTGCAGATGTTCGGATGGTCCAGGCGGGCCACGGCCATGGCCTCGCGACGCAGCCGCTTCTGCTGCTCCGGGTCCCCGGCCTGGGTGGGGCCGAGCACCTTCACCGCCACATGGCGGCCCAGCCGGGCATCCTCAGCGAGGTACACCTCGCCCATGCCGCCTGCGCCCAGGCGGCGGAGGATCCGATAGGGGCCGAAGGAGTCGATCATGGGATTCCCCATCAGGATAAGGGGAAATCCGGTGGTCCGCAGCTTCGGGTGGGGAATGTCATGCCCTTGAAAAGAAACCCGAACCCAAAGAAAAGAGGCCCTCGCGGGCCTCTTTTCGGGGTACTGCGCGCGAACTACTCCTCGCGCTTGGCCTGGGCGAAGGCATCCGCGAGGGTCGCCTTCTTGAACGAGGCCTGCTGGGTGGCCTTGGCGGAGTCGATCTCGCCACGGTCCTGATCCTGGAGCAGCTGCTTCACGGAGAGGCCGATGCGGCGCTCCACGGGATCCAGCTTCACGATCTTCATCGTGAGCTCCTGGCCGGGCTGGAACTCCTTGGTGATGTCCTCCACGCGGTTGCGGGAGATCTCGGAGACGTGG
>DATFAX010000108.1:0-20540 GCA_035254125.1 Holophagaceae bacterium | reverse complement strand
CCACCAACCGCATGACCGAAGACTACATCACTGGGAGGTTCGGCTGATGGCCCGACACTTCGATTCCGAACTCAAGGGACTCAAGGACGGCCTCCTCTCCATGGCGGGGATGGCGGAGCGCATGATCGATCTCACCCGCCGAGCCCTGATCGAGCGCAACACCTCCCTGATCGACGAGGTCAACATCCTCGACGAGAAGCTGGATGAGATGGAGCTGCGCCTGGATCAGCTCTGCATCGACCTGCTGGCCCTACGGGCCCCCATCGCCGCGGATCTGCGCCTCATCGCCTCGGCCATCAAGATCATCCCTGAGGTGGAGCGCATCGGTGACCACTGCGGGAACATCTGCCGGCGGGCCAAAATGCTCAACGACCAGCCCCCGGTCCTCCACGGGGACTACCTGGAACGGCTGGCCACCGAGACCCAGAGCATGGTGCGCCGCGCCGCGGATGCCTTTGTGACCAGCGACGCGAGCCTGGCTCGGGCCGTGATCAGCGATGACGACAAGGTGGACAACCTCTACCAGTCCATCTACCGGGAGCTGCTCAAGCTGATGATCTCGGATCCCCTTTGCATCGAACGGGCCTCCCACCTCATCCTGGTGATCAAGAACTGGGAACGCATTGCCGATCAGGCCACGAACATCGCCGAGGAGGTGCTGTTCATCCTGGAAGGCCGCAGCGCCAAACACAGCTACCTCCAAGGACGGAATTGACCATGGCCAACCTGCTGATCCTCGAGGACGATGCCGACATCCGGCAGGCCCTTGACCAGCACCTCCGCCGCGAGGGCTTCACGCCCCTTCTGGCGGGCACCGGTCGCGATGCCCTCCGGCTCCTGGAGTCCGGACCCCGCATCGAGGGCGCCCTCCTGGACCTGAGCCTGCCGGACATGGATGGGCTGGACGTCCTCCGTGCCATCCGGGCCAACCCCAAGATGAAGATGCTGCCGGTGCTGCTCGTCACCGCCCGGGTGGACGAGATCGACCGGGTGCTCGGCCTGGAACTGGGGGCGGATGATTACGTGCCCAAGCCCTTCAGCACCCGCGAACTCGTGGCCCGCATCCGGGCCGTCCTCCGCCGGGCCACCTTCCTGGAAGCCCAACCCGAAGGACAGACCCTGTCCTTCGGCCCCGTCTCCGTGGATCTGGACATGCACGTGGCCCGGGTGGAAGGGAAGCCCATCGAGCTCACCCGCCGCGAATTCGAGCTGCTCGCTTACTTCATCAAGAACCCCAGGCGTGTCCTGGGTCGCGAGAAGATCCTCCAACAGGTCTGGGGGTTGGAGTACCTGGGTGAAAGCCGCACCATCGACGCTCACGTCCGCCGGGTCCGAGCCAAGCTGGGAGACGCCGCCAACCTCATCGAGACCATCGTGGGCGTGGGCTACCGCATGGGGGCCGTGGACGGCTAGCGGGTCGGCGCGGACGTTGAACCAGGGTGCCGCTGGAAGCGTGCGGCCCCGATCCGCGGGTCGGTTACACCGAAGTTACCGGAACGGCCTTCCCGTGACGGAATCAGTGCTTCGTAACACTCTGTTCACCGGGCACAATGGAGGGGTTTGAACCCCGGAGACCGACCATGTCCCTGAACGCCCTGATGCGCTGGCTCAAGCCCCGCGAGACTGTGTTCTTCGAACTGCTCGAGGCGGCCGCCGACAACGCCCACGATGCCGCTGTGCTCTTCGATACCGCCGTGCGTACCAACGAGCCCTCCCGCTGGGCCGAATTCCGTCGCGAGATGAAGGCGCTGGAGCACAAGGGCGACCGCATCACCCACGACCTCATCGACCGGCTCAACCAGACCTTCGTGACGCCCCTGGAGCGGGAGGACATCCTCGCCCTCACCCACGCCATCGATGACGTGGCCGACCTGCTGGACGCCACCACGGAGCGGCTGGTGCTCTACCGCATCGGCAAGGTCATGCCCGCGGTCACGGAGCTCAGCTCCATCATCGTGGAGGGCTCCAAGGAGCTCACCGCCCTCATCCGACACCTGCGCAGCATGAGCGACCAGAAGGACATCCGGGCCCGAATCAAGCACTGCCACGCCCTGGAGAACCAGGCCGACAGCATCTACCACACGGCCCTGTCCCAGATCTTCGAGAACCCGACCGATCCCATCGAGCTCATCAAGTGGAAGGAGCTCCTCGCCCAGATCGAAGAGGCCACCGATCAGATCGAGTTCGTGGCCCAGGTCGTCGGCTCCACCGTGATGCGGAACGCCTAGGCCATGGACATCCCGATTGCACTGGCGCTCATCGTCTTCCTGGCGCTGAGTTTCGACTACATCAACGGGTTCCATGACACCGCCAATGCCATCGCCACGGTGGTCTCCACGGGCGTGCTCTCCGCCCGAAACGCCATCATGATGGCCGGCATCCTCAACTTCGGCGGCGCCCTCCTGGGCACCCAGGTGGCCACCACCATCGCCAAGGGCATCGCTGCCCACTCCTCCGACGTGGTTCCGGCCGTCATCGTGGCGGCCCTCCTGTCCGCCATCGCCTGGAACCTCATCACCTGGTGGTTCGGCATCCCCTCCAGCTCCAGTCACGCCCTCGTGGGCGCCCTGGCCGGAGCCGTGGTGGGCCATGCCGGCCGGGGCGCCCTGGAGACGAAGAAGCTGAAGGAGGTCGCCACCTTCCTCGTGGTCTCCCCCGTGGTGGGCTTCCTCATCGCCATGGTGCTGATCATCGCGATCCTGTGGATCGTGCGCCACAAGGCCGGCCACAAGGTCAACTTCGCCTTCCGGAAGCTCCAGCTCGTGTCCGCCGGCGCCATGGCCTTTACCCACGGCACCAATGACGCCCAGAAAGCCATGGGCATCATCGCCCTGGCCCTCATCACCTACGGCAAGCTTCACGCCCATGGTGCCAAGGTGGACGTTCCCGTGTGGGTGAAGCTCGCCTGCGCCACGGCCATGGGCCTCGGCACCATGAGCGGCGGTTGGAAGATCATCCGCACCATGGGTGCCAAGATCGTGAAGCTACGCCCCATCCACGGCTTCGCCGCGGAAACCTCCGCCGCCATCGTGCTCTTCACCACCGCCCACTTTGGCATCCCCGTGAGCACCACCCACGTGATCTCGGGCGCCATCATGGGCGTGGGGGCCAGCATGAACGTCAGCGCGGTTCGCTGGGGTGTGGCCGGAAACATCCTCGTGGCCTGGATCCTGACCATCCCCGTGTCCGCGGGCTTGGCCATGCTCTTCCTCAAGCTGATCGGCCCCTACTTCGGGGGCTGAGTGCCCTCGCCTGGCACCACCTAACGCAAAGGACCCGGATCTTCCGGGTCCTTTGCGTTAGGCGTGCCGATCGGAACGGCCCTAGCGACTGTACCGGCGCAGCATCCGCATGTTCTTCCGGTAGGCCTGCCCGCGGGTGAAGTTGATGGCCACCCCCCGAGGGAACTTGGTGATGTTGCTCGCCAGAGTGATGAAGGTGCGGACGGTCTGGGCGGCCTGGCGGCCCTGCCGGGTCGCGTTGTCGTAATAGACCATCAGGGCCGAGCGCATGAGGCTCTTGGGCAGGTTGAAGAGGCCGTAGGCTTCCAGCACATCGTGGTTGATGCGGCGGGTCCCGTCCTGTTCGGTGACGATCAGGTCCTCGGGGCGGATGTCCTGGGGATTGCTCATGAAGGGCCTCGGTCGGGATTCTATCGGCGGGATTCCGGAAAGCCTAAACCGTGCCACCCCACGGGGCTAGCGGGCCGGGTGGGCCAGGAAGGTCAGGTCGGGGTTCTTTTCGGCGGTGGTGCGCCGCTGCCAGTCGTTTTCGAACAAGATGGCCGGGTTGGCATCGGCATCTTCCACGAGTTCACCCCAGAACTTGTTGGCCTCGGGCCAGCCCCCCTCCAACCACCGGGCCATCTGGAAGGACCGGGGCTCCAGGACCACCTGGCAGGCATATTCGTCCTTGAGCCGGTGCTGGAGCACCTCGAACTGGAGGCGGCCCACGGCGCCCAGGATGGGCAGGGGTGCGCCACCCTTGGGCCAGAAGACCTGCACCACGCCCTCCTCGGCGATCTGCTGGAGGCCCTTCAGGAAGCCTTTGCGGGCCCCCGGGTCTGCCAAGCGTACCGAGACGAACTGCTCCGGGCTGAAGCGGGGCACGCCGTGGAAGGTGACCGGACCGCCGCTGCTGAGGACATCGCCGATGCGGAACTGGCCGGGATTGATGAGGCCCAGGATGTCGCCGGGCCAGGCTTCGTCCACGATGGTCCGCTCGCGCCCGAAGAACATGTGGGGATAGTTCAATTTCAGGTTCTTTTTCTCGCGGACATGGAGCGCATCCATGCCCCGCTCGAACTTGCCGCTCACGATGCGGGCAAAGGCCACGCGATCCCGGTGGGCCTTGTTCATGTTGGCCTGCACCTTGAACACGAAAGCCGTGAAGGCTTTCTGATCCGGCTGGATGGCGCCGCCATCCAAGGTGGGCCGCGGGCCCGGCGGGGGTGCGAGGTTGACGAACACGTCCAGGAAGTCGCCCACGCCGAAGTTGTTCACGGCGGAACCGAAGAAGAGCGGGCTCTGCTCGCCCCGCAGGAAGGCCTCCTTGTCGAAGGTGGGCAGCACCGTGTCCATGAGCTCGATATCGTCCTTCAGTTGCTGGAGTTCCTTGGGGGTCAGCAGCTCCGCCACTTCCGGGTCATCCAGGGTGCCCTTCCCCACCAGCTGGGCCTTCTGTCCCTTCTTGGCCCGTTCGAAGAGGGCGATCTGGCCCGTGGCGCGCACGTACACGCCCTTGAAGTCGGGCCCGGAGCCGATGGGCCAGGTCATGGGCACCGCATGGAGCCCGAAGAGCTCCTCCACCTCGTCGATGAGGTCGATGGGCTCGCGGCCGGGACGGTCCAGCTTGTTCACGAAGGTGAAGATGGGGAGCTTGCGCTCCGAGGCCACGCGGAACAGCTTCTTGGTCTGCTCTTCCACGCCCTTGGCGCAATCCAACAGCATCACCACGGAGTCGGCGGCCGTGAGGGCCCGGTAGGTATCCTCGCTGAAGTCCTGGTGGCCCGGGGTGTCCAACAGGTTGATGGCGAAGCCCTTGAAGTCGAACTGCATGGCGGCGCTGGTGACGCTGATACCGCGCTCCTGCTCGATGCTCATCCAGTCGCTCTGGGCATGACCCGCCCCTTCCCGCCCCTTCACGGAGCCGGCCCGGTCGATGGCGCCCCCGTACAGCAGCAGCTTCTCGGTGAGCGTGGTCTTGCCCGCGTCGGGGTGGCTGATGATGGCGAAGGTGCGCCGGCGCTGGATCTCTTCTTGCAGGGTCATGAAAGCCTCAACCCTTCAGTCTACCGCGAGGCGCCGCGCCGCCCAGCCCGGGTCTTCTCCCACGGGTCCGCTACTTCAGCGAAAGCAGGGATTTGAATCGGGCCACGGCCTCGGTCTTGGGGAGGGTGCGGGGCAGATGGAGGAGCGCATAGGTGCTCCCGTTGCTCCCGCAGACCCAGGTTCCGGTTTCCCCCATGCCGACGGAAGCACCCGCGGCGACCCACCAGTCCCCGATGGGATCCTGGGTCAGGTTCCCGAAGTAGCGGCGGGCCTGCTGGGCCAGACCCTCCTGGGCCGGCTCCAGCATCCAATCGAGGATTTCGCGGACGGAGCCCTGCAGCAGGGTGCCCTGCCCGACCCACTCCAGTCCCAGCACGGGGGGGCCATCCCCCGCGGGAAGGCGGCGTCCCAGGAAGGAACGGAACCCCTCCTCCAAGCGCAGCCGGGCGGACCCCTCGCCGCTCTCCTGGCTCCAGTCGGCCACACTGGCCCGTGCCCAGACGAGGAAGCCCAGGTCGCACCCCTCCCGGAGGGCCTTCCCCAGATCCACGCGGCCATGCCCCTTCGGATTCGAGCAGGCCAGCCCATCCAGAGACCCGGTGCAGCGGGCCCGAAACCCCCGGGCCTCCCACTCCGTACCCTGCATCCGGAGCCACACGAGCTTGGCGACGAAGCCCAGGGGATGGGGGCGGGTGGCTTCGCCGTAGACATTGATCCCCTCCCGCGCGCCACCCAGGCCGAGGGATTCGCCCGGCGCCAAGGCCGGCTTCCAGTCCTTGGGCCCCTGGGCCAGGCAGAGGGTCGCCCCCAGGACGAGGGAGGGCATCCTCATGGACCTCAGCATCAACGACTCCGGACGGATGCCTGAGCCTAGCAGATCCGCCCGGATGTCGCGGGGCCCGAAGGCCCCGCGACATCCGACTCAGCGGAGTTCAGCCCCGGGCTTCCGCCAGGCTGCGCTTGCGCGTTTCGACCACCCGATCGGCTTCCCGGCCCTCCACTTCCTGCAGGTGGCTGAAGGTCCAGTTGAACGTGCCGATGCCCATGGTGAGGCTCCTGAGCTCGGTGATCAGGTCCTTCAGTTCTGCCTGGGGCAGCTTCGCGGACACGGTGTCCCACCCCTGCCAACCCTCGCGCTGATCGAAGCCCAGGATCTGCCCATTGCGTCGGCCTGTGACCATCCGCTGCACCTTGGCCGTGAACTCCGAGGGCGCGTGCAATTGAAGGGCCAGGATGGGCTCCAGCAGCACGGGGCTGCACTTGGGCATGCCTTCGCTCATGGCGATGCGCGCGGCCTGTTGGAAGGCGGCATCAGAGCTGTCCACGGAATGGTAGCTGCCATGGAAGAGGGCCGCATGGAAGTCCACCACGGGGAAACCCAGGGGACCCTGCTTGGCCCACTCGCGGATGCCCTTCTCCACCGAGGAGAAGAACTGGCGGGGAATGACGCCGCCCACGATGCGCTCTTCGAAGACGATGCCTTCGCCGCGGGGAAGCGGGCTGATCTCCAGGTGCACATCGCCGAAGGCGCCATGGCCGCCGGACTGATGCTTGAATCGGCCGTGCTGCTGTACGCCCTTCCGGATGGTCTCCCGATAGGGCACCAGCGGGGCCTCGGTCTTCACCTCGAGGCCGAAGCGGCTCTTGAGGCGGTCCAGGGCGTTCCGCAGGTGGATATCGCCCTGACCCCAGAGGATCTGTTCGTGGGTTTCGGCATTCTGCTCCAGCTGGAGGCTCGGGTCCTCTTCGCCCAGCTTGGCCAGGGCCGCACCCAGCTTCACTTCATCCCCGCTCTTGGTGGTGTGGAGGCTGATGGCGGCCAGGGGCTGCAGCGTCTCCATCCAGGGCAGGTCCAGCACAGCGGTGCCGGTGATGCCCTGCCCCGTCCGCAGTGAATCCAGGTGGCCCAAGGCCACGATCTCGCCGGCCACGGCCTTGGGCTGCTTCTGCTGCTGGCTGCCGAAGAGCCGGTAGACTCCGGACACGCGCTGGCCGTCCAGGGGCGAGCCATCCGCCACCTCGCCGCGCCAGATCCGGGCGAAGCTCAATTTTCCGACGTGGGGGGCGTGGAGGGTCTTGAAGGCCTGGGCCAGGAAAGCACCTTCCTTCGGGAGACCCAGGCGCTGAGCGGTCTCGTGGACCTCCGGGGCCTCCTGGGCGAGGGCGTTGAGGAGCCGCTTGATGCCGTGATCCTGTTCGCCACTGCCGAAGAACACTTCCACCAGGAGGTCGTCCTTGAGGTCCTTGCGGAGGTTTTCCTGGATCTCCTCCGTGGTGGGCTGGATCTCCTCCAGGAGCTCCTCCAGGAGGTGGTCATCCAGGTCCGCGAGGCGTTCCAGCATTTCGCGGCGGGCCTCGGCCTCCTCGGGGAGGGCGTTGTCCGGGAGCTGGGAGAGCTCGGCGTCCTCGTGGCCCTTGTAGCCGTAGGCGTGCTCGCTCACCAGATCCACGAATCCGACGATGTTCTCACCGTCCTTCAGCGGGATCTCGCGCATCACCAGCGGCCGCGCGCTCTGGGCCTGCAGGGCCGTGAGCGTGTCGCGCAACTTGGAGGCGGAGCCAGGGAGGTCGACCTTGTTGATGAAGACCACGTGCGGGATCTTCCGCGCATCCAGGAACTGGAGGACCGGGCCGGCCGCCATGGCGCGCGCGGGATCCGCATCCACCACCACCACGGCCACGTCGGCCACCAGGAGCGCCTGCAGGGCCTCCTGCTGGAACTCCACGGAGCCGGGGCAGTCCAGGAAGGTCCAGGACTCGCCGTCCACCTGCGCCGAGGCCACGGTGGTCTCGGTGGACATGCCCCGGGCCTTGGCCTCCATGGAGCTATCACCGGTGGTGGTGTGGTCCTTGACGTTGCCCTTCTTCGGAAGCGCGCCAGCGGCCAGGAGCAGCGCCTCGAGCAAGGAGGTCTTGCCGCTCAACGAAGGGCCGACGAGGGCCGCGACGCGGGGTTGGGACAGGGACTTGCCATTCACGGGGCACCCCTTTCTGTCTAAGGTGCCCCAAGCTTGCGCGTGTCCCCCGGGGGGGGCAAGGGGCCAATCGGGTGATCGTTGTCAAACCCGAGTCCCCCCATGAATTTGCTACACTGACCCCGGCCCTATAGCTCAGCGGTCAGAGCTGGCGGCTCATAACCGCTTGGTCCTGGGTTCGAATCCCAGTGGGGCCACCACTGGGATTCGAACCCAGGAATCTGCCCCATCGGGCAGGTAGGGTTAGGCGAAGGACGCGCGAGCGTGCTTCGCCGGTCCGGCGCAGCCGGAAACCCGTGCCCAGATGGGGCGCGGCGGTACGGCGGTTCGAATCCGGGTGGGGCCACCACCCGGATTCGGATCGGAGAATCTGCCGGATCGCGCAGGTAGGGGCAGGTTCGGGACGCTCCAGCGTTCCGGACCGGTCGGGCGCAGCCCGAGCCCCGTGCGCAGTTCCGGCGCGGCGGTACGGGGGTTCGAATCCCAGTGGGGCCACCACTGGGATTCGGCCCCAGGAATCTGCCCCATCGGGCGGGTAGGGCCAAGGATGGGACGCGCGAGCGTTCCATCCTGGTCCGGCGCAGCCGGAATCCCGCGCCCAGATGGGGCCTATGCTCAGCGGTGCGGGGGCCCGCTCGGAACCGGCCCCCGGCCGGTCCACTCGCGACCCGCATCCGCTTCGCCAGTACGGCGGTTCGAATCCGGGTGGGGCCATCACCCCTGCGAGGCTGGAGCCAAACAGGCTGGAGGCTGGAGGAGGGACGCGTCCCACTCCAGCCTCCAGTCTCCGGCCTCCGGTCTGCTTTTACCGGTACGCCGGGATCCCCGTCACTTCCTGACCGATGATCAGGGTGTGCATGTCGTGGGTGCCCTCGTAGGTGTACACGCTCTCGAGGTTCGCCATGTGGCGCATGACGGGGTACTCGTCGAGGATGCCATTGGCGCCCAGGATGGTGCGGGCCTTGCGGCAAATCTCGAGGGCCACGTTCACGTTGTTCATCTTGGCCATGGAGACCTGGGCGGGCGTGAACTTCTTCTGGTCCTTGAGGCGGCCCAGCTGCAGGGCCAGGAACTGGCCCTTGGTGAGCTCGGTGACCATCCAGGCCAGCTTCTCCTGCTGGAGCTGGTAGCTGGCGATGGGCTTGTCGAACTGGATGCGGCTCAGGGAGTAGTCGAGGGCGCACTGGTAGGAGGCGTCGGCGGCACCCAGAGCGCCCCAGGCGATGCCGTAGCGGGCCTGCGTGAGGCAACCCAGGGGACCCTTCAGGCCCTTCACGTTGGGCAGGAGGGACTTCTCCTCGTCCACGATCACATCCTCGAGGATCAGCTCGGAGGTGACGGAGGCCCGGAGGCTCCACTTGCCGTGCGTCTCGGGGGCGGAGAAGCCGGGGGTGCCCTTCTCCACCAGGAAGCCGCGGATGCCGTCCTCGGTCTGGGCCCACACCACGGCCACATCGGCCACGGTGCCGTTGGTGATCCACATCTTGGTGCCGTTGATGCGCCACTTGCCGCCCGGTTCCTTCACGGCCTTGGTGAGCATTCCACCGGGATTGGAGCCGAAGTCGGGCTCGGTGAGGCCGAAGCAGCCGATCTTCTCGCCCTTGGCGAGCTTGGGCAGCCAGTACTTCTTCTGCGCCTCGGAGCCATAGGCGTAGATGGGCCACATCACCAGGGAGCCCTGCACGGAGGCGAAGGAGCGGAGGCCGGAGTCGCCGCGTTCCAGCTCGTACATGAGGATGCCGTAAGCCACGCTGCTCAGGCCGGCGCAGCCGTACTCCTCAGGGAGAGAGGGGCCATAGAAGCCCAGCTCGCCCATCATGGGGATCAGGTGCGTGGGGAAGGTCTGGTTCTGGGCGTGCTTCTCGATGATGGGCAGCACCTCGGCGTTGACGAAGTCACGGGCCGCCTCGCGGACCATGTTCTCTTCCTCCGTCAACAGGCCCTGGAAGCCCATGTAGTCGGTCATGTGTTTGAAGGTGGCGTAGGCACCAGCCATGGGGAGCTCCTTGAATTGCCCTGCAGCCGCGGGCGGGAGTTTGGGACGGGCGGATACTGCAGCAGCGCATCCGTGCCGCTCAGTTTAGGACTGCATCCACCGAATACCTAGGGCCCAGATCACGGATTGGACCGATGAATCATCGGCTGCTCGGGCTATCCACGGCCTTCCAGGGTGGTGCCCAAAGTCACCTGCGATCCGTCGACTTCCCGGTGGCAGTGGCGGCATCGGGCTTCGTAGAGGTCCGCGGCGCCCACGAGCACCTGTCCACCGCTCCGGACCTTCCGGTAGGTGCGGCTGGCTCCGGCCCCGCACTCGATGCAGATGGCCTGTAGCTTGAGCACGTGTTCAGCCCGGGCGAGGATCTGGGGCATGATCCCGAATGGCCGCCCCTCGCTGTCCAGATCCAGGCCCGCGAGGATCACGCGGATGCCGCCATCCGCCATGCGCTCCACCAGGTCGAGGAGCCCCTCATCGAAGAACTGGACCTCGTCGATGGCCACCACCTCCACCTCCGGAGCCAGATGCCGGGCGAGCTCGCCACTGTCGGCCACGGGCAGGGCCTCGAAGCGGGATTCCGCATGGCTGGCGATGGCCACGGCGTCGTAGCGATCGTCCAGGGCCGGCTTGAAGGCCTGGATCCGCTGCCGGGCGATGCGGGCGCGTCGGAGGCGCCGGATCAGCTCCTCCGACTTGCCACTGAACATGGGACCGCAGATCACCTCCAGGGTGCCCGGCCGCTGCCGCTCCACCACCATCACCGTCCCTATTTCTTCTTGGAGCCCTTGACCTGTGTTGGTTCTGGCGCCGCCGGAGGTTCCACAGGCGCCTTCATCGGATCCGGGAGCTTTGTGAAGTCCTTGATCGGATTGGGGGCCCCGAGGGGCCGCCCGAGGGCCTTGGCCAGCGCTTCACCGCCATCCGTGGGCGAGGCCATGCGGAAGGCCCAATTCTGACGGGTGCGGGTGGTCCCATCCGGGACCACCCACATGTCCACGGGCTGGAGACTCGCGAGGCCGGCATTGATGGAACCCCGGGCGCGGGGGACGTAGGTGAGGAGGGGAATCGCAAGGAAGAGGAGGGTCAGGGGCATGAGCAGGTTGCTGGGGCCCTCCCACTCGGGCAGGAGGTCCTGCATGGGCGTATCCCCCACCCAGGGGCGGATCACCTTCGGGGCGTCGATCCCCATGGGCTGGAGCAGACCGCGCTCGAGGAGGTCCGCGATGCATTTGCAGGTGTCCAGTTCCTCATACCGGCTGATCTGGATGACCTCCTGGATGCTCTGGGGCTGGTCGAAGTAGCTGAGCACAACTTCCTGCTCATGCGTGAGCCCTGAGGATCCAGATGCTGCTTCCTGGCCATCGAACACATGGCTGAGATCCCGGTGGATGTCCAGGTGAAGGGCCGACGCGGAGGACGTCAATCCCAGCGCCACGGACATGCCGGGGAGCCGCTTCTCGACCTCGGGCCATTCATCCTGGATGCGGGCGGCCTCCATGAGGATGGTGTCAACGGGGATGGGCTGGAAGTGGTCCCGATCCAGGTCGGGCGGGAGCATGGAATCGAAGCGGTAGTCGCCTGCCACCCATCGGAAGGAACGGTGGAGGATCGCGGTGGCCTGCTGGAACAGCGCGTCCTGGAGGTCCTGGGGGCTCACCTTGCCGCTCTCCAGCAGCAAGGTTCCCATGCGCTTCAGGGTCTGGCGCTGCATCTGGATCATCTCCAGCAGCTCCTCACCCGTGAGGCGACCCAGGCGCACCAACATGGTGCCCACCCGATCCTCCATGCGGATCTGGTTGCTGTCGCAGCCCACGATCTCGCCATTCTCAAAGAAGACCTTCACGAACTCCTGGCCCTGGCTCAGCACCAGGGTGCCGTTCTTCCCCTGGATCTTGATCATGTTGAACAGGGAGAAGAGGTCGAAATCCCTCAGGGAGCCTTCAAGCGCCATGGCCCCTCCTCGGGGTGAGCTTCACCCAGGAACGCAGGTAGAGCAGGAACAGAAACACCATCCCGATGGGAAGCCAGGTGGAGAGCGGATCCGGAAGGACCTCCCCGGGGTAGCGCACGCTGCGCCCCGTGGCCAGCACCATGGCCGCCGCCAGGCAGATCAGGATCCATTCCATGAACCCCTCGCGGGCGTCGCCTACGAACACGAGGTCCAGGCCCGGCAGGAACGCGATGAGGGCCTTGTGGATCCGGCGGGTGGCCGCCTGATGGTCACCGACCTCGTCGATCTTCCGCTTCCGGCTCTCCTGATGCAGGCCATCCTTCAGGACGAAGAGGTGATGGCACTTGGAGCACACTTCCGGATTCCCGCTATCCGTGGTGCGGAAGGGCTCCCCGCATCGGATGCACTGGGTGGCGTGGGCTTGGCGCATGGAAGCGCGGACGCGGAGGATGAAGAGGGCCAGCATGAGGGGCGGCAGCACGAGACTCATGAGGAATCCGGGCTCATGCAGCACGGACCCCATGCCCAGGTCCGCCTCGGCACCACCACCCAGCGCACTCACGCGCTCCGGGGAATCGGGCAACGGGATGGGATAGGTGCGGGAGTCCTTCTGCTCCCCGGCCACGGTGATGAGCTTTTTGTAGAGGTCCGGATCGGCGTCCCGGGCATCGTTCTGCTTCTGGGCCCCCAACTCGGTATCCAGGCGAAGGTAGGCGAGCACGCTCTGGTTCAACAGGATTTCTGGCTGCTTCCCGTCGATGAGGCTCGCAGCGTCGAAGTCCTTCTGGGCCTGCGCGACATCCCCCCGGTGGAACCGCGCCACGCCGAGGTTGTTGAGCACCCTGCCCTTGTCCGGGTGGGTGGCCAGCAGGTCGTTGAAGGTGGCTTCGGCTTCAGCCCACTTGCCCTGCTGGAGTTCAGCCCACCCCCTCAGGAAGGCCTGATCGCCCTTGGGCAGGGCCGCGAAGGTGCTGGCCGAAATGGCCTGGGCCTGGGGCTGCACCTGGGTGGTGAGCACACTGGGGGAGGCCGGGACCTTGGCCAGCGGTTCCAGGAGCTCCAAGGCCGGATGGGCCAACTGGAGCACCATGATGAGGGCCGTGACCCTGACCTCGGGCACGGTGAGGAATGGGGAGAGGAGCCAAAGCCAGTAAAGGGCGGCGAAGCCGGGATCCAGGCCGAGGATCACCGGGAAGGCGAGGATGAGGGCCCCGAGGAGGGCCGCCACGGCGGGCTTGACTCCCTTGTCCTGGAGGGGTTCCTCCCAGAGGTGGCGGAGGACGTTGCGATAGCGCAGGGCCAGGGCCAGGGTCCATCCCCACAGGAGCAGGGTGGCGGCCATGCGGAGGACGCCCAGGTGCTGCAGCAGCCAAAGCCAGCGCTGGGCCTCGTGCTCCATGCGGAACTTGGTGAGGCGCAAGAGATCGGGCAGCGAAAGGAACCACCCCTTCACGCCTTCCTGCCGGGTGAGGATGACCCGCGTCCCAAGCAGCGTGGGGTGCCCGGGCGCCCATCGTTCGACGGCTTCCACGGCCCGGAGGCCCACGTCGGCCCGACCGGCCTGGCCTTCCTGCCGGGCCCAGAGGGCCATGCCCTCCACCAGGGGCAGGACGTCCAGCACCGAATACTTCAGTCGGACGCCTTCCACCTCTTGGATGGCAGCTTCGATGAGGTCCGGGTTTCCGGAGCGGAACGCGGCCTTCAGCCCTTCCGCCCGATGGCTCAGGGCCACGGCCGGACTGAGGGCCGTTTCACGGGCGGGCTCCGGACCCGCCGGAACTGCGGCCTGGGGAGCTTGGGCCTGGAGCAAGCTCCCAAGGGCCACCATCAGGAAACCGAGGAACAGCGGGCGGTACGGCAGCCTCACGGGTTCACCTTCAGGTTTCCGGGTGCGGGTTCGAGGTCCAGGATCTTCATGCGGAGCTGGTGCAGGATATCCTCCAGCGCACGGGTTTCCCCCTCGGTGCGGCGGCCCTCCGTCTTCTCCTTGAGCACGGCGAGGAGGTCGACATAGAAGCGGGCCACGGCCGGATTCGCGGGCGGAACGTCCTTCATCATCGGATGGGGCACTCCCAGGGCCATGAGGGCCTGCTCCGCCAGGAGGTGCGTGAGGGACGTGAGGGAAGGCTCAGGAGGGGCTGGATTCATGCACTCCCCATAGGGCTGACGTGGAAGTTTCAGGCAAGGCTAACACATCCGGGAGTTTTGTTGTGACCTACGGCGACTTGCCGATCCTCCATGAGGTGTGGACGATAAGGGCTATCGGAGGTTTCGACCCATGACCCGCCCCCTCAACCTCATCGTGCCCGCCCTGATCTTGGGCCTGGCCCTTCCCATGGCCGCCCAGAACGTCGGCCGGATCACCGGCAAGATCACCAACAAGGAAGGCCAGCCCATCGCGGGGGCCAAGATCACCCTCAAGCGCAGGGATATGAACTGGACCAAGGTCCTCACCACGGACGCCAAGGGTGTTTATTCCCAGGCCGGCCTCGATCCCAAGGAATACGACCTGACCGTCTCGGCCGATGGGTATGCCACGAAAACCTTCAACGCGGTGCGAGTCCCCATCGCCGAAACCGTTACCAAGAACATCGAGATGGCGCTCCCCGGAACCGTGGCCCCTGAGGGTGGCCAGCCCGTCCCCACCGACGAGAGCGTCAAGCTGGAGGTCGAGGGCCTGAACCTCTTCAATGAGAACCTCGAGCTCTACAAGCAGGGCCGCTATGCCGAGGCCATGGCCCCCTTCGAGACGGCCTACCAATCCCTGAAGACCTCCCTGGACAAGACCACGGACGCCGCCGCCAAAGCGGACCTCCAGCCCAAGGTCGATCTCGTGGAGCGCGTGTTGGGTCTGACCTATTTCCAGGTCGGCAAGAAGGATCAGGCGGAGCCGCTGCTGGTGAAGGCCGTGGAGCGGAAGGCGGATGACCAGAATGCCCTGATCGCCCTGGTGGACATCTACAAGTCCAAGAAGGATGCCGCCAACGAGACCAAGTACAAGGCCATGCTGGAAAAGCTCACCGGCCCCAATCCCGACACCGCCTACAACAAGGGGGTCGAGGCCTTCAATGCCGGGCACACCAAGGAAGCCCGTGAGCAGGTCGACGAAACCCTCCGCATCGATCCGAAGTACGCGGATGCCTATTACCTGCTGGGCCTCCTCGAACTGGGCGATGGCCGCATGGGCCCTGGGCGCGTGGCCTTCCAGAAGTACCTGGAGCTCGCCCCCACCGGCAAGAAGGCCGGGGAAGTGAAGGAGATCCTGAAGGGCATCCCGAAGTAGGGCACCCCCTTGACGTCGAAGGGCCCCGCAAGGGGCCCTTTGACGTTCACCCCTTCCGTTCCAGCACCAGGGTCACCGGGCCGTCATTTACCAGGCTCACGGCCATGTGTTCCTGGAAGAAGCCCGTGCGTACCGAAGCCCCCTGCCCTTCCAGCAATGCCACGAACCGCTGGAAGAGGGCCCGGGCCGGTTCGGGAGGCATGGCCTGATCGAAGCTGGGCCGCCGGCCCCGTTCCACGGAACCCGCCAGGGTGAATTGCGACACCGCCAGGATCTCCCCACCCACCTCGGCCAGCCCCAGGTTCAGCTTTCCCTCCGCATCCTCGAAGACCCGCAGCCCGGCGATCTTGCCGGCCATCCAGGCGCAGGCGGCCTCGGTATCCCCCACCTCGATCCCCACCAGCAGCAGGAAGCCCCGGCCGATGGCCGAGGCGCGGCTCCCGGCCGTGACCCGCGCCTCGGAAACCCGCTGTAGGACGACCCTCATGCCAACGTGAGGCTGATGGGGCAATGATCGGACCCCAGCACGTCCGCGTGGATGGACGCGTCCTTCACCTGGGCCTTGAGCCCCTCGCTGATGAGGAACAGGTCGATCCTCCATCCCACGTTCTTGGCGCGGGCGCCGCCCCGGGCCGTCCACCAGGTGTAGAGGCCGGGCGTATCCGGATTGCGCTCCCGCAGGATGTCGTGGAGTCCGGCGCCAAGGTAGAGCCTGAAGTCTTCCCGCTCCTCCGGGGTGAAACCGGGGTTCTTGGTGTTGTCCTTGGGCCGGGCCAGGTCGATCTCCTCGGGGGCCACGTTCATATCCCCGACGAGGATTACCTGTTCCCCGGCCTTGTGGCGCTGGGCCACGATCTTCGCCAGATCCCTGGCGAATTGGCGCTTGAAGGGCAGTCGCACGAGGCCCGCCGAGGCGTTGGGGAAGTAACCGGCGATGAAGGTTAGCTTGCCCTGGGTGGACACGATGATGCGGCCTTCCGCATCCACCTCGGGCAGGCCCAGGCCAGGTGTGTGCTGCCAGCCCAGCTCCTTCTTGCTGAGGGTGGCGGCGCCCGCATAGCCCTTCTTGCTCTTCGCGGGGAACCAGCAGATGTCGTAGGCGCTCTCCAGCTGCTTGCGGACGGCGAGATCCACCTCCTCCCACTCACAACGGATCTCCTGGAGGTTGAGCACGTCCGGATCCGCGGCCTCCAGCCACTCCATGAAGCCCTTCTTGAGCACGGCGCGGAAGCCGTTCACGTTCCAGCTGATGAATTTCATCTCAGGCCTTTCCGGCAAGGGCGGCATAGGCCGCTGCATCGAACCCGATCACTGTGCCCTTGGGGTGCACCAGGATGGGGCGCTTCAGGAGGTTGTTGTCGTCGACCATCAGGGCGATGGCCTCGGCTTTGGAGAGCTTCCGATCCTTCAGCCCCAGCTCTTTGTATTTCGGACTTTTGGTACCCATCATCGGCGCCGGGTCCGGGGGCAGCAGCCCCTCCAGCTCCGCCGCCTCCAAGGGGCGCTTGAAATAGTCACGGATCTCCACATCGATGCCCAGCTCCGCCAGCTTCGCCTTGGCGTTGCGGCAGGTGGTGCAGGAGGACTTCATCCAGAGGGTAGACGTCACAATTCCTCCACGACATGTTCCAGCAGCTGATCCGTCTTCCACCGAAGCAGACCGAAGGATGCGAAGGACGCCCAACCGCGGTGGCGGGCCTCGAGGGTGAGGTGGGCCCCCCGTTCATGGGCCGTCACGCGGACCTGGCCGGACTCCCGAGCCCCCAGGCGAAGGCGGGACCACGCCAGGGTGACGCCCTCGACGGACTCCCGGACTTCGAAAGGGGCACCCAGGTCCCTGAAGCACCGGAACGAATCCGGCTCACGCAGCCGCGCCGCGATCACCTCGAAGGGGGCGTCCGTGAGGACTTCCGCCGAGAGACTGAAGACCGGGATCGCCAAGGCCTACTTCACCAGGAAGCCGGGTTGGGCGTCGGAGGGAGGAGCCACCAGATAGGGCTTGGAGGCGTTGTCGCTGGCGGCCAGCAGCATGCCGTGGCTTTCGATGCCCATGAGCTTGCGGGGGGCCAGATTGGCCACCACCACCACGAGGCGGTTCAGCAGGTCAGCGGGCTCGTAGGCCTTGCCGATGCCCCCCACGATGCAGCGCTGCTCCAGGCCGATGTCGACCTTCATCTTGATGAGCTTGTCGCTCTTGGGCACGCGCTCGGCCTCGAGGATCCTGCCCACGCGGAGGTCCACCTTGAAGAAGGTGTCGGCGTCCACCACCTCCCGGATGGCGGGCACGTCCAGGGCCGGCGCGGCAGGGGCTTCGGGGGTCTGCTGGCTTTCGAGTTCGCTCATTTCCTTGTCCTTGTCGATGCGGGCGAAGAGGGGTTTCGGTTCAGCGGCCACGGGGCCGGCGGCGGGAGCATCCCAGGCGAGGTCGCCCAGGCGCTGTTCGGCGGCCGTGCCGGCGAGGCCCAGGTTCTCCCAGAGGAGCTGGGCCAACTCGGGCATCACGGAGGCCAGGCAGGGGGCCGCGGCGCGCAGGGCGCGGTAGAGGTTGGAAAGCACGGCGTCCAGCTTGGGGTCATTGGCCGGGTCCTTGGCCAGCTTCCAGGGTTCCGCCTGCACGATGTAGGCATCGAGGCTGCGGAGGTAGACCCAAAGCCCATCCAGAGCGGCATGGAAGTCGTGCCCCTGGGCCTTGGCGATGAACTCAGCGACCACGGCGCGACCGGCCTGGTCCACGGCGGCATCGGAGGCGTCCAGCACCGTGGCGTTGGGCACGGCGCCGTTCCGGTAGCGCTGGATCATGCTGAGGCTGCGGGAGGCCAGGTTGCCGAGACCGTTGGCCAGGTCGGCGTTGAGACGGTCCATGAAGCCCTCGAAGGAGAAGTCGCGGTCGTAGCCCACCTGCATGTCGCGCAGGAAGAAGAAGCGGATGGCGTCGTTGCCGAACTTGAGCAGGGTGTCGGGGCGCACCACGTTGCCCTTGCTCTTGCTCATCTTGTCATTGCCGCTGAGCCACCAGCCATGGGCCAGCACCGTCTTGGGCAACGGAAGGCCCATGGCCATGAGGAAGGCGGGCCAGTACACGGTGTGGAAGCGGAGGATGTCCTTGCCCACGATCTGCAGATCCGCGGGCCAGGCGCCCTCGGCGCCCGTGAGGTAGTTGAGGAGGGCGTCGAACCACACGTAAACCACGTGCTTCTCATCGCCGGGCACGGGGATGCCCCAGTTGATCGTGGTGCGGCTGATGGAGAGGTCCGTGAGCCCCCCTTCCACGAAGCGCTTCACCTCGTTGAAGCGGAAGTCCGGCTGCACGAACTCGGGATGTTCCTCGTAGTACTTGAGCAGGCGATCCTGGTAGGCGCTGAGGCGGAAGAAGTAGGTCTCCTCCTTCAACGTCACCAGCTGGTGCGCGAGGCCCTGGGCCTGCAGTTCCTTGGCCTGGGTCTCCGTGACGAACGCCTCGTCAGAGACGCTGTAGAGCCCCTCGTATTCGGACTTGTAGATGTCACCGGTTTCCAGCAGCTGCTTGAAGCGCGCCTGGACGGTGTCCCGGTGATCCGCGTCCGTGGTGCGAATGAAGCGGTCATGGGTCATGGCCATGCGCTGGAAGAGGTCCGTGTAGTTGGCCACCACCTCGTCGGCCAGGGCCTTGGGGGCGATGCCCTTGGCCGCGGCGGCCTTCTCCACCTTCTGGCCGTGCTCGTCGGTGCCCGTGAGGAAACGCACGGATTCGCCCATCTGACGGTGGAAGCGCGCGATGGCGTCCGCCAGCACCGTGGTGTAGGTGTGGCCGATGTGGGGACGGTCGTTGACGTAGTAGATCGGCGTCGTGAGGTAGAAGGGCTTGGACACGGGGGCTCCGGACCTTCCAGCTTACCAGTGCGGAGGGCCCGTTTCAGGCCCGGAGCCGCTTCCAGCAGGTCGCCACATGGTCATCCACCATCCCCGTGGCCTGCATGTAGGCGTACATGATGGTGGGCCCCACGAAGCGGAAACCCCGCTTCTTCAAGTCCCGGCTCAGGGCCTCGGCCTCCGGCGTGACCGCCGGCACCTCCGCCAGGGAGGCCGGACGGTTCACCTTGGGGGTGCCGCCGACGAAGGGCCACAGGTAGGCGTCGAAGGCGCCGAACTCCGCCTGCACGGCGAGGAAGGCCCGGGCATTGTCCCGGGCCGAGGCGATCTTCAGACGGTTGCGGATGATGCCCTCATCCTGGAGGAGCCGAGCCAGGTCCCCGTCCGTGAACCGGGCCACGGCCTCGGGATCGAAGCCCGCGAAGGCCCGGCGGTAGGCCTCCCGGCGCCGCAGGATGGTGATCCAGCTGAGGCCCGCCTGGGCGCCCTCCAGCACGAGGAACTCGAAATGGACGCGATCGTCGTGCACCGGCACGCCCCACTCCCCATCGTGGTAGGCCTGATACAGCGGGTCCTGGGTGCACCATCCGCAGCGGGGCCGGTCCATGCTTCCTCCTAAATGGAACGGAGGCCGGAAGTTCCCCTCCGGCCTCCGTTTTCCAGTCGCCAGCCCGATCAGGCTTCGACGACCTCGGCCTTGCGGATCTGGTCGCCGGCGCGGATGGCCTGGACCACCTTGATGTCCTCGTCGGACACGCACTGGCCGAAGACGGTGTGGACGCCATCGAGGTGCTGCACATTGCGGCGGTCGCCATTGACGACGAAGAACTGGCTGCCGCCGGTGTTCTTGCCGGCGTGAGCCATGCTCATGGCGCCCAGCTTGTGCTGGTGGGGGTTGCCGGCCGTCTCGCAGTCGATCTTGTAGCCGGGGCCGCCGGTGCCGGGGATGCCCTTGGCGCCCTCGCGGGTGTTGGGGCAGCCGCCCTGGATCACGAAGTCGGGGATCACGCGGTGGAAGGAGAGGCCATCATAGAAGCCCTCGGAAGCCAGCTTCACGAAGTTCGCGACCGTCTTCGGCGCTTCCTTGGGGAAGAGCTCCAGATTGATATCGCCCTTGTCGGTCACCAAACGCACTCGGGTCATGACAGCTCCTTGCAGGCCCATCAGAATACGAAGACCGATGCGATACGTCACCCCACATTTCCTCATCCTGGCC
>DATFAX010000107.1:0-14933 GCA_035254125.1 Holophagaceae bacterium | reverse complement strand
AGCACGTTGGCCTTGGAGAAGTCCCGGGTGCTCTCGGCGATGCCGACCTGGAGGTTGTTCTTCAGGGAGGTCTCGATGGCTTCCTGCAGGCTCAGGGCCTTGGGGGCCTCCTGGGCGACGAGGGGGAAGGCCACGAGGAGGGCAGGGAGGGTGAGGACTCGCTTCATCGGTACTCCGGGGAGAAAGAACCAGCGGTGAACAGGCAACCTACGAAAGCAGGGGGAAACCCGTTTAGGCCTGGAAGCAGGATGCCTGGATCCGGGGAAAGGCGTCAGCCCCGGGATTCATCATCTGTTGAAATTCCCGCCGAGCGGAAGCAGCCGGGGGGCGAGCCGGGATGGGGCCGGGGCGGCCCCATCGGGGCGTACTTATTTCATGAGGGAGCGGGCGATCACCATCCGCTGGATCTCGGAGGTGCCTTCGTAGACCGTGGTCACCCGGACATCCCGGTAGAGGCGCTCCACCACGTACTCCCGGGAATAACCGTACCCCCCGAAGATCTGGACGGCGCGGTCGCACACCCACACGGCGCTTTCCGTGGCGAAGAGCTTGGCGGTTGCGGCCTCCAGGGTGCAGGGCTTCCCGGCGTCCTTGAGCATGGCGGCCTTGTAGATCAGGAGGCGGCTGGCCTGGACCTTGGCTTCCATTTCGGCCAGATAGGTCTGGATCGCCTGGTGCTCGCCGATGGGCTTGCCGAAGGACTGGCGAGTCTTGGCGTACTGCACGCTTTCATCGAGGGCGCGCTGCATGATGCCCAGGGCCTGGGCGGCGATGCCGATGCGGCCGCCATCGAGGCCGCCGAAGGCCACCTTGAGGCCGTCGCCAGGCTGGCCCAGCATGTCGTCGTCGGCCACGAAGGCATCTTCGAGGGTGACCATCACGGTCTTGGAGGACCGCAGGCCCATCTTCTCCTCGGGCTTGGACATGATCACGCCGGGCTGGTCGGCGTCGAGCACGAAGGCGCTGATGCCCTTCTTCCCCAGCTCGGGATGGGTGATGGCCATGGTCACGAAGTAGCGGCCCACGCCGCCATTGGTGATCCAGGCCTTGGCGCCGTTCAGCTTCCAACCCCCGTCCACCTTGGTGGCCTTGCACTTGAGGGCGGCGGCGTCGCTGCCCGCGTCGGGCTCCGTCAGCATGAACCCGCCCAGCACTTCGCCGGAGGCCAGGGGCTTCAGGTACTTCTGCTTCTGGGCTTCGGTGCCGAAGGCCGCGATGGGGGCGCAGGCCACGGAATTGTTCACGCTCATGGTCACGGCCACGGAGGCGTCGGCGTAGGCGATCTGCTCCAGGGCCAGGATGTAGCTCAGGGCATCCACACCCGCGCCACCGTAGGCTTCGGGCACCATCATGCCCATGAAGCCCATCTCACCCAGCTGCCCGATGATGGCCTTGGGGAACTCCGCGGAGTGATCCCGGGCCATGGCCCCGGGTTCGATCTCGGCCGTGGCGAATTCCCGCGCGGCTTCCTGGATGGCGAGCTGATCTTCGGTGAGGGCAGGAAACATGGGTCGCTCCAAAACAGCCCAGGATACCCCGGGTCGCGGAGGCGCCGAAGACCTTGTCTTCCGGGTCACAGACCGGGGGTGGGCTCCGGGGTGGTTTCGGCCAAGGGGAAGCGCAACAGGAAGGTGGTTCCCCGGCCCACCACGCTGTGGACCTCCACCTCGGCGCCCATGAGCTCCACGATGGATTTCACGGAGGACAGGCCCAGGCCGGTCCCGCTGCCCACGGCCTTGGTGGTGAAGAAGGGCTCGAAGATCCGGGCCTGCACCTCCTCCGACATCCCGATGCCGCTGTCGGACACCACGAGGAGGGCCCCGGGTCGGCCATCCGCCAGGGTGCAGCCCTGGGCCTCCACGAGGATGCGGCCCGAACCTTCGATGGCGTCCCGGGCGTTGAGCACGAGGTTGATGAGCAGTTGGTCCACCCGCGTGGGCTCCCCGGGCAGGGTGAGGGGGCCGGCGGGGAGGCGCACCTCCAGGGCGATGAAGGCCGGCAGGGCGGCCCGGAGCATGGTCACGAGCTGCTTTAAGCGGGCCCGGAGGTCGAAGCTGAGGCTGGCGTCCGCCTCCTCCCGGCCGAAGGCCATGAGCTGGTTGGCCAGCTGCCCCGCCTGATCGGAGGCTTCCTGGATGGCCTCCAGGTCCCCCGCCTGGATGGGGCGCCCTTCGGAGAGGTCCTGGCCGACGAGGAGGGCATAGTTCTTCATCACGCCCAGGAGGTTCTTGAGATCGTGGGCGAGACCGGCCCCCAGGCTGGCCAGGGCGTTCATGCGCTCGGTCCGCAGGAGGAGGGCTTGGGCCTCCTCCAGATCCCGGGTCCGCGCCTGGACCCGCTGGTCCAGTTCCAGGGTGAAGGCCCGGAGATCCCTCAGGGCCAGCACCATGCGCAGGACGATGACGGTGAAGCTGGAGATCCCGAGGGCGATGAGCGTGCGGTCCCAGCGGGAGGGGGCGAACACCAAGCAGGCGATCCCCACGGGCAGGCAGATCAGGGAGGGTGAGATGGGGCCCAGGATGCCCAGGAAGCCCTCATCGAGGATTCCGAAGCGGACCGGGCTCACGTGGTCGGCGGGGTCGGAGGGGTCCAGGGCCCCCAGGAGGAGGAGGGCTCCGGCCCCGAGCACGAGCAGGTCCGCCGGATGGCCCAGGTAATAGCGCCCCTGGAGGCCCAGGGGGACCTGGATCAGAATCTGCACGAAGGCCACCAGGAAGCCCACGCCCATCCAGCCCAGGGTGCCCTTGAGCCGTCCCCACTGGCCCAGGGCCTGGTAGAACACGAGCCCCAGGATGGAGGCGGTGCCCAGGAGGAAGGCGAGGGTCGCGGCCTTGGTCGAGAAGGGGATGTCCTGGGGGCGGAACATGGGTTCCAGGGCGATGGCCCAGCCGATGAAGAGGGCTGCGATGCCGATGCCGAGGGCGTCCAGCGCCTTCTGGAGGGGCTCGGAGCGGTCCTTCGAGGCCCGGGGCCAGACGGCGAGGCCCGCACCGAAGCTCACCAGGGCGAGGAGGGCGAAGCCGTCGCCCACGGAGGGGAAGTCCGGCAGGCGCCCCATCCGCCAGGCGAAGACCAGGGGGTAGGTCTGGCACACCACCTGGAGGGAGAAGCACGTCGCAAAGAGCCGCCATCCCATGCGGGAGGCCTCCTGGCGGTTGGATCGGGCCCAGGCCGCCACGGCCGCATGGAGGAACACGAGGGCATTGAGGAAGTTCAGGGCACTGGCCACGGCCAGGCCGGAGGGCAGGGTGGCCAGGCTCAGCCCCCCCGCGGCGAGGTACCCCAAGGCCAGGGCCTTGGCACTGGCCGGCAAGGGGGCGCCGGGTTGAGTGGGGGCTTCCATCATCGTCCTGGAACTCTACGACGGGATCCCGGCTTTCCTTGAATTAGGTGGCGGATTTTTCCAGGAGGAGGCCGAGGGCCCGGACCGCCGCCTTGCTGCCCTCCCACTTCATGAGGGTGTGGGCTTCCTCGAAGCCGCACCAGCGGTACTCCGTATGCTCCTCCGGGTGGAGGTGCACAGGCTGGGCGGGATCCACCTCCAGGGCGAAGCAGGTCTCCGTGTTGAAGCGGGGCTCGGCATCCGGGAAGCGCACCACGGCGGGATCCACCCAGAAGGAGTGGCTGAGGGACAAATCCCGGAAGCCGATGGCGGTGAGGGCCGTCTCCTCCCCCAGCTCCCGGTGGGCGGCGGCCTCCGGGCCCTCGCCGGGTTCCAGCATGCCGGTCACGCTCTGCCACCAGTGGCCCGTGTGGGGGGTGCGGAGCATCATCAGGATCTCCGGCCCGGAAGGGCCCCGCCGCCAGGTGAGGGCGCTCACGCTGCGGCTGGGTTCCCGGGTGGGCTGAAAGTCCAGGGCCAGGACCTCGGCCAGATGCGCCTGAAGGCGGTCGGCAGCCTCCTCCCAGCTGGGGCAGGCGTCCCCCAGGAGGCTGCGCAGGCTGCACACGCCCTTGTCGGTGATCCCGCAGGGGGTGATCCAGCGGAAATGGGGCAGGAAGGGATCCACGTTGAAGGCGAGGCCGTGGGTGCTGATCCAGCGGCTCAGGTGGAGGCCGATGGCGCCCAGCTTCTCGAGGCCTCGGGGCGTCTCCACCCAGATGCCGGGGAAGCCCTTGAGCCGATCCGCCACCACGCCGTAATCGGCGGCGGTGCGGATCATGGCCTCCTCCAGGCCGCGCACCAGGCGCCCCACATCCTGCCGACCGTCTTTCAGGTTGCAGATGGGGTAGACCACGATCTGGCCCGGCCCGTGGTAGGTCACCTCTCCGCCCCGGTCCGTTTCGGCCACCTCCACCCCCTGTTGATCCAGGAACTCCGGGGTGACGTGGATGTCGGCCCGGGTCGCGTTCCGGCCCAGGGTGAAGACGGGGTTGTGTTCCAGGACGACGAGCTGATCGGGACGACCCTCCTCCTGGACGTAGGCCGAAAGGGCCTTCTGCATCCGCAGCCCCGCAGGGTAGAAGACCCGGCGGAACCGCCGGAGCTGGGCCGCCTTGGGGCGCTGGAATCCGATGCCGCTCATTCCCCTAGCTTGACGGAGCGGGGCCGATCCTCCAACGTCCGCGACTTGTCGGCTCGGTCCGGGGCCGCCTCTGGCACACTGGGGCCTCATGTCCCTGGACCCTTCGCATATCGGCCGTTACCGCATCCTGGGCACCCTCGGGCAGGGGTCCATGGGGACGGTCTACCTGGCCGAGGATCCGAAGCTGAACCGGGGGGTGGCGATCAAGGTGGTCCGTGCCGGCCTCGGGGATCCCGAGGTCCTGGCCCGGTTCCAGCGCGAGGCGGAGATCAGCGCGAAGCTGCACCACCCGAACGTGATCACCATTTTCGATGTGGGGGAGGAACCCGAGGTCGGCCCCTTCCTGGCCATGGAATTCGTGGATGGCGAGAGCCTCGCGGCCATGCTGAAGCGGGGGGCCATGGCCCCCGCGGACGCCCTCGAGCTGCTGCTGCAGGCCCGGGAGGCCCTGGAGTCCGCCCATCGCGCGGGGATCGTGCACCGGGATCTGAAGCCCGAGAACTTCATGGTCTCCAAGGACCACCACCTCAAGCTCATGGACTTCGGCATCGCCAAGGGCGCCGGGGCGAAGGTGACGAAGACGTCGGATTTCCTGGGCACCCCGGCCTACGCGGCCCCGGAGGTGCTGAGTGGCGGCCAGGCCGGCCCGGCATCGGACCGTTGGGCCTTCGCGGTGTCGGCCTTCGAGATGATCACGGGCCGGCTGCCCTTCCCCGGGGAGAGCGTCGGCTCCATCGTCTACGCCATCGTCCATCAGGATCCGGTCTACCCCGAGGGGGTGAGTGCATCCTTCCGCGCCCTCTTCGATCGGGCCCTGGCCAAGCGGCCCGAGGACCGGCACCCGGATTTGCGCGCCTTCCTCGCCGAGCTGGTGAGTGCCGTGGAGCTCACCGACGATCACCGCAACCTCCTGGAGCGGCGGTTGGAAGGAACCCTGCCGGGCCTTTCCAGCTCAGGCGCCTGGGCCGCCCAGCCGAAGGGGGCCGGGCAGGAATCGAACCGCTGGAAGCTCTTGGCCCTGGTGGCCACGGGCCTCCTGGCCCTGTTGGCGGGCCAGCAGCTGTGGAGCCGCCGCGAGCCCATCCGGAAGCTCAGCATCAGCAGCCAGCCGGCTGGCGCCGAAGTCACCCTGGATGGCCAGAAGCTCGGGAAGACGCCCCTCCGCGAGGTGCTGGTCAAGGGCACGCCGCGGACCCTCCTCGTCGAAAAGGCCGAGTTCCTGCCGGAGACCCATGACCTGGGACCCGAGGAACGCCAAGTGGACGTGAAGCTGCGGCCCGCGCCGTTCACCGTCACCGTGAAGAGCGACCCCCCCGAGGCCCAGGTCTTCCTGAACGGCCATTTCCTCGGCATCGCCCCCCTGGACAAGGTGGAGGTCCCCGCGGAGGGGCGGCAGGTGCTGGAGCTGCGCCAGAGCGGTTACGAGTCCTGGAGTGACACCCTGCACCGGGGCGAGGCGCTCCCGGACCCCATCCGCCTTCAGAAGATCGACGCCCCCGAACCCAGGAAGTCCGCCAAGGCCACGTCCCACAAGCCCGCGACCAAGAAGAAGTCCGACAAGAAGGCCGAGAAGGGCGACAAGCCTGAAGAGCCCAGCAAGATCCGGAAGCTCATCAAGGACCTGTTCAAAAAGGACTGAGCGGCCTCAGGCCAGCTTGTCGTCCGAGAGCACCTTGTCCGTCTGCGCGGCGCGGAAGGCCTGGAGCTTGGTCCGGAGGGCGGCGTCGTTCAGGGACAGGATGGCGGCGGCCAGGAGGGCGGCATTGGTGGCGCCCGCCTTGCCGATGGCCAAGGTGCCCACGGGGATGCCGGCGGGCATCTGCACGATGCTGAGGAGGCTGTCCATGCCGCTCAGGGCCTTGCTCTGCACGGGCACGCCCAGCACGGGCAGGTGGGTCTTGGCGGCGGCCATGCCGGGCAGGTGGGCGGCCCCGCCGGCGCCGGCGATGATCACCTGGATGCCCCGGTCCGCGGCCTGCTCGCAGTAGCGGAAGAGCTTGTCCGGCGTGCGGTGGGCGCTCACCACCTCGGCCTCGAAGGGCACGCCCAGCTCCCGCAGGGTGTTGGCGGCGTGCTCCATGGTCTCCCAGTCGGATTTGCTGCCCATAATCACGCCGACGAGGGGATTGGCCATGGGTGTGCCCTTTCGCAAAAGCCCATTCTAGTACGCTGGAGGCCCGCCCCGGAGTCCGCCATGTTCCGTCCCCTCGCGCTCCTCCTCTCCAGCCTCATGGCCATGGCCGGCTCGCCCCGCACCCTGCGCGTGGACCTGCACCACCAGGGAACGGCCACCACGGAGAGCTTCAGCCTGGATCGCGTGGTGCTGGAGCCGCTGCCCTGGCCCGGGAATCCCGCCAAGTCCGTGGACGACTCCAACCTGGGGAAGTATCGCTTCGAGGTGCGGGATCCCAAGTCCGGTCGAGTGCTTTACTCCCGGGGCTTCGCCAGCATCATGGGCGAGTGGCAGGACACGGCGGAGGCGCAGAAGCGCAGCCGCGTCTTCGAGGAGTCCCTGCGCTTCCCCTGCCCGGAGGGGCCCGTCACCGTCGCCTACCAGAAGCGCAATGCGGCGCTGGCCTTCGAGGATGTCTGGAAGGTGGACGTGGACCCCAAGGACACCTTCGTGGACCGCGCCAAGCCCCGCTCGGCCGGACCCCTGCTGAAGATTCAGAACCACGGCGACAGTGCCGCCAAGGTGGACCTCCTCATCCTCGGGGATGGCTACACGGCTGCGGAGCGCCCCAAGTTCGAGCGGGACGCCAAGCGCCTCTCGGCCCTCCTCTTCGCCCAGGAGCCCTTCAAGTCCCACCGGACCGACTTCAACGTCTGGGGCCTCTGCCCGCCCGCGGCGGAATCCGGCATCTCCCGGCCCAGCACGGGCATCCACCGCCACAATCCCGTGGGCTCCACTTACGACGCCTTCGGCAGCGAGCGGTACGTGCTCACTTTCGACAACAAGGCCTTCCGTGAATTCGCTTCCCAGGCCCCCTATGACTTCGTGGAGATCCTCGTGAACGGGAAGACCTACGGCGGGGGCGGTATCCACCAGCTCTACTCCACGGTCGCCAGCGACAACGCCTTCTCTCCCTATGTCTTCGTGCACGAGTTCGGCCACCACTTCGCGGGCCTCGCCGACGAGTACTACACCTCCGACGTGGCCCTGGAGCTGGGCAAGGCCCGGCAGGAGCCCTGGGAACCCAACGTCACCGCCGATCCCCGCAATCCCAAGTGGAAGGCGCTCCTGACTGCCGGTCTTGAACTGCCCACGCCCTGGAAGAAGGCGGAATTCGAGGCGTTCAGCCACGGCATCCAGAAGGAGCGCCGCGCCATCCGCGCGGCCAACCAGCCCGAATCCGTCATGGAGGCCCTCTTCCGGCGGGAGGAGGCCCACGAGTCCACCCTGCTGGGCACCGACACCTACAGCGGGAAGGTTGGGGCCTTCGAAGGCGCCAACTACGAAGCCACCGGCTACTACCGCTCCCAGGAGGACTGCATCATGTTCACCCGGGACCAAGTACCCTTCTGCGCCGCGTGCAGGAAGGCGATTGAGGGCGTGATCTGGCAGTACACGGCGCGCTGAGTCAGGGCTTGGCCTGAGGCTGCTTCGCGAAGTACTGTGCGACGGGTGAACCGGGCGGGGCCCAGGCCTTGGCCTTGGCAAACCATGCGTCCCGTTCGCCGAGCTCTCCAAGCTGTTGGTGGGCCATGGCCAGATTCATGGCCTGTTCGCTGCGCTCCTGCAGATTGTCGGACGCGATCAGAGGGATGGAACGCCCATAGGCGCCCACGGCCTCCCGATATCGCCCCGAGTGAAGGTAGGAGTACGCCAACTCCCGCGCGAGCCACGGGTCTTCGGGGTTCCGTTTGACGCCATCCTCCAGGACCGGAACGGCCTTCCCCGCCTGGTTCAGGGCGTTGTAGGCAAAGGCCAGTTCGAAGGCCAACCCCTTCAGGGTCGGCTGGGATCGGAAAAGGGGCTCCAGCACCTGCACCGCGCGTTCGCACTCGCCGATGTGGTTCAGGTGAAAGCCGCGACGAAGGAGGTGCTCGGCCGTGGCCTGGTCAGGAACGTAGGCGGCGCGGAAGGCTGGGCGCCCCTCCAAGCCCAGGTCCTTTGCGATTCCTTCCGGCAGGGGAGCCGCGAAGAAGTCCTTCTGGAGGCGGATCTTGAAGGATGCCTTCGAGGTGTCAAAGGTGGGGTCGAGGATGGCGCGGCCCTCAGGATCCAACCGGAAGGCCCCACCCAGATGGGAAGTGAAGCCCGCCTGTTCGTCGAGGTAGACGCAGGCGAATAGATAGGAGCCTTTGCCACTGCCTGGGAGGACCACCCAGCGATTCTCATGGTCGAAGGCCTTGCGATCGAACGCGAAGGCCCTGAAACCGGGCAGGTCCTCGCCTTCGGCAGGGCCGCCTCGGCCCTGGTTGGGGCCCCCGGCTTGGCGCTCGGTGCGGGTGATGGTGCCGTCCGAGCTGCATTTGTAGAGACCGTCCTTGACCATGACGAACACGTCGACAGCCCCGCTTAGGATCGCGGCCGCCACATCCACCTCGCTGGGGTCCGCCAGATCGAGGTGGGAGTGCATCAGGCCGACAGCCTTGGCCCCTGCCGGGGTACCGGGCATGCCTTCGTCGGATAAGGTCCAGAGCGCACGGTGGAGGGGGGTCAGTTTGAATGGCAAGGGCGTCGAGGGGCGATGGGTCAGGATAAAATCCTGCCCCAGCACGACAGCCCCGGCGGTGTTACGGCGCGACATCCGGTAGAGCGTGGCGCCACCTCCGGGCTCGGGAACGGACACGAGGTAGGCGGTGGCGCTGGCACTTCCCAGCTGGCGGAGGGCCCGGGCGACCAGGAGGACCTGTGACTTCTCGGCTATTGGGATGTCCGGCCGGTCCAGCGGAGTCAGGGCCTCGAGCTGCCCGGGAGCACAGGTGAGGGTTCGCAGGACCTTGGGTGAACCCAGGGCGTCCACCTGCAGGAAGGTCGCGGTCCATCGATCCGGGCCGAGGGAGATGATCGGAGAGGCCCACTCCCGAGCGGAGGGGGCCGAGCGCGCGAGGAAGGCACGGCAGGCGTCTTCGAGTTTCACGCGCATGGCGAGGTCCCGGCCCCGGAGGCTCAGGGCCGTAAGCTGGGCGGGCGTGAGGGATGGCGCGGCTTGGGATGCGAGCGGCAGGATCGCGGCGAGCAGAGCAAAGGCAGGTCGCAGCGGGGGCATGGGAGCTCCGAGGGGATGGCCAAGCCTAGCAGCCACCTGACACGGGCGGGATCACATGGCGTCAGGCTCGATAGGCCCACCCCTCCGCCAGGTAGGCCTCCACCGCGACCGGAGGCCTTCCCAGGAGGTCCTCCGCGTCGTTGGGGTCCACGGCATAGCCCTTCGCATGCCGGTCGAAGCCCTCGGCGGTGAAGGGCACGAGGTCGCTCCAGAAGGCCCGGTGGCCCAGGCGGGTGCCCCAGGCGCGGGCGGACTCGGGCGATAGCCGCGGGCCCACGAGGGATTTGCCCGCGGCGGCGGCGCAGGCCTCCAGGAGGCGGCCCCAGGTCCAGGGGGCTCCGCCGAGGCTGGCTTCGGGGACCTCCACCCGGAGCAGGACCTCAGCCGCATCCTCCACGGCCAGGGGATCCAGGCGGACATCCTCCAGGAAGCGGGGGATGAGGGGGCTGCGCATCATCCATGCGCCGATTTCGTCCAACAGGGTGTCGCCGGGGCCGAAGAGGGGTGCGCAGCGGAGGATCGTGGTGGGGATGGCTGCGGCGCGGATGAAGGCCTCAGCTTCGGCCTTGGAGCGGCTCCAGGCGTCGTCCCCGGTGGAATCCAGGGGGGCCAGGTGGATGAGCCGGACCGCCCGGGTGGCCTCGGCCAGGGCCACCACCTCCCGGGCCACGCCGGGGTGGGCCCGGGCGAGGTCGGCGCCGGGGCGCTCGCGGTTCAGGCCCGCAGCATTGATGACCTTGGGGCCGGGCTCCAGGCCGAAGCCCGCCATGAGCACCTCGGGGTCGGCGCCGAAGGGCAGAACCGTGAGGCGGCCCGTGGCCCGGTCCTCGGGGCTGAAGGTGGCCTCCCCCTCCACGCGGACGAGGGCGAAGACCTCGTGCCCGGCGGCCAGGGCCTGGCGGACCACCTCACTCCCCACGAAGCCCGTGGCCCCTGCGACGACGACCTGCATTCGAATTCCTCCCGCCGTCCATCGTAAGATGAACGTTCATGTCCACCCTGGCCCTGAAATATCGACCCCGCCTGCTGTCCGACCTCGTGGGGCAGGAAGCGAGCGTCAAGGCGCTCACCAACGCCCTGAAGCGGGCCCGGGAGACGGGCAAGCTTCACCAGGCCTACCTCTTCGCGGGGGTGCGCGGTACGGGCAAGACGAGCACCGCCCGCATCCTGGCCCGCGCCCTCAACTGCGTGCAAGGGCCAACCGCCACGCCCTGCGGGGTCTGCGACCCCTGCAAGGCCGCAGAGTCCCCAGACCAGAACCTCGACATCGTCGAGATCGACGCGGCCTCCAGGGCCTCCGTGGAGGATGCCCGCGCCCTGCGGGAGCAGGCCCAGACCCGCCCCGCCTTCTGCCGCTACCGCGTCTACATCGTGGACGAGGTGCACATGCTCTCCCGGCAGGCCTTCGACGCCCTGCTGAAGGTCATCGAGGAGCCGCCGCCCCACGCCATCTTCGTGCTGGCCACCACGGAACTGCAGGACGTCCCCGACACCATCAAGAGCCGGGTGCAGATCTTCCCCTTCCGCCTCATCCCCGTGCCCGTCATCGAGGCCCGCCTCGCCTGGGTCTGCCAGCAGGAGGGTGTCACGGCCCAGGGCGAGGCCCTGCGCCTCGTGGCCGAAGCGGGGCAGGGGTCCATGCGCGATGCGCTGACGACCCTGGACCGCGTCATCGCCGCGGGCGATGGTGTGGTGGGCGAGGACCTGGTGCGCGAGCTGCTGGGTATCGTGCCCGCCTTCCGGGTGCAGGGCGTGCTGGAGGCCCTGGCCGCCGGCGATGCCGCGGGCATCCTGGACCACACCCAGGCGCTGGCCGAGCAGGGCGCCGACTGGGACACCTTCTGGCGCGAGCTGGTCACCTCGCTGCGCGGCCGCCTGGAGCAGGAGGCCCGGGCCGGCGGCGGCCCCCAGGCCCTCTTGAAGTGGGCCCGGGTCACCCAGCTGCTCCTCCAGCGCGAGCGCGACCTCCGCGACAGTGCCCTCAAGCGGGCCGTGGTGGAGCTGGCCCTGGTCACCGCCTCCCAGCTGCCCCAGCTGGCGCCGCTGGAGGCCCTGCTCAGCGCCGCTCCCGGGGCCGGCCCCACGCGCCCGCCCGCAGCGCCTCCGCGACCGGGGCCGCCGCCAAACCCTAATCCGGCCCCCCAGGCGAGCCCGGCGCCTGCGGTGGCCTCCGCCCCTGCCGGGGAGCCCCCCGAGCAGCCCCCGGTGCCACCCCCGGCGGTCCCTTCGGTGCAGCCCCTGGAGCCCGGCACAACGGGCGAGGCCCTGCGCGCCGCCGTGGCCGCCGTGCTGAAGGCGAGCGCAAGCCTGCCGAAGACCCTGGGCACCCTCCCGCACCTCGCCAGCCAGGTGCAGTGGGAGGCCCGCACCCTCACCTTCCGCTTCCCCGCCAACGCCAAGCCCACCGCAGAACCCCTCGTGAAGGAGCGGCAGAGCCCGCACCTGCTGGCCGCCCTGGGTGCCCTGCTGCCGGGCCTCGCCTACGTGGATGTCCTCTTCGACGAACCCCTCCAGAGCGAACCGCCCGAGGCCCGCATCCGCAAGGACCCCGTGTTCCAGGAGCTACTGCGCCTCAGCGGCGGCGAGGTGGTGGAGGTCCGCAAGGCGGACTGAGGGGCGCCCTCAGGTCCCCTGGATCCCCAGCACCAGATCCTCCAGCCGCGCCGCGTAGCCGGTCTCGTTGTCGTGCCAGCCGAACACCTTCACGAAGCGGTCGCCGAGGACGCGGGTGAGGTCCAGATCCATGAGCACGCTCTCAGGACGGCCCGTGAAGTCCGTGCTCACGGCGTGGTCGTGGGCGAGGCCGAGAATGCCGGCGAAGCGCCCGACGGCGGCCTCGCGGAAGGCCGAGTTGAGGGCGTCCACGGTGGCGGGCGCCTTGAGCACGGCGGTGACGTCCACGAGGTTCACGCTGAGGGTGGGCACGCGGAGGGCGAAGCCGGCGAAGCCCTCCGGCAGCCAGGGCTGGGCCTGGCGCAGGGCCCCGAAGGCCGAGGAGGAGGTGGGGATGATGCTCTGGAAGGCGGCCCGGGCCCGGCGGCGGTCCTTGTGGGGGAGGTCCAGGAGGCGCTGGTCGTTGGTGACCACGTGCACCGTGCTCATGCCACCGGCCTCGATCCCGAAGGTCGTCTCGAGCACCGCGAGCATGGGTGCCGTGGCGTGGGCCGTGCAGCTGCCGTTGCTGAGGACGTGGTGCCGGGCCAGATCCAGCTGGTGGCCGTTCACGGGGGCGATGACGGTGAGGTCCGGATCCGGGCTGGGGGCGCTGATCACCACGTGGGTGACCTCGCCCCGCAGGTGGCGGGCCGCGTCCTCCCGCCGGGTGAAGCGGCCGCTGGCCTCCACGGCCAGGGTGACCCCGGACCAGGGGATCGCCCCGGGATCCGTGGCGTGGTGCAGGGGCAGGTCCACCGCGCCGATGCGGAGCCAGTCCTGGTCCCCCACGCGGCGACCGGACACAGGCACGGGGCTGGGGCCATGCACGGAGTCGAAGCGGAGCAGGTGGACGAGGGTGTCCAGGGGCGCGGGATCGTTCAGGGCCACGAGGGCGTGCGGCGCCGACCCCGCCAGGCGGCGGAGCAACAGGCGGCCGATGCGGCCGAGGCCGTTGATCCCGATCATCCTTCGAGCTTATTCCAGGATGGGCGTGACTCAGGCCAGCTTTGACAGGACGTGAAGGGTGAGGTCCTTCAGGCGGGCGCTGTAGCCGTATTCGTTGTCGTACCAGCCGAACACCTTCACGAGGCGGGGGCCCAGCATGCGCGTGAGGTAGGGGTCGTAGCTGCAGGAGGCTGCGCTGCCCACGATGTCGGCGCTCACCAGCTCGGCCTGCAGGTAGTCCAGGTAAGGGGCCAGCGGGCCCTCGTGGTGAGCGGTGCGGAAGGCGGCATGCACCTCCTCCACGGTGGCGTCCCGCTTCAGGGTCGCCGTGAGGTCCGTGAGGCTGCCGTCGGGGGTGGGCACCCGCACGGCCACGCCATCCAGGCGGCCCTTGAGGTGGGGCATCACGAGGCCGATGGCCTTGGCGGCGCCGGTGCTGGTGGGGATCATGCTCAGGGCCGCGGCCCGGGCGCGACGGAGGTCCTGGTGGGGCAGGTCCAGGATGCGCTGGTCGTTGGTGTAGCTGTGCACGGTGGTCATGAAGCCATGGTCGAGACCGAAGGCGTCGTCCAGCACCTTCACCATGGGGGCCAGGCAGTTGGTGGTGCAGCTGGCGTTGGAGATCACCGTCTGGGTGGTGGGATCCACGGCCTGCTCATTGACGCCCATGACCACGGTGAGGTCGGCGTCGTCGGCGGGCGCGCTGATGATGACCTGCTTCACGGATCCCTGCAGGTGCACGCAAGCCCGAGCCTTGCGGGTGTAGTAGCCGGTGCATTCCAGCACCACCTCCGCGCCCATGGCGCCGAAGGGGATGAGCTGGGCGTCCTTCTCCTTGTAAACGCGGATTCGGCGGCCGCCGAGCACGAGGTGGTTGCCGTCGGCGGCCACGGGGAAGGGGGCCCGCCCGTGAATGCTGTCGTACTGCATCAGGTGCGCCAGGGTGGGGGCGTCCGTGAGGTCGTTCACGGCCACCACCTGGACGTGGGGCACCTCCATCAGGTGCCGCAGCACCAGGCGTCCGATCCGTCCCAACCCGTTGATGGCCACCTTGCGCATGGAAGCTCCCTACCTCCCTTGTAACGAGTATCGGTCCCCAAGTCCTGAGTCCTGGATGGAATTTTCCACCTTGTGACAAGAAAAAAGGCGCCTGGAGGCGCCTTGGATGGGGATCCTTGGGAGGTCAAGAGGCCAGGGTGACCTGGCGGCGCTGGGGCAGGGGCTCTTCGAGCTTGCGACTCAGGGTGTTCCGATGGATGCCCAGCTGCCGGGCGGCGGCGCTCTGGTTCCCATCGAAGGAGGCCAGGACCTCTTCCAGGTACACGCGCTCGAACTCCCGCTTGGCCATGTCGAGCGGGATTCCGCAACGCACCATTTCGGCCACGAGGTTCCGCAGCTTTTCACGCATGAGGTGACTCCAACGAACGGGGGAATGAGGAATGTAACACCCGCCCCAACCTTCGCAAAGGCCCAAAAAACGTGGGATTGCGCGGGACTCTGTGGAAAACTCTGTGGATAACCCTGTGCATCGCGAAGGGGATGTCATGCGCAAGACGAAGCTCGTAATGACCTTGGGTCCCGCCCTCATGGA
>DATFAX010000106.1:0-45208 GCA_035254125.1 Holophagaceae bacterium | reverse complement strand
ATGATCCGCATCCACAAGACCGCCATCTGCGGCACGGACGTCCACATTTACAACTGGGACGAGTGGAGCCAGAAGACGATTCCCGTGCCCATGGTGGTGGGCCACGAATACTTCGGCATCGTGGAGAAGGTGGGTTCCGAGGTGGAGGCCTTCAAGCCCGGCGATCGCGTGAGTGGGGAAGGGCACCTCACCTGCCACTTCTGCCGCAATTGCCGCGCGGGCAAACGCCACCTCTGCCGCAACACCGTGGGTGTGGGGGTGAACCGGCCCGGCTCCTTCGCGGAATACCTGGTGATCCCGGCGGAAAACGTCTACAAGATCCCCGACAACATCCCCGATGAGCTCGCCGCCATCTTCGATCCCTACGGCAACGCCGCCCACACGGCCCTGAGCTTCGACCTCGTGGGTGAGGACGTGCTCATCACCGGGGCCGGTCCCATCGGCATCATGGCCGCCGCCATCGCGAAGCATGTGGGCGCCCGGCACGTGGTCATCACCGATGTGAACGACTACCGGCTGGACCTGGCCAAGAAGATGGGCGCCACGGCGGCCGTGAACGTGGCCAAGCAGGACCTCAAGGAGGTCATGCAGAACCTCGGAATGACGGAGGGCTTTGATGTGGGCCTGGAGATGAGCGGCAATGCGCGGGCCTTCAAGCAGATGCTCGAGACCATGAACCACGGCGGCAAGATTGCCATGCTCGGCATCATGCCCGGCGAGCAGGCCATCGATTGGAGCCAGGTGATCTTCAAGGGACTGGTCATCAAGGGCATCTACGGTCGCGAGATGTTCGAGACCTGGTACAAGATGGTCGCCATGCTCCAGAGCGGCCTGGACCTGAGCCCCATCATCACGCACCGCTTCGGCATCGAGGACTTCCAGAAGGGCTTCGATGCCATGCGCAGCGGCCAGTCCGGTAAGGTCGTCCTGGATTGGGGCGTGAAGTAGTCACCGCGGGCGAGGTTCTGAAAAGCGGGCCTCCGGGGCCCGCTTTTCATTCCGCAGGGGAAGGGTGCTGCAGGGCGTCCGGCGTGAGCAGATCGCCGGGTGCCTTGAGGTAACGGCCCCCCTGGGTGAGTCGGAAGGGCATGACGAACCGCAGCAGCACGGGCCCCTTCCGGGGGAGCAGGGGCTTGAAGGTGAAGGTCTTCACGTGGGCGACGGCCGTGGGCAGGAGGGGCCCGGGACCCCACACCGCCTTGGCGGCGAGGGGTTTGCCCTGGGCATCGAGGATGAGGTCCAGCACCACGTCCCCATGGAGGCCCTGACGCCGCGCTTCGGGGGGATAGGGCGGGACCGGGCCCATGTCCACGCGCTCCGCGTTGGGCACCACCCGGCGGGGCAGGGGCCCCTCGCACCCCAGGAAGGCCAGCATGGCGGGCTTCTGCAGGAGTTCGAAGGCCAGGGCCGGCTGGCGTTCATCCAGCTGCCGGGCATCCTTCAGCGCCAGCTCGAAGGCCCCAGGTCGAGGTGGCTCAGGCCGGCCACCCACCAGGCCAAGGGAAAGGGGGTGTCGGAGGCGAGCAGGGGGGCCAGCCGGGTCAGCGCCTCCTGGGGGTGCCCCAGACCCAGTTCCGCCCAGGCCATGAACACCACCGTGGGGGGATCGCCGAAGGTGAGGGTCCGCCGGGCCACGCAGAGGGCCTTCAGCTCGGCCCAGCGCCCTTCCCGGGCGAGCTTGAAGGCCTCGGCCTTGAACCCGGCGAGGTCGTTCGGGGAGGCGACCTGAGGGGGCGCGATGAAGGCTGGGAACATTGGACCCCCTGGGACGGGCCTACCGGATGGGCTGCGGCTCGGGGATCGGGGGCAGCCAGGCTTCCTTGATGGTTTCCCCGCTGCTGATGAGGAGGTCCTGGGCGAGGCCCTCCCCGCCGGGAGTCATGTCCTTGCCCAGGCAGGCCAGGTAATAGGCGTCGAGCTTGGTGTTGAAGACTTGCCGAACGGGGCCGCGCTTCACCTGCACGTCCTGGATGGGCTTGGCCACATAAGCCCGGTAGAGGTAGGGATGGCCCCAGGGGGTCTCGGGCACGCGGTCCAGGTACTCGGGCACGAGGTCGGCGAGACTGGCGGGGTATTCGCCCTTCTTCGACCGGTGGCGGCTCAGGGCGTCGTTGAGGTGGCGGAGGTCGCCGCGTACCCGCTGGAGTTGCTGGTCCTGCTCGCGCTTGAGGAGGGTTTCGATGATCATCAGGTCGCCCTTGGCCTGCTGCGCCGCGGGGCTCTCCGGATAGGAGGCGATAAGGTTCTTCATCATCATCCGGGCTTCGAGGCCCTTGCCCTGCAGGTTGGCCACCCGGGCCTCCTCATAGAGCTGGGCGGGCAGCTTCGGATCCTCGGAGTCACAGCCGAGTCCCAGGGCCAGGACCAGCACGGCGGGCACGAGAAGGGGGCGCATGGGGGGACATTAGCACAGACCCGGGGCGGAGGGGGATCCGGCCGGGCACAATGGAAGGTGGAGGTCGGTGTGTCCGAGAAACCTTGGCTGGTGGGAATCGTGGGCGGCTCGGGGAGCGGCAAGACATCCGTGGCGCGGGAGCTCATCCGCCGCCTGAAGCGCCGCAAGGTGGAAGCGACCCTCCTGGACATGGACGCCTATTACGCGCCCAAGGAGATCAACAAGGCCCGCTTCGCCCCCCATCCCATCAACTACGACCACCCCAAGGCCTGGGACGTGGAGCTCATGGCCGGGCACCTGGAGGCCCTCAAGCGCGGGGAGTCCATCCACAAGCCCATCTACGACTTCACCGTGTCCGACCGCACGGGCTGGGAGGAGCCCCTGGAACCGGGCCCCGTGGTGATCCTGGAGGGCCTCGTCCTCTTCGCCCTGCCCGAGATCCGGGAGCAGCTGGACGTGAAGGTGTTCGTGGACACGGACGCCGACATCCGGATCCTCCGCCGCATCGAGCGGGACATGAAGGAGCGGGGGCGCACCCTGGACAGCGTGGTGAAGCAGTACCTGGGCAGCGTGCGCCCCATGCACCTGGAGTTCGTGGAGCCGAGCAAGCGCTGGGCCGACATCATCGTGCCCACCGGCGTCGAGAACAAGACCGCCGTGGACATGCTCGTGCACCACATCGTCGGCAAGCTGGAGCGCGCCGAGGCGCACTGAAGCATGGATCGCGAATGGCGCGAATAAAAGCGCGAATGGCGCGAATGGGAATGCTTGGGCGGAAGTCAGGATTTGGGCATCGGGCGGGCTGTCCCGCAAACGCGTTCCTGGACGCCCGCCTTGGAACAGGACATCTCCTAACTGGATCCCAGCTGAAAGCTATTCATTCGCGCCATTCGCGCTTTTATTCGCACCATTCGCGATCCCCTTTTCCCCCGATCCTCCATAATTGCCCCATGCGCCTGCTCCGCTCCCACTCCGAGGGCTTCGATCCAGCCGAACCCTGGATCCAGGAATCCGAGGATGTGCGGCAGGACAGCCGGCTCTTTCGGCAGATCGTGGCGCGGCGACGGAGCCCCCACACGGCGCACCGCCACGCCTTCTACCGGCTCCAGGGGCCGGACTGGGTGAACGTGGTGGCCTTCACCCCGGAGGGCGAGCTGCTGGTGGTGGAGCAGTTCCGGCACGGCATCGACGAGGCCACCTTGGAGGTGCCCGGCGGCTCCTGCGACGAGGGGGAGACCCCCCTGGAAAGCGCCGCCCGGGAGCTGCGGGAGGAGACGGGCTTCGAGGCGGGCACCCTCCTCGGCCTGGGCTCCTGCACGCCCAACCCGGCCACGCTCACGAACCGCTGCCACACCTTCCTGGCCCTGGACTGCCGCCCCGTGGGCGAGCTGGCGCTGGATGCCGCGGAGGAGCTGCGGGTGTGGGCCTGCACTTGGTCCGAGTGGGAATCCCTGATGCGGGAGGGCCGGGTCCACCACGCCCTGGTGCTCACCGCCATCTTTAAACTTCAGCAGTGGGAGGGCTGGCCCGCCTTCCGGTCCCGGCAGGGGTTCTGATGGATCGCCAGCTCATCTTGGAGGCTCGCGACCGCATCGCGGGCCACCTCCGCCTCACGCCGGTGATCACCGTGGAGCTGCCCACCGTGGCCGGCCCCCGGGAAGTGGTGCTCAAGGTGGAGTCCCTCCAGGTCACGGGCTCCTTCAAGCCCCGGGGCGCCGTGAACAGCCTGCTGCAGCTGGCGGAGGCGGACGTGCTCGCCTGCAGCGGCGGGAATCACGGCCTCGCGGTGGCCTGGGCCGCGGCGCGGCTGGGCAAGCGGGCCCACATCTACGTGCCCACCACGGCGGCCCAGTCCAAGGTGGACGCCATGCGGGCCCTGGGCGCGGACCTGCACCTCGTGGGCACGGTGCCCGGCGATGCCTTCGCCGCCGCCGAGGCCCGGCAGGCGGCCACGGGTTGGCCCCTGGTGCATCCCTACGATCAGGTGCCCACGGTGGCGGGGCAGGGCACCCTGGGCCTGGAGCTGCTGGAGCAGGTGCGCCAGGTGGACCGCTGGCTGGTGGCCGTGGGCGGCGGCGGCTTCCCGGCGGGCGTGGCCCTGGCCCTGGAGGGGCGGGCCCGGGTGATCCCTGTGGAATCCGAGGGCTGCCCCGGCCTCTACGAAGCCCAGCGGGCGGGCCAGCCCGTGCCCGTGAAGGCCGAAGGCGCCGCCCGCACGAGCCTCGGGGCCCCCCGCGTGGGGGACTTGCCCTGGTCCATCCTGCGGGACCGGGCCGAGCCCACGGTGCTCGTGGATGAAGCGGCCATCGCCGAGGCCCAGGCCTGGCTTTGGACGCAGATGCGCCTCGGCGTGGAGCCCGGGGGCGCCGTCACCGTGGCCGCCCTCATGCGGGGCGCATGCCCCGGGAGCGGGCCCCTCGGCGCCGTGGTGTGCGGGGGCAATGTGGACGCGCTGCCGGTGTGAGAAACTGGGCCACCCTCCCCGGATGCCCATGAAGCCCGCCGCAGCCCTGATCTGTCTCGCCGCCCCCCTGCTTGGGCAGGCCCTGGATCCCGAAGCCGGGGTGCCCCAGCCGCCCTCCATTTGGGCCGGGGCCCGGCCCAACCCCAAGTACGGGGAGGAGCTGCTGGCCCGCATCCAGGGGCTGGGGCCGGAGCACGTGCAGCCCTTCTTCCGCCGCCTGCGGGAACAGCAGCGCATCCTGAAGCGCCAGATCGAGGCCGCCGAGCGGGACCTCATCGACGCCCGCGCCTTGCTGAAGGGCCTCAGCCAGGAGCGCAGCCCCATCACCCGGGACATGGAGGCCGTCACGGACAGCCAGACCCGCATCCTCGACGGCCTGCGCAGCCTGGACCGCATCATCGCCCGCCTGCGGGCCAAGCATGATCCCCAGCAGGTGGATGCCGACGAGCTGAAGGTGGACCTCTACGGCGGCTTCCAGTTCAGCAGCCTCTTCCGGGATGCCGGGGCCAACGGCGGCTTCTTCAGCAAGAGCCGCCCCTACGTGGCCCTGGACATCCGCCAGACCTTCCGCAAGCCCGAGTCGGATCAGTGCGTGGAGACCTTCGGCACGCTCAGTTTCCAGAGCAGCAGCGTGGAGCAGAGCGAGGCCGTGAACATCATCACCACCACGGGCCAGGTGCGCGCCGAGGTGGGCGGCTGGTGGATGAAGGCCCTCAACGACCGCGTGAGCTGGGGCCTCGTGGGCGCCGTGGGCATGGTGGGCTACAGCACCCCCTCCGTGGGCCCTGACGGCTCCACCCAGGATCAGGACTCCTTCAAGAGCCGCTGGCGGGCGGGCGCCACCGTGCGCCAGGAGGTGGGCGCCCTGCGCGGCTCCTTCGCCGAGGTGGCCTACGTGCGGGATCCCCTCTTCCTCGCCAAGGACCGCCTCTTCATCCGGGGCCGGGTGGTGCTCACCCAGTTCGGCAGCGAGGGGGCCAGCGGCGACTTCTACACCGAGGGTTACGTCTCCAAGGGCCGCACGGGCCGGGACGAGGCCGTGCTCATCGTCGGGATCCGCCTCTCCACCGTGGCCTTCTTCCGGGGCCTGGGCTCGGGCAAGGGCGGCGATTAGCGCTTCAAAAAAGGCCTCCGGAGGTCAGGAACCGGGCCTCACCCCCACCCTGAGCGAGCGGCCCAGACGCGAAGAATACCTTTTGGCTTCTTCGTCTTTTCTTCTTCATCGTTTTCATCTTTGCTAAATGCTTTGGCAAAGATGAAAACGATGAAGAAGATTCAATAGGGGCCTCCTAAGCCACTCCAGGGTGCTTCGCTCTCACCCGGGAACGCTGGAACGCCAAGGAGCCCCTGCCGTGGGCCCTCCTTCGGCTCAACAGCCCGGGCATGGCATAACTCTGCGGCCACCGGGGCCTCCATTTCGCCCAACTTGTCCACAAGACCCGCGTCCCAGGCCGATCCACGGTACATTAGACAGGTTGGAGGCAAGCTCATGGCCAGCGAATACAGCTTTGACGTGGTGTCCAAGGTCGACATGGCCGAGGTCCGCAATGCGGTGGACCAGGCCATGAAGGAAATCGGGCAGCGCTACGACTTCAAGGGCTCCATCTCCAAGATCGAGATCAAGGAGGCCTCGGCCCTCATCCTCACCAGCGACGACGAGATCAAGCTCAAGGCCGTCATCGACGTGCTCCAGAGCAAGCTGCACAAGCGGGGCGTGAGCATCCTCGCCATGGAGTTCGGCAAGATCGAGGCCGGCTCCAAGGGCAGCGCCCGCCAGGAAGTGAAGATCAACCAGGGGATCCCCGGCGACAAGGCCAAGTCCCTCATCGCTTCCATCAAGAACGCGAAGCTCAAGGTGCAGGGCGCCATCCAGGGCGACCAGCTCCGCATCACCGGCAAGAGCAAGGACGACCTGCAGGAGGCCATGGCGGTCTTCAAGAAGGAGCAGGAGAAGCTCGCGATCGATCTCCAGTTCACGAACTATCGAGGCTGAATGAGAACCGAACACGCAGAGGTGAGCAGAGGGGCAGAGGTGAGCAGAGAAAAGACCTCTCTGGATTTTCCTCTGCTCACCTCCCCTTTGCTCTGCTCACCTCTGCGTGTTCTTTAGAAGGACCCCATGAGCCGTCTCGACCTGCTGCGCTACTTCCTCCCCATCCAGGGCAAGCTCTCGGATGTGGAGGAGGAGCTGCAGCGCATCCTCCGCTCGGAAGTGCCCGTGGTGGAGAAGCTGGCGGCCCACGTGCGGGGCGGCCAGGGCAAGCGGCTGCGGCCCGCCCTGGTCCTGCTGGCCGCCAAGTTCGCGGGGCACAAGGGCAAGGAGGACGTGCGCTTCGGTGCCGTGTTCGAGCTGATCCATACCGCCACGCTGGTGCATGACGACGTCATCGACCACGCCCAGCTGCGCCGCGGCAAGCCCACCCTCAACCGGCTCTGGGGCAACACCCTCACGGTGCTCTTCGGTGACCTGCTCTACCTCGTGGCCATGGACGAAGCCATCCAGGGCCGCAGCTGGCGGATGATGGAGATCCTCGCCGAGGTGACCCGCCGTATGACCGAAGGGGAGCTCATCCAGAACGACGTGCTCTTCAAGATGGACACGAGCCGCAAGGACTACTTCGACATCCAGGAGCGCAAGACGGCCCTGCTCTTCGGCGGCTGCACCGAGACGGGCGCCGTACTCACGGGGCGCAGTCCTGAAGACTGCGCGGCCCTGCGAGCCTACGGCCTGGAGATCGGCCGCGCCTTCCAGCTGGTGGACGACCTGCTGGACTACACCGCCACCAGCGAACAGCTGGGCAAGCCCGCCTTCAGCGACCTCCGGGAAGGCAAGCTCACCCTGCCCATGCTCACCCTCCTGGAGAAGGCCCACGACGAAGTGCAGCCCCTCATCCGCCGCATCTGGGATCGCGGCGAGGAAGTGCCCATCCCCGAAGACGAGGAGAAGGCCCTGCGCGGCCTCATCGACCGGCATCAGGCCCTGCAGGAAACCCGGGATCTCGCCCAGGGGGCCTCGGATCGCGCCATGGCGGCGCTTGGTTCCGTGGAGGGGGACGCCGCCACCAAGAAGCTGCTGATGGGGATTCCGACGATTTTGTTGGATCGGACGAAGTAGACAATTTGCAACTTAAGGAAAACGGATCCAATGCTCGGCTAGTTGTTGAAGATCGGATTGAACTATAAACGCATCAATCTTTGATCTCTTGAGCCCATCGAGCTACTCGGAGCCAGTAGTATGTCAATCCGTTTAATAATGCGATCGGCTTATCGTATTTTCTTTGAGCCGCTGGTGATGGAGCGATCATCCTTAACCATTCCAGTCGTTCAATTGCTCTTTGAATTGCATTGGCAATTTCTCCGAAATTTCCATATCGCCCGATGGGAATAACTGCCAATCCATCGTAACTTGCCGAAAGATCAGATGACTCCTCTTTAAATGGAATCGTTTGAAATCTCTGAACTCGAGCACTCCATTCTGATTCAGCAAAGAATTCTCCCAACTTTGAAAAATCGTTCGGTAAATCTCGCATTGAGCAGAGGCTCTTAATCTCGGGAACTTGCTCAATTACCGAGGGGGCAAGCACTATCCCAATCCAGTTCTGAATCTGTTCGTAGTGGTACGCCTCGATGATCGCTTTCCCTGCGATGAACACTGACCCACTGCTTTCGCGGCGAATGAATGACCCAGCGGCGATTGCACCCTTTAGTGGGATCCCCTCAATTAGCAGATCCCACATGAGATGAGAACAGGCTCGCACAAGTCTTGAAAGAGGCTCTGGCCCACTCCCCCCTACGGACAAAATGATGCTGTCCGAGAACACCACCGAGTCCACATTGCAATTTTTCGTGGCCTGTTCAAGGCACGAGAGGTACCTCTCGATCCGTTCTCCGCCTGAATCTCTGTTTACTAAGTTTGTGAAGCCAAGAACGTCTATCAATGCGACGAAGCCTTTGGTTGGTGAAGACTTTTGTTCAAGCCCGTCGCTCATGTGTTTTCCCATTCGGTGAAGTGACAATTCCGATGAGGCGAGACAATGGATTAATGGCGCTCAGGAATTTTCGCCAATCCCGCCGCCCTCTCCTTCCGCAGCCGCCCTGACACCTTCTCCACGACCGCAAAGGTCCGGATCAAATTTCCTCCCGCGAGCTTCGCCAGATCCGCATCGCTCCATCCCCGCCGGATGAGCTCCGCGAAGAGCTGGGGGTACTTGGACACATCCTCCAGCCCCTCGGGATTGGGCCCGCCCGCGTAGTCGGCGGCGAGGCCCACGTGGTCGTGGCCGGCCACCTTGGCGATGTGGTCGATGTGGTCGGCCACATCCTTGAGCGTGGCCTTGGGTTCGGGGGCGTGGGCCTTGCGGTAGGCGGCTTCGGCGTCCTTGGCTTCAGTCCCCTTCAGCCCTTTCGTGGCGGCGTCGAGGCCGTCGTACCAGGCCTTCACGGTGGCGTTCACGAAAAGGGGCACGAAGGTGACCATGACGACGCCACCGTTCTTCGGCATGCGGGCGAGGATGGCGTCGGGGACGTTGCGGGGGTGGTCCACGAGGGCGCGGGCGCTGCTGTGGCTGAAGATCACGGGGGCTTCGCTGGTGTCGAGCACGTCGCGCATGACGTCGGGGCTCACGTGGCTGATGTCCACCATCATGCCGAGGCGGTTCATCTCGCGGACCACCTCCCTGCCGAAGGGCGTGAGGCCGCCGTGCTTGCGCTCGCCCAGGGCGGCGTCCGCCCAGTCCAGGGTGACGTTGTGGGTGAGGGTCATGTAGCGGGCGCCCAGGTCGTAGTACATGCGCAGGGCGCCCAGGGAGTTTTCGATCGCATGGCCGCCCTCCATGCCGATGAAGCTGGCCACCTTGTGCGCCTTGCGGGCCTGGGCGATGTCCGAACTGCGGGTGGCGAACATCAGGGCCTCGGGGTACTTCGCGATCATGCGCCGGGCGATGTCCAGCTGCTCCAGCTGCACCTTGGCGAAGCCCGAGCCCAGCTCGCCGGGCACGTACACGCTCCAGAACTGGGCGCTGACCTGGCCGACCCTGAGCCGGGCGAGGTCCGTCTCATCGGGGGTGCGCTTCCGCAGGTCGTAGGCGTCCACGTCCATGGGGGCCGTCTTCGACTCGCGGATCTCCCAGGGCAGGTCGTTGTGGCCGTCCACCAGGGGCACCCTGGCCAGGAGGGCCTGGGCGTGGGCCAGGGCCTTGTCGGGGGTCTGCCCATAGGTCCCCGAAGGCGCCTGCGCCGGAAGGGGTCCCGACAGGAGGCAGGGCAGCAGCAGGCAGGGCAGGGCGCGCATGGGGGCTCCGGGCTGGGAATCCCCGCAGTCTACTCCGGTCGGGGTCTCAGCCCTTGAAGGCCTTCTTGATGCCCTTGCCCGCGTCCTTGGCGCCCTCGGCGATGCCCTTGCCGGCGGTCTTCGCGCCCTTGCCCACGGCTTTGCCGCCTTCCTTGGCCCCGTGGCCCACGGCCTTCCCGCCCTCCTTGGCGGTCTTCCCGATGGCCTGGCCACCCTTCTTGAATCCCTGGCCGATCTGCTTGCCGGCGTCCTTGAGGTCCTGCTTCACCCCGCCCTGGGCGGCGAGGCTCAGGGTGGCGAGGAGGATGGGCAGGAGGGGGCGCATGGGGGGGACTCCAAGGCCCATATTAGGCCATCGGAGCCCTGGGAACAGGGCCTTCGACCCCTCGGGGATGCGATAGTGGAGGCATGCCGAACGAGGATTTCCAGGATCTCCCCACCGCCGAAGCCCTGCCCGGGGAACGGGCGGGCCGCTGGGCCCGCGAGTACCTGCCGGTGCTGCTCTTCGCCTTCCTCATGCTCTGCGTCGTCCCGATGCGGGACCTCTGGTCCCCGGACGAGCCCGACTTCGCCCAGTGCGTGAAGGAGATGCACCAGCGGGGCACCTGGCTCCTGCCCTGGCTCAACGGGCAGGTCTACACGGAGAAGCCCATCCTCTACTACTGGGCCATGAAGGCCGCCAACCAGGGCTTCGCCTGGCTCACGGGGGGCCTGGGCTTCAGCCACGGCGTGGCCGCGTGGGCCCTGCGCCTGCCCTCGGCCGTGGGCAGCGTGGCCTTCCTGCTGGCCTTCCAGCGCTGGGGCGCCCGCTTCCTGCAGGTGGGCGTGGCCCGCCTCGCGGTGATGATCCTCGCGGTGTCCCCGCTCTGGTTCTGGCAGAGCCAGTTCATCCAGATCGACCTCTTCTTTTCCGTGCTGCTGGCCTGGGCTTGGCTCTGCTGGCTGGGTGGCTACCTGCTGCAGCGGGGCATCAAGCCGGAGCTCGTCCCCGGCGAAGCCGGCCGCTGGTTCCTGAAGGGCTACCTCTTCCTGGGCCTCGCCTTCCTGGCCAAGGGCCCCCTGGCGGCGGTGCTGAGCCTGCTGGTGCTGGTGGCCTTCCTGGCCTGGCAGCGGGACGGCGGCATCCTTAAGGAGATGCGGCTGGGCACCGGGCTCGGGCTCTTCCTGCTGGTGGTGGCGCCCTGGTACGTGGTGGCCTCCCTCGTCGGCGGCAAGGAGTACGCCTACGCGCTGATCATCCACCAGAACTTCGAGCGGGCCACCAAGGCCTGGGACCACATCCAGCCCTGGTGGCGCTACTTCGAATACATCCTCGGCGACTTCTTCCCCTGGGTGTTCCTCCTGCCGGCCCTGGGCTTCTTCCTGAAGGGCAGCGGGGCCCTGCGCAGCGCCAGCGCCCGCTTCCTCACCGTGGCCTTCGTGGTGCCCTTCCTGTTCCTCTCCTGGGCCCAGAGCAAGCAGGGCAAGTACCTGCTACCGAGCTTTCCGTTCCTCGCGCTCCTGCTGGCGGGCATGCTGCAGCCCCTGGCCGTGGAGGGCGTGAGCGCCGAACGCATCCGCCGCATCGGTCTGGGCCTCGCTGCGGCCCTGGGCTTGGTGGGCGTGGCCCTGCTGGCCGTGGCCGGAGGCGCCGGCGGCGCCAAGGTGCAGGCGGATCTGGGCGCCCTGCGGCCCATGGCCTGGGTGCTGGGCGGCATCGGCACCCTGGGCGGCCTGTCGCTCGTGGGCCGCAGCCTTTCGGGGCAGGGACGCCACCTGGTGCCCGAGACGGCCCTCACCCTCGGCCTCTTCTACCTCGTGGGCGGCACCTGGGGCTTCCGGGTGCTGGACGCCCGCAAGGGCTACCAGGGCTGGACCGCCGCGGCGAAGCCCGTGCTCGAGGGGCGGAAGGTCTGGTTTTGGGGCGAGATCCGCAGCGGGGGGATGATCTACCTCGACACCCTCATGCCCGAGCTGCGCGCCAGCGCCGGGCTCGCCCAGGTGGGCGCGGAGGACCGCCTCGTGGTCATCGCCAGCCGCTGGCGGCCCGGCTACCAGGGCCTGGACAAGGCGGCCATGGCCGAGTTCGAGCCCGTGCTCGTGCAGCTCCAGGGCGAGGACCGCTGGCTCGTGATGGCCCGGAAGCCCAAGTGATCGCGCCCCGCCTCCGCCCCCTTCTCCGCCTTTTCCCGGCCCTGCTCCTCCTTCTCTTCGCGGGCCGGGTCACCTTCATGCTGATCTTCGCCCCCGCGGGCTTCGCCGGCTCGGGCTTCCTGGGCCGCACCCTCTGGCTGGGCCTGCGCATGGACGCCCGACTCGTGGCCCTGCTGCTCTTCCCGGCCCTGGTGTTGCTGCGCCCCGGCGGCGGAGATGGCCGCCCCTGGAAGGCCTGGGCGGCGCCGCTGTCGCTGGCCCTCAACCTCTTCCTCGTCTCCGCGCTCATCGTCGTCGCCAACATCGACGACCAGGCCGCGAAGCCCTGGGCCATCGCCTTCCTCGTGGGCGCCGTCGCCGACTGGCGGCTCTTCGGCGCCTGGGGGCTCGGCGCCGTGGGGCCGCGCCGCGTGTGGTTCGCCTACGCGCTGCTCGGGTTGGGTGCCGTGGGCCTCAGCTACGGCGTGGACATCGCCGCCTATTCCTACGTGCACGCCCGCCTCAGTGGCGGGCTGCTGGGCCTGCTCTCGAACACGGCCATGGGCCTGCGGATGGTGTGGGAGTCCTATCCCGTGGTGCGGAGCTTCCTGGGACTGGGGCTGCTGATCGCGGCCTCGGTCCCGGTCTTCCGGTGGGCGGGCCGGGCCACGCTGGAGGCCGGTCCCGTTCGGCGCTGGGTGCGCGTGGTGCAGGGCACGGTCGTGACCTTCGTGACGCTCTTCCTCATCTGGGGCCGCACGGGCGGCTATCCCCTGCGCTGGGGCGATGCCTACTCGCTGGGCAACACCTTCGCGGCTCACGCGGCCCTGAACCCCGTGCTCTTCTTCCTGGAGACGGTGAAGGACCCCAGCGACCGGGTGGACGTGGCCGAGGTACAGGCCACCCGCCCGCTCATGGATGCGCACCTCGGCGCGGAGCCCACGGCGGTGCTGGATTCCCACGGCCTCTCCCGGGTCCGCGAGGCCCACGGCGCCTGGCCCGCGGGCGTACGGCCCAACGTGGTGATCCTCCACCTGGAGAGCTTCGCGGCGCATAAGACGGGGCGCTTCGGCAACCCGCTGGATCCCACCCCCGCCTTCGATCGCCTCTGCGCCGAGGGCCTCCTCTTCGACCGTTTCTACGCCCCGGCGGAGAACACGGCCCGGGCCATGTACTCGGTGCTCTTCGGTCAGCTGGACCTCAGCCCCGGCAGCCGCAACACCGCCACCCGCAATCCGCTGCTGGTGGACCAGTACACGCTGGTGAACGCCCTGGATGGTTATGCCAAGCACTACTACCTGGGCGGCAACGGCGACTGGGCCCAGATCCGGGCCACGCTCAAGAACAACATCCACGGGCTGGAGGCCCACGAGGGCGACTTCTTTGGCGCCCAGGCCGTGGACGTGTGGGGCGTGCCCGACGATGTAATGCTGCAGAAGACGAAGGCCCACCTGGGCACCCTGCCGGAGCCCTTCTTTGCCCTGGTGCAGACCGCGGGCAACCACCCGCCCTTCACGGTGCCCGCGGGGATGGGCTACCCGCGGCCCACGCCTTCGAAGGAGGACCTGGCCAAGGGCGGCTTCGGCAACGCCGAGGAGTTCCACTCCCTGGGCCTCATGGACTGGAGCCTGGGTCGCTTCTTCGAGGCCGCGCGGCAGCAGCCCTGGTTTGCTCGCACCCTGTGGGTGATCTACGGCGACCACGGCGTGCCGCGGGGCCCTCACGATGCCCGCTTCGGGGAAGTGCCCATGGCCAGCCACCACGTGCCCCTGCTCATCCTCGCCCCCGGGACGATTCCGCCCCGGGTGGTCTCGGAAACCGTGTCCCAGGTGGACGTGATGCCCACGGTGATGGGCCTCCTGGGCCGGAAGGTGGACAACCGCACCCTGGGCCGGGACATGCTGGACCCCGCCTTTGCGGGCCGGGGCGCCGCCTTCACCTTCAGCCCCTTCACCACGCCGCCGGTGGTGGGCCTCCTCCAGGGGGATCACTACCTGATCATCGGCCCCGGTGACCGTCCGGCGCTCTACGATCTGAAGGACCCCTCGGGCCGGGACCTCTCCGCCTCGGACCCCGCCACCACCCAGTCCATGACCCACCTGACCCGGGCCACCCGCGCCTGGGCCCGGTACCTGCTGAGCCACAACAAACCATGACCCCCCAGATCAAGGCCATCCCCCTCATCGTCGTGGGCGTGCTGCTCAACGCCTTCGCCCAGATCTGCCTGAAGAAGGGCCTCGTGCACGGCATGAGCCTGGAGCTGGGCGCGGTAATCCGCCTCCTGTTCACGCCTTGGATCCTCGCGGGCCTCGGCTGCTACGCCGTGAGCGTGCTCGTGTGGATGAAGGCGCTGTCGCTGGTGGACGCCAGCTACGCCTACCCCTTCCTGGCCCTGGGCTTCCTTGTGAACGCCCTGCTCGCGAAGGGGATCCTGGGCGAGGCCATCCCGCCCCTGCGGTGGCTGGCCCTCGCCATCATCGTGTGCGGCGTGGCGCTGCAGGCCTGGGCGAAGTAGGGCCTAGCCCGCCTGCACCAGGGCGTCGATGAGGTGTCGGATCTTGTTCCGGAGCGTGCTCGTCTTCTGATGCGCGGCCAGCTCCAGGGCGTGGTTCAGGGCGTCGATGGCGGCGTCCTTGCGTTCGCCGAGGCTCTGGATCTCCCCGATGAAGATCAGCAGGGTGGGATGCTCGAACCCTTCGGCGGCCCGGAGCAGGGTCTGGCAGACCTCCGTGGCGCCGCCCTTGGCGGCCAGCGCTTCGGCGATGGGGCGGTAGAGGTTCAGGGCGGTGGGCAGGTGCCGTTCCCGGATGAGGGGCTGCAGGGCCCGCTCGCAGAGGGGCAGCACGCGCGGCGTGATCTGGCGGAGCTGGGCGAGGGCTTCCAGGCACTGGCGGGCGTGGCCGGCTTCCAGCTGCGCTGAGGCCAGGGCCTCCTGGAGGATGGGGTTGCCCGGGAAGGCCTTGAGGGCGTCCTTGAGGGTGTGCACGGCCTTGGGCTGCTGGCCCGTGTGGTGGTGGAGCCGGGCTTGGAGCAGGAAGAGCTTGGCGCTCTTCACCAGGTCCATGGCGATCTGCAGGGCCTCCTGGGCTTCCGCCTGCCGGCCCGCGGTCATGAGCTCCTCGGCGGCTTCGGCGTAGAGTCCCGCCGCCCGCTCCTTCTGGCCCGCGCCCACGTAGGCCTGGGCGAGGCGGAACCGCAGGTTGGCGTCGAAGGGGTCGGCGCTGCTGGCGCGTACGAGGGCACCCAGGGCCTCCTGGGCGCGGCCCTGCTTCTCGAAGGTGTGGGCGAGGTCGATCTGGAGTTTGGCGGCCTCCTTGTTGAGCCCTGACGCCATCAGGAGCTCGCTGAGCTGGCCCACGGCCTCGGGATCGTCGGGGGCGAGGCGCAGGGCCTTGCGGAGGAGGGCGATGGCCTTCTTGTCGTAGCCATCCCGCTGGAGGTTCAGGGCCAGCACCTTGAAGATGGCCAGGGCCTCCCGGTGGGCGCCCGCCTGCACCAGCAGGTCGCCCAGGCGGTTCATGATCCCTTGGTCCTCGGGGAAGGCCCGGCGCAGCTTCTGGTACTCCACCAACGCCGCCTGCAGCTGCCCCTTGGCAACCAGTTCATCCGCCACCTGTTGGGACTTCAACCGATCCATGGAGCCATCATATCGAGAGGGCCAGTCGCGCCTCGGAGGATTCCGATGCCCGGCCCATCGGTCACCCGAGCAGCGTAGCCAAGTTTCCGGCCTGGAGGTCCTGACAGGTTAGGACCGCCCGGTCCAAGACGAGGCTCGTGACATAGGGGGCCGGCGTCACATCGAAGGAGGGGTTCCAGGTGGGCACCTCCGGGGCCCAGATCTGGCCCAGGGCGCCCCGCACCTCCTCCGCTGCGCGTTCCTCGATGGGGATGGCGGCGCCGTGGGGGCAGGCCAGGTCCACGGTGCTGAAGGGGGCCACGGGGTGGAAGGCGGCCCCATGGTGGCGGGCCAGGACCGCCAGCCCGTAGGTGCCCACCTTGTTGGCGAAGTCGCCGTTGGCGGCCACGCGGTCGGCGCCCACCAGGGCCCGCTGGGCGCGGCCGTCCCGCAGCACGAGGGCCGCCATGCTGTCGGTGATGAGGGTGCAGGGGATTCCCAGGCGCTTCAGCTCCCAGGCGGTGAGCCGCCCGCCCTGCAGGAGGGGGCGTGTCTCATCCACGAAGACGTGGAGGCGCTTACCCTGCTCGTGGGCCCGGCGGATCACCCCCAGGGCGGTACCGATGCCCACGGTGGCCAAGCCGCCTGTGTTGCAGTGGGTGATCAGCCCCTCGCCGTCATGGATGAGCGCGGCGCCATGGTCGGCCATGCCCTCGCAGAGGCGCACGTCCTCGTCGAAGATGGCCTGGGCCTCGGCGATGAGCGCCTCGGGGGTATCCAGCAGCGGGAACAGGCGATCCATGGCCCACATGAGGTTCACGGCCGTGGGCCGCGCCCCGCGCAGGGCGGTCCAGGCGGCCTGCAGCTCCGGCCGGGGCGCCCCGGTCATGGCCAGGCAGGCGAGGCTGCCGGCGGCGGCCACGCCGATGAGCGGGGCCCCGCGTACGGAGAGCCGGCGGATGTGGCCCACCATGGCGGCGGGATCGCTGCCGTCCAGCCAGTCTTCCCGGTGGGGCAGGGCGGTCTGATCCAGCACGAGGAGGCGCCGGCCGTCGTAGCGAAGGGCGAGGGAATCGGAAATCCGCATGGCTCCAGGCTACCGCCACCGCTATGGTGGGGGCATGCAGGCCGTGACCCGGGAGCAGGCGCAGGTGACCCACGTCCGGGGTCCCGGGATGTCCCTGCTGCGGGCCACCATGCTCGCGACCCTCTCGGAGGCTCGCCAGGCCGAGCTGCGCGCCCACCTCTCGCCAGAGGCCCGGGACTTCATGGCGGTGCCCATGGCGGAATCCACCTGGGTGCCCATGGCGGTGGTGCTGGAGATCGAATCGGCCTTTCTGGCCCTGAGCGCGGTGGATCCCTTCCCCTCCCACGGGGTGCTCATGGCCCAGCGCATGCTCGAGGGTCGGCTGGAGGGTCTGCTGCTGGGATGGATGGGCCCGAGGGCCTTCCTGCGGATCCTCCCGCTGGTGTGGGGCAAGTTCAACAAGGGAGGTGTCCTGCAACTGGATCACCTGGGGGAGGCGGATGCCACGATGACCCTGTGGGCGGACTATCCGACTCCGATCTTCGTGGCCCGGGTTGCCCCGGCCTACGTGGGGGAGATCCTGCGCCGCCTCGGGGCCACGGACGCCACCGTCACCTATGAGCCGCCCCGGCCCGGAGAGCCCGCCTGGATGCATCGCTTCCAGGCCCGCTGGAAGGGCTGATCGCCCTCAGATGATGCGGGGACCGAGCTGTTCACGCAGGGTGCGGATCTGGGCCAGGTCCGAGGCCTCCAGGGGCTGGGCGCCGCCCAGCTGCTCGGCCGCGAGGAGGATCTTCGCCACCTGCTCCAGTCGCTCCAAGCCCCCCAGGGCCTCCCGCAGGCTCTCGCCCCAGCAGAGGCCCCCGTGACGGGCGAGGATCATCGCGCGATGCACGGGGAGGAAGGGATGCAAGTTCGTGCCCATGGCCTCCGTGCCCGGGATGGCCATGGGCACGATGGGGATGCGCCCGGTGGCGAGGATCACCTCGGGCAGGGCGTCCCCGGGGAGTTCCCTCAGCTCCGGTCGGGCCAGGCTCCAGGCGATGGCGGTGACGGGGTGGGCATGAACCACGGCCTTCGCTTCGGGCACGCGGCGGTAGATCTCCAGGTGCATGGCCCGCTCGCTGCTGGGATCCCCGCGCAGGATGCGGCCATCCAGCTCCAGGAAGGCGAAGTCCTGGAGGCCCAGCTCCGCCTTGGGCACGCCCCGGGGCGTGATGGCGATTCGCCCGTCGGGCAGGCGCGCGGAGACGTTGCCGTCCGCCGCGGCGAGCAGGCCCTGGGCGTGCAGGCGGCGGCAGCCGAGGAGGATCGCCTGGAGGGTGGCCGTCGTGTCCATGGGGTGATTATCCCCGGCGCGACGGCACGGTGGCCGCCAGCTTCTTGGGGGCCACGGCGTGGAAGCTCTCATCCAGCCAGTCCAGCATCATGGGCAGGGGCACGGGCTCCTTGGGCTTGAAGGTGCACGTGATCCAGCCGCTCTTGCCGAGGCCATAGGCGGTGGGCTTCGCGAAGGGCAATAACAGGGCGAAGTCCCGGGAGGCGGGGAGCTTGAAGGTGATGCGGAGCTCCTCCTCATCCTTTCCGAGGAAGAGAAAGACCTTCTCCTTCACTTTGAAGGCGCACTCGCCCCAGGGATGGTCTTCGCGCGTCTCGGGGTAGGCCAGGGCGGCCTTGCGGAGGGCAGTGACGGAGCGGGCCAAAGTCATGGCAGCAGGGTAGCCGCTTCGGGGAAGATGGGGGCATGGCGGAGCAGTGGCGGCGCGTCTATGCGGAGGCCCCGGAGGTCTTCGAGGCCTTCGCCCGGGCCGAGGATCCCGAAGGGCGCGTGGCCGAGGCCCTGGCCCGGCACGGGGCGCTGGAAGGGCGGCGGGTGCTGGAGATCGGAGCGGGTACGGGGAAGCTGGCCCACCGGATGACCGGTGTGCCGACCCTCATCGCGCTGGAGCCCGAGGGGCGGCTGCTGGCCCGCATGGGCCCGGGACCCCTGCGGGTGCGCGGGCTCGGCGAGGCCCTGCCCCTGAAGGACACCTCCGTGGATCGCGTGGTGGCGGCCTGGGTTCTGGGCTACCTGGGGCGGCGCACGGTGGAGGCCCTCGTGGCGGAGGTCGACCGCGTGCTGGCCCCGGGCCCGGGCAGCGGCGTCTGGGCCATCGAGAACGGCGGCGGTGGGGACTTCCAGGCCCTGCGCGGATGTCATGGCCTGGAACCCGGGGCCCGGCGGCTGGTGGAGAACTTCGGGTTCCGCCCGGTGGAGGAAGTCCCGATCCGCCTGGCCTTCCACTCGGCGGCGGAGGCGGAACGGATCCTCGGCGCCCTCTGCGGGGAGGCGGTGCGGGAAACCCTGGCGAAGGCGCCCCGGGCGGAGCTGTCCCATCGGGCAGTGCTGCTCTTCAGGCCGTCCTGAGCACGCCGTTGTCCGCCCAGAAGTAGGCCACGGTGCTGGAGCGGAGCATGTCGCTGCGGCGGTAGATGGTGAAGCCCCGATCCCTGGACCGCACGCCTTCCACGGCGTCGCGGTAGGCCTGGGTGGAGGTGAGCAGCTCGGCGCCGTGGTCGCGCCCCTGGCGGCCCGTGGGCAGGAAGCGGTAGAGGTGCCAGGCGTGGAGGTTCGCGCCGCCGGCCTTCAGGGACTCCAGCTGGTCGGCCAGGATGGGCAGCTCCGCGAGGTTCTCCCGGGTGACCACGGTGGAGAGGGTGAGGGACCGGCCCGCCGCGGCGAGTCGGTCCAGCTGGGTCAGCACCTGGGCGTGGTGGCCCTTGGGGTGGCGGCGCAGGTGGTCGTGGAGGGCGGGCGTGTGGGCTTCCAGGGGGAGGATGAACCGGTCGATGGCGGGCTCGTGTTCGATGCCCTCGGGCAGGAGGGTGCCGTTGGTGCAGACCTGCACGAGGAAGCCCATGGCCTGGGCCTGGCGGGCGAGTTCCACGAGGTCGTGGGGCCACAGGAAGGGCTCGCCGCCGCCCAGCACCACCTGGGTGAAGCCGCGGGTCCGGAGGTACCCCAGCAACTGCACGGCGCGGGCCGGGGAGATCACGGAGAAGTCCACCTCGCTCCCGCAGAAGCGGCAGCTCATGTTGCAGTCCGGCAGCAGGTAGATCGAGGCGATCACCATGCCGTCGGGGATGGGGAGCGTGGACAGATCCATGGGGCCTCGAGGCTAACCCCAGTGTCGGCAGGAGGGGGCGGGGACTCGATGATGGGTGATACAACCTCCGCGGGGGCGGAGGCCCGTTTGAGCGCCAGGACGCCACGGTGGTACGGCATTCCCGAAAAGCTAGACACGGAGGACACGCAGGGAACCCGAGGACACGGAGGGAGAGCGACCCCTCCCGGCCTCGGACCTCCGGATCCTGGGCGGGGCCCATGGCGGCCCTTGGCGCGCAGCGCCCGGAGGTCTCACCGATGGGTCCTGCTTTCTCCGCGTCCTCCGCGGTTCTCCGCGACCTCCGTGTCTAGCTGATCCAATCGCAAACCGTACCGCCGTGGCCTCGTGGCGCTGGCCCTTTCCCCAAGCGGAGCCGTCCAAGCAAAAAGGGCGACCCGGAGGTCGCCCTTTCCTGGACTAAGGAATCGATCAGGGCTTGTTCATGCCCTTCATCATCTCCTGGCGGATGCGCTCGGCCTCGGGATCCCGGGGCGTCACGGAGGCCACGCCCGCGAGGCTACCCACCTTCTCGCTCAGCATGAGCGCCAGCAGGCTCTCCACGAAGTTGCCCTGGCCCTGCTGCTGGCCCATCTGGATCTTGGGCACCAGGTCCACCTTGGAGGTCTCCACGGCTTCGGCGAAGCGGTTCATGACCTGCTGGACCAGCTGGAACTGGGGACCGCCGTAGGCGCGGACCTGCTCCTCGATGGCGAGGGCCTGGGCGACGCCCACGCGGGCGGCACGCTCGGCTTCGGCTTCGGCCAGGGCCTTGATCTTCTTGGCCTCGCCCTCGGCGGTGATGCGCAGGCGTTCACCCTCGGCCTGGGCCAGGGTCTGGATACGGTTGGCCTCCTGCTGGGCGCGGGCGAAGTCGGCCTTGCCCTGGTTGGCCTGCACGGTGATGGCGATGTCGCTCTCGGTCAGCATGGTCTGCTGCTTGGCCTTGGCCTCGGCCTCGCGCAGCTCCCGCTCCTGCACGGCGGCCTTTTCCTGGCGGGTGTAGGTTTCCACCTGCTCCTCGGCGATCTGCCGGCTGCGGAGCTGGGTGAGGATCTGCTCGATCTGGCCGCCGGCCACGCCGCTGGTGGGCGTGCCGATGAGCACCTCCTGCAGGTCCAGGTTGTAGCCCGCGAACTTCTCCTTCATCTGGCCGCTGGACTGGTCCTGGATGGCGGAGCGGTCCTGGATGAGCTGGATGAGGGTGCGAGTCTGGCCAATGTTCTTGAAGTAGGCGCTGACCATGGGATCGAGGGTCTGCTCCACGAGCCGCTTGATGTCGCCGAAGCGCTGAATCACCAGGGGCGCCTTGCGGTAGTCGATGTGGACGACGACGCTCAGGGGCAAGCTGGGCTCAAAGGCGTCCTTCGTGATGAGGCTCACCTCGCTGAGGTTCTCGTCCAGCTTGTGGCTGCCCACCTCGGCCTTGCTCCACTTCAGGATGAAGTTGGTGGTGGGCACCATCACCATCTTCCCGGCGTAGGTGTTGAAGGCATACTTGCCGGGGAGCATGGGCTCGGCCCAGACACCGCGCTGACCCGTGGCCACGAGCTCGCCATGGCGGTAATCGCTGCCGCTGATGTCCGTGCCCGTCTCGCCGGTGTAGCTGACGACCACGCCCACGGTGCCCACCTCCACGATGGTCTTGGGGACGGCTTCCGCCGTGGCGAAGAGGCGGTTGATGTAGTAGGTGCCTTCCACCAGCACCTGCAGCTGGCGGCCGCGGCGGCCGTTGGCGCGGAGGAACTTGTCGGCGTCCTGGAAGTTGTTGTGGTAGGTGGCCGCGTCCGCGGGGTCGTTGCCCACGGCGGGGGCGATGATCTCGCCGGCCTGCAGGCTGGGGCCATCATGCACGGTGATGATGCCGATGACGTCGTCCGTGCCCTTGATGATCACGGGCCGGTAGCCCCCGCGCTCGGCGATGATGGCGCTCATCTTGGCGAAGGTCTCCAGCTCGCTGCGGTCGAGGGGCAGGTAGTAGAGCTGGTCCTCCGTGAGCACCACGAACTGGGCGAGGTTGATGGCGTACGTGCCTTCGCGGAGGATCTGCCGCTGGGGACCCTTCTGGCCGCCGGACTGGATGAAGCCCACCGCGTCCTGGAAGTCCCGGGCCTTCTCGTTGGAAGCCAGGGCCTGGGTGGCGGGGAGATCCCGGCCATCGCGGGCGAAGACGTAGCCGATCTTGCCCTGGGGGATGGTGACGAGGGGGGCCTTGTGGATGCGGTAGATGAAGGGCATCAGCACGTGCCAGCCGCCGCGGAGGACGTGGGGCTGGAAGCCGGCCTCGCCGTTGAGGGCGATGAGGCCGCTCTTCACGGAACCGGCGCCGCTCCAGAGCTTTTCCAGGATGCCGACCCGGTTGTTGGGGATGTAGCGGAGGGTCTTGGCGAGGGTGAACAGAACAAGGGCGCCGAGGAGGATGAGCATCGGATGCGCGGCGGCCCAATCGAGAAGGGACATGAAGTCTCCAGAAGGGGGGATGGGAAAGGATGACGGTACCAGGGGCGCCCGCAGGGCGGCGGGCCTCGGGAGGCGAGGCCGCAGGTGCCGCCCGGGGGATCGGGTTCCTCGGAGAGGCTCCGCCAAGTGGGCTGGGATTCACGTGGGAGCGACTTTTTGAGGGAACCAAAGATCATCGAACGGACGGATCATAGGAAGGGCCCCCCGGAAGTCAATCGAAGGGATCGGGCCCCGTGACGACGGTCGTCACAGTTCAAGGAGCATTCATGGCCATTTCCGCCAGCTACCGCACGTGGGTGCTCGAGCAGCTGGGCCAGATCCAGCCGGTTCAGGGGAAACCCATGTTCGGGGGCCTGGGCATCTATGCCGACGCCCTCTTCTTCGCCCTCGCCGACGACGACCGCCTCTATTTCAAGGTGGACGACGCCACCCGGCCCGCCTTCGTGGACGCCGGCATGGGTGCCTTCGACCCCTTCAAGGACGGTCGCACCATGGAGGGTTACTACGAGGTGCCAGGCGAGGTGCTGGAGGACGACTTCGTGCTTTCCGTGTGGATGGAGCGGGCCCTGGGCGTGGCGGCCCGGGCCAAGAAGCCCAAGAAGGCCAAGGCGGTGAAGGGATGATCCGCATTCTTGTGAGCGCCTGCCTGTTGGGGGATCCTGTCCGCTTTGATGGCCAGGCCAAAACGATCCGTGATCCCCGCTGGGATCGGTGGGCGGCGGAGGGACGCCTGGTGCCCCTGTGCCCCGAGGTGGCGGGCGGCCTGCCCGTGCCCCGGCCGCCCGCGGAGCGGCAGGCGGATGGCCGGGTGCGAGATGACAGGGGCGAGGATCGGACCGGGGAATTCGAGCGGGGGGCCCAGCATGCCCTCGCGGCGGCCCGGGAGGCGGGGTGCACCCTGGCCATCCTGAAGGAAGGAAGCCCCTCCTGCGGCGTCCGCCGCATCTACGACGGCACCTTCTCCCGAACCGCCCTCCCGGGCGAGGGTCTGACTACGGAGCTGCTGAGGCGGCATGGCCTCGCCGTGTTCAGCGAAGCCGAGCTGGATCAGGTGGAGCGCCTGCTTCAGGCCTAGTCGTGCTTGCGGATCTCCCACCAGGCCTTCTCGAGGGCGGCCCGGTCATCGGGATGGGCGATGGAGATGAGGGCCTTGGCCCGCTCCCCCAGGGTCTTGCCGAAGAGGTAGGCCACGCCGAACTCGGTGACCACGTAGTGCACGTGGAAGCGGGTGGTGACCACGCCCGCCCCGGGCTTCAGGGCGGACACGATGCGGCTCTCGCCCTTCTTGGTGCGGGCGGGCAGGGCGATGATGGGCTTGCCCCCTTCGCTGATGGCCGCGGCCCGGATGAAGTCCATCTGCCCGCCCACGCCGCTGATGATGCGGCTGCCCACGCTGTCGCTGCAGACCTGGCCCGTGATGTCCACCTCCACGGCGGAGTTGATGGCGGTGACCTTGGGGTTGCGGGCGATGACGCTGGGATTGTTCACGTAGGCGATGTCGAGCAGCACGCAGGAGGGGTTGTCGTCGAGCATGTCGAAGCTCTTGCGGGTGCCCACCACGAAGCCGCTCACGGTCTTGCCGGGGTGGATCTTCTTGAGGCTGTTGTCCACCACGCCGGTCTCCAGGAGGGGCACGAGGCCATCCGTCCACATCTCGGTGTGGATGCCCAGGTGGCGGTGGTGGCGCAGGGCCTCCAGGGCGGCGTCGGGGATGGCACCGATGCCCATCTGCAGCGTGGCGCCGTCCTCCACCAGGCCCGCGATGTGGGCGCCGATGGCGCGCTCCTGCTGGGTGAGGGCGGGGATGGGGGAGAGGTCCAGCTCCTCGTCCACCTCCACCCAGTGGTGGACTTGGGAGATGTGCACGAAGCCGTCGCCGTGGACGCGGGGCACCTTGGGGTTCACCTGGGCGATGATGATCTTCGCGCTGTCCAGGGCCGCCTTGGCCACGTCCACGGAGGTGCCCAGGGTGCAGAAGCCGTGGGCATCGGGCGGGCTGAGGTGGAGGAAGGCGACGTCGGGCTGGCGGTGGCCAGCGCGGAATACCTTGGGGATCTCGTGGAGGAAGCAGGGGATGAAGTCCACGCGGTCGGAGCCGATGCGGTCGCGCAGGTTGTGGCCCACGAAGAAATTGGCGACCCGGAAGTGGTCGATGAATTCGCGATCGGCATAGGGGGCGGTGCCGCCGGTGTGGATGTGCATCAGCTCCACGTCGCGCAGCTCAGGGGCGCGCTGCACGAGGGCCTCGATGAGGCGGTGGGGCGTCATGGCCCCTCCGTGGACGAAGATGCGCTGTCCGCTGTGGACACAGGCGACGGCTTCAAGGGCGGTGGCGTGGCGCATGGGGGCCTCCAACGGACAGACTAGTCCGAGATCCCTTGACGTGGGTCACGGTAAATCCCGACGGGAGTGGAGCCGAGGTGGCGCCCCGCGGGAACTCGCGTCGAATTCCGGGAGGTGGGCTCGGGGTGCCTCCGCCAGAATGGATTCATGAACCTGCTGCTCCTCGAGCCCGGTGACCTGCTCGCCCCGGATCGTGCCCGCATCTCCGGGCGCCGCCTCGTGCATGCCCGGGAGATCCTCAAGGCCCAGGGCGGATCCACGCTGAAGGCGGGGTTGGTGGATGGTCCCCTGGGCACGGCCCGGGTGATGGCCCTGGAGGGGGACCACCTGGATCTGGAACTCGCTCTGGACCAGGTCCCGCCCCCGAAGATCCCCCTCACGCTGCTGCTGGCCCTGCCCCGGCCCAAGGTCCTCAACCGCGTGCTGGCCTCCGCGGCCAGCCTGGGCGTGGCGCGCATCGTGCTGCTCAACGCCTGGAAAGTGGAGAAGGCCTATTGGAAGAGCCCCCGCATGGCCCCGCAGAACCTGCGGGACCAGCTCATCCTGGGTCTCGAGCAGGCCCGGGACACCGTGCTACCGGAGGTGCGGGTGGAGCGCCTCTTCAAGCCCTTCGTGGCCGAGCGCCTGCCGGCCCTGCTGGAGGGCGCTCGGGGCCTGGTGGCGGATCCCTCCGGGGCCGGGGACTGCCCACGATCCCCCGGGGGTCCCCTGGTGCTGGCCGTGGGGCCCGAAGGGGGGTGGATCCCCGCGGAGCTGGAATCGCTGCGTCGGGCGGGCTGCGAGGCCGTGAACCTGGGGCCGCGCATCCTCCGGACGGAGACGGCCCTGGCCTGCCTGGTGGGGCGGCTGGCCTAGGCCTGGTTCCGGAGCCGTACCAGGGCGCCGTTCTCCCAGGTCATGGCCACCACGTGGCCCTCGGAGTCCTTCCAGGTCATGTCCAGCCGGTCCATGAAGGGGTTCCGGAACCGGCTCACGGCCAGGCCCTTGCCCGCTTCGGCATGGTCTTTGGGGAGGCTGCGCAGGGTGGGCCGGGCGAGCACGGCTTCCCGCTCCAGATCCTCGGGGGTGGGGAAGGAGGTGTGCAGGGCCGATTCGGCGAGCCAGAGCTGACGGGTGCCCTCGGGCGAGGCGAGCTGCTCGGCGACGTGCCGCATGGCCTGCCAGTGGGCCCCGAGGTGGCGCTCCCGGCGGGCGAGGCGGATCTCCCGCAGGGCATCCCAATCTTGGGCGAAGTGGACCATGGTGTAGCCCTCGCCCTCGGGGCGCTCGAAGGGGCCTGGGCGCTGCAGCTGGAACTGGATCCAGCCGCCGCCGGTGCCCTGGGCCACGGCCCAGATGTGCCAGGGGCTTGTGGATCGGAACCAGGAGGATCGCGGCTGGGAGGGGGGTTCCGAGGCGGCCAGCTGCCCGATGCGGGGCCGCCAGGCCCGCACCTCGGCGAGGAAGGCCTCCTGGTTCTCGTAGTCCGCGTGGAATCCGGGGTTCTGGGCCCACAGCTGGAGCGCCCCCTCGTCGGTGGCCAGGCGCTTCAGGGTGGTCTGCATCAGGGGCCAGGCCTTCCGGGCCGTGGCCTGCTGCTGGATGACCATGACGAGGACGAGGCCCGCACCGAGCAAGAGGGCCCCCAGGAGGGCGTGAGCCCACCCGGGCCAAGGTCGGGTTGGGGAGTCCGTGGCGCGCATTGAGACCAGCTTACGAGCGGCCCCCCCCGACGGGTTAGAGCGAAGGGGTTGGAACCTGGCCTCGGCTCCGGAGGGCCCGCTGGGGCAGAATGGAGGTTGCCGGCCGGGCGCCTGTCCCCACCCGCCGGGCCACGTCACCGGGGAGGAGGAACGACCGCGGTGGGCAAGGCGAAGCAGGAACAGGGGCGGCGGGTGCGCAAGGGGATCCTGCGCCGCATCGGGGGCTGGGTGCTGCGGATCGGGGTGGGCTTCGTGGCCCTGACGATCCTGGGGGTGCTCCTGTTCCGATTCGTGCCCGTGCCTGGCTCGGCTCTGATGGTGGAACGCCGCATCCAGTCGTGGTTCTCGGACGAGCCCTACACGAGCCGCCACGCCTGGGTGCCCCTGGAGGAGATCAGCCCCGCCATGGGCGTGGCGGTGATCGCGGCGGAAGACCAGCTCTTCGCCGAACACTTCGGCTTCGACTGGAACGCCATCGAGAAGGCGGTCAGCCACAACGAGCGCAGCAAGCGCAAGCGCGGGGCCTCCACCCTATCCCAGCAGACGGCCAAGAACCTCTTCCTCTGGTCCTCGCGCTCCTGGGTGCGGAAGGGCTTCGAGGCCTGGTTCACCCTGGCCCTGGAGGCGGGCTGGTCCAAGCGGCGCATCCTCGAGGTGTACCTGAACATCGTGGAATTCGGGGATGGCCTCTATGGGGTGGAGGCCGCGAGCCAGGCCTACTTCCGCAAGCCGGCCAAACGGCTCTCCAATGCCGAGGCGGCGCTCCTGGCGGCGGTGCTGCCCAATCCCCACCGCTTTCGGGTGGATGCGCCCAGCGACTACATTCGGGGGCGCCAGGCCTGGATCCTGCGGCAGATGGACCAGCTGGGCGGAACCCAGGTGGTGAAGGGGCTGGGGAAATAGGGTCAGCCCCGGGCGGAGGTCCCGCCGTGCAGATCCTGGGCCAGCTGCTGGAATTCCGAACGCACCCGGGTGGTGCCGCGCACGCCACCGGGATCGAAGGGGCAGTGGCGGCACCCGCAGCCGCAGCAGTGACCGCGCTTCAGGTGGCACGCCGCGGTGGTCACCCGGAAGCCGCGCTCCAGGTAGAAGTCGGGTTCGAGGCAGCCGCCCATGGTCAGGCTCGGATGGGGAGGGCCAGGCCGGAGGCCGCGCGCAGCCGGCCCCGGGCCACGGTGAGATCCATGCGCCCCAGGTTCACGCCGGCGAAGCCCACCTGGTTCACGTGGGTCTCCCCGCCTTCGCGGGCCACCTTCACGGGGGCTTCCAGGAAGGTGTGGCTGTGGCCGCCCAGGATCACGTCGATGCCGGGCACGGCCTTGGGCAGGCGGAGGTCGTCCCAGGCGTGGCCCTGGTTGTCGTAACCCAGGTGGCTGAGCACCACCACCACGTCGCAGCGCTCCAGGGTGCGGAGGCGTTCCACCACGGGGGCGAGGGCCTGGTCGGGCTCCCGCCAGCGCAGCCCCTTGTGGTTGGCCGGGGCCACGAGGCCCTGGAAGGCCACGCCCACGCCGGTGAAGCCCACGCGCATCCCGGGGAATTCCTTGACCACGTAGGGCTTCAGGTGGCGGCCCAGCTCCGGCGCGCCCTCGCAGTCGAAGTTGCAGTTCACGAACTCGAAGGGCGCGTTCCGGTGGGTCATGCCCTTCATGCCCTCGATGGCCTCCACGAGCGGAGCCACGCCGTTGTCGAAGTCGTGGTTCCCCAGGGTGACGACGTCGTAGCCCACCATGCGCATGAGCTGGTAGTCCAGGCGTCCGCGCCAGAGGTTGAAGTAAGGGGTGCCCTGGAAGGTGTCGCCGGAATCCAGGAGCAGCACGGAGCCCAGGTCGGCCCGGAGCTTCTTCACGAGGGTGGCCCGGCGGGCCATGCCGCCGAGGCCCGAGAGGTTGCCGTTGCCGGGGCCGAAGGGCTCGATGCGGCTGTGGGTGTCGTTGGTGTGGAGGAGGGTGAGGTGCCCGGCTGCGGGCGCCTCGGCCCGGGCCACGCCCAGGGCGCCGGCGGCGGCGACGGAAGCGAGGAAGGTTCGGCGGTCCATCATTGAATCCGGAGGGGTTGGCGCTTGGCCACGGCGTCCTGGATGGACGCCGGGAAGACATATCGGCCGGTGGGGGGCGGAAGGAGAGGCTGATGCCGTTCGTCCAGGTTCTTGCAGGCGTCCAGCAGCACCTGGCGGATCGTGAGCCCCGTCGTGAACGGGTTGCGACCCTTGCGGAGGGTGGGCATGGAATCCCCGCTGCCGTAGAGGTAGTCGCTGGTGGCGACCCGCACGGTGGCCTTGGGATCGATGGGCCTGCCGTCGGCCCAGGTGACGGTGAGGACCGCCTGTTCCGGGGTGCCCTCGAGGGTGGCCTTCACGCCCGAGATGGGCTCGCCTTGGCGGGACTGGAGTCCCTCCTTGACGACCTGCACCAGCTCAGCCCCCGTGAGGTCGATGAGGATCACCTCGTTCTCGAAGGGCATCACCTCGAAGATGTCCCCGACCCGGAGCTTGCCGGGCTTGAGGTTCGCCCGGATGCCCCCGCGGTTCGCAATGGCGAAGGCCACCGGGTTGCCGGAGACGGCGGAGGCCCGCTCCCGCAGGGCATCGCAGATCCAGTAGCCCAGCAGGTTCTCCGTGCCGGGGGCGCCGCGGAAGAGGCCCTGGGGCGCCTCCACCAACGGCATCTCGGCCAGGGCGCGAACCTCCTGGGTGCGGGGGGTGATGAAGGCCTGGACTTCCGGATCCGCTTCGATTCCCCCATTCACGGGGAGCACCTTCGCGGAACCCAGGCTCGGGGCCACCCGCGGGGCCGGAGCCTTGGGCGCCGCCGCAGGCGGGCGGCAGCCGCCGATCAGGAGGAGGGCGAGGGGAAGGCTACGCCTCAAGGGGACCTCCCGCTCGGACCGCGGCCTCCAGGGCCGCCCGCTCGCGGCGGATGTGGGCATCGTGGGCCGTGAACCGGGCGGCGACGCGCAGGAGCCAGCCCAGGCTCCAGGCGCCCACCACGTGGGCGACCAGCTGGAGCCCCACGAGGATCCACACCCGGCCCAGGGCGGCACCGCCCATGCGCCAGCCGAGCACCAGCGCGCCCCCGTGGAGCAGGATGCGGAGCAGGGCGCCGCCGAAGATGAGGGCGCCCCACTGCAGGGGATGGAGCCAGAGGCGGAGGAAGCTGTCGCGCAGGTGGCCCAGCCAGCCGGCGCTCCGGGCCTCCAGGCGCCCCACCCGCAGCAGGGACCACTGCAGGAAGCAGGCGCCGCTCCAGGCCAGCCAGAACAGGGGGCGGATCAGGAAGAGCAGCCAGGCGAAGGAATCGATGCCCCGTTCGCCGAAGGCCTTCAGAAGGAAGACCCCCACGTAGAGGGGGAGGTAGAGGGGCAGGGGCCCGAGCAGGAGCGCCTCCAGGGCCCCCTTGAACCAGGGGCCGAAGGTGGCCTGCCGGACCAGCTGCTCGGCCTGCATCTTCCACCCGCTCCAGAGGGAGAGGGCGAGGCCCACGAGGAGGGACAGGAGGGCCCAGAACGGGAGGGGCTGGTGACGCCAGGGGCTGTTCCACCAGAGTTCCAGGAGCTCCCGTGTGTCGAGCCGCTCGCCCCAGTGGATCGCCAGGGCGCTGTGGCCCGCGAGGTCCACCAGGTGCCGGGCGAGGAAGAAGGCCGGAGGCAGGGCCGCCAGGAGCCAGCCCGCAATGAGGCCCAGGCCCGAAGGGGTGAAGCCGCCGGAAACGGACTCCCGCAGGAAGGACCAGGGCCCCCTGGGCGTGAGCGCCTCGTCGGTGTCGAGCGGGGAGGGCGGGGGGGCGAGTTCCATGCGGGTTCCGGTGATGAGGATCCATGCTAACCCGCTCCACCCCCGGGCGGATGGGACGTTCCCGCACGATTCCGGTTGACTTCGGGTCCGTTCTCTGGGTTCACTTTCCAGATCATGCGGACCTCCCCGGCCATGTGCCATTCCATGAACTGCACCTGCTGGTGCATGTTTTGGCATGCCGGCTCGGAGGCTTCCGCGGACACCTAGACCCTAGACCCAAGGTCCCCGCTTCCTCCGAGCCCGATCCCCTGGATCGGGCTTTTTGTATTCAGGAATTCCATGGTCCTCCTCCGCCACACCCTTCCCGCCGACCTGCTGACGCCCCTGGCCGCCTACCTGGCCCTGCGCCCGGCGGGCGCGAGCCTGCTGCTGGAGAGCGCGGACCGGGGCGAGCGCGTGGGGCGCCACAGTTACGTGCTCCTCCAGGGCGGCGCCTCCGTGAGCCTCGCCGCCCCGGCCCGGGGCTGGGTGGAGGCCCTGCGCGCCCTGGCCCCGACCTTGGAGGGCGGTCAGCTCCACGATTCCAGCGGCCTGCCCACGGGCCGGGATCCCCTCCCCGTGGGCGTGGGCCTCGCCGGCTACGTGGGCTTCGAGGCCCTGGCGGGCCTGGAGGCCACGCTGCCGCTGCCCGCGAAGGACACCCTGGGCCTGCCCGCCGTGTGGGCCCAGATCTTCGATGCGGCCCTCGTCTTCGACCACCTGCATCAGGTGGCGGAGCTGCAGGTGCTGGACCGGGAGGAAACCTCCGCCGCGACCCGCCTCTCGGGCCTCCTGCGCCAGCTCCGCACGCTGGTGTTCCCGGGCGAGGTGCAGGGTCCGAAGCCCCGCCTGCGACCACTGCAGACCCAGGCCGCCTTCGAGGCCACAGTGCGCCGCGTGCAGGCCTACATCCACGAGGGAGACGTGTACCAGCTGGTGCCCAGCCAGCGCATGGAGGTGCTTGATCCGCCCACGCCGCTGGAGACGTATCGGCGCCTGCGCCGTCTGAATCCCAGCCCTTACGGGTTCCTGCTGGAGCAGCCGGGCTTCGCCCTGGCGGGCGCGAGCCCGGAGATGCTGGTGCGGGTGGCTGAGGGCGAGGTGGAGACGCTGCCCATCGCAGGCACCGTGCTCCGGGGCGCCAGTGAGGAGGAGGACGCCCTCCGCTTCGAAGCGCTCAAGGCCGACCCCAAGGAGCGGGCCGAGCACCAGATGCTCGTGGACCTCGCCCGCAACGACCTCGGCCGCGTGGCCATCCCCGGCGGCGTGCGGGTGGAGAAGCCCCTGGCCCTCCAGCGCACGAGCCACGTGCTGCACCTCACCACCACGGTGAAGGCCACGATCAAGCCCGGCCTCGACGCCCTGGACGTGCTGGCCAGCGCCTTCCCCGCGGGCACCGTGAGCGGCGCCCCCAAGCTGCGGGCCGCCCAGCGCATCGCCGAACTGGAGGACGAGGCCCGCGGCCCTTACGGCGGCGCGCTGATCCGCCTGGGCGCCGACGGCGTGCTCGACTCCGCCCTCATCCTGCGTACGGTCACCTTCGCGGGGGACCGCGCCTACCTGCAGGCGGGCGCGGGCATCGTGAAGGCGTCCGACCCCACCCGGGAATACCTGGAAACCCTCCATAAGATGGGCGCTCCCGCCCAGGCGCTGGGTGTGACCCTGCCCACGGCCGAACAGTTCGAGGTGGCCCGATGATCCTGCTGATCGATGCTTTGGACAGCTTCACCTACAACCTCGTGCAGGCCTTCGAGACCCTGGGTGTGGACGTGGTCGTGCGCCGCTTCGACGAGATCGACCTGGCGGGAGCCAAAGCCCTGAATCCCGAGGCCGTGGTGCTCTCGCCGGGGCCCGGCCACCCCACGGAATGCCCCGCCCACATGGCCCTGGCCGGCTCCAACTGGGCCGTGCCCATGCTCGGCGTGTGCCTGGGCCATCAGGCCCTGGTGGCCGCTTCGGGCGGCACCGTGGGGCACGCGCCGGAGCCCCTCCACGGCGAGGCCAGCGACCTCGCCCATGAGGGGGACGGCCTCTTCGACGGGTTGCCCCAGGCCCTGCCGGTGGGCCGCTACCACAGCCTCGCGGCGGATCCCGAAACCCTTCCGGACTGTTGGCGGGTCATCGCGCGCAGCGGCGACGGCGTCATCCAAGCCGTCGCCCACCGGACCCTTCCCCGCTGGGGCGTGCAGTTCCATCCCGAGAGCATCCTCACGCCCCAGGGCCCCAATCTCCTCGCCAACTTCCTCCGCCTCGCCGGAATCGCCTCCAGAGCCCTCCCATGACCCTCCTCCGCACCCACAACCCCATCCAGCCGCTCCCCGCCGAGGTCGCGCGGGAGCTGATGGAGCGCTTCATCGACCAGGACACGGATCCCCTCCTCGTGGGTGCCTGCCTGGCCCTGCTCGCCCAGCGCACGCCCACCGCCGGGGAACTCACGGCCTTCGCGGACGCCCTGTCCGCCGTGGCCCGGCCCTTCGCCGGAACCGGTGAAGCGGCCCTGGACACCTGCGGCACCGGCGGGGATGGTGCCTCCACGGCCAACCTCAGCACTCTGGCCGCCCTCTTCCTGGCCAGCCGGGGCGTGGCCGTGGCCAAGCACGGCAACCGCGCCGCCACCTCCACCTGCGGCAGCGCCGACCTGCTGGAGTCCCTGGGCCATCCCCTGGAACGCACGGAGGAGGACCTTCGGACGGACCTCCGCGAGCGCCGCTTCGCCTTCCTCTTCGCCCCGGCCTACCACCCGCTGCTGGGCCGCCTGAAGGAGATCCGCACCCGGCTGGGGATCCCCACCATCTTCAATCTGCTGGGGCCCCTGCTGAATCCGGCCCGCCCCGCCTACCAGGTGCTGGGCGTGGCCCGGGAGGAGTTGCTGGAGCCCATGGCCGGAGCCCTCGCGGCCCGGGGCGTCCGCCGCGCCTTCGTGCTCCACGGTCGGGACGCCGAAGGGCGCGGCCTCGACGAGGCCAGCCTGGAAGGCCCCACCCGGGTGGTGCCCGTGGTGGAGGGCCGCGTCCTTCCGTCGGAAGTGCTCGTGCCCCGGGAGCTGGGCATCCCCATGCCCGACCGCGGCGCCTTGGTGGTGCGGGATCGTGCCGAGGCCGTGGCCGTGGCCAAGGGCCTGCTGGCCGGCCAGGGGGATTCCGCCTTCCGCCCCGCCGTGGCCGACGCCGTGGCCCTGCAGGCGGCCCTGGGGCTCCTGCTGGTGGAAGGCCGGGACCTCCCCGCCCTCGCCCCGGCCTACCGATCCCTCCGCGCGGAGCTCGCCCGCGGCTTCAGCGCGCCCCTCGTTCCCTCCCTCGCCGAGGTGCGGCCATGAACCTCCTCCCGGATCCCATCCAGCTCGTCAAGGACGCGGAGCTTCCCGCGGGCAGCCACCTGCAGCGCGTGGTGGCCTCGGAGCTGGTGCGCGCCCTCCAGCTCCAGGTGCCGACCCTCGCCGAGCGGCGCTCGCGTGGCGTGGATAACGCGGGCCCCTTCGAGCAGGCCCTGCGCACCAGCCTGCGCCTGCGGGGCGCGGCGGTGATCGCCGAGTACAAGCAGGGTTCGCCCTCCCTGGGGCCCTTCGCCCTGGGGACGCCGCTGCAGCGGCAGCTGCGCTTCTACAAGGACGGCGGTGCGGCCTGCTTCTCCATCCTCACGGAACCGGCCTGGTTCTACGGGGAGACCGCCCACCTGGAGGCGGCCGCGGATCTCGGCGTGCCCCGGCTCTACAAGGGGTTCGTGGTGTCCGAGGTGCAGCTCCGCGAAGCTGCGGCCACGGGCGCCGAGGCCGTGCTGCTCATCGCCCGGGTGCTGAAGGGCCACACCGCGGCCTTCGCCGAGGCCGCGCGATCCTACGGTCTGGAGCCCCTGGTGGAGCTGCACGACCTCACGGAGATCCCCCTGGCCCAGGCCGCCCAGGCCCGCCTCGTCGGCATCAACGCGCGGGATCTCGCCACCTTCACCCTGGGGGCGCCCACGGCGGCACCCCTGCGCGCGGCCTTCCCCGAGGCGGTGCTCATCCGCGAGAGCGGCCTCGCCACCCCGGAGGACGCCCGCCGTGCGCTGGAGGCCGGCTTCGATGCCGTCCTCATCGGCGAGGCCCTGATGCGCAGCCTGAATCCCCGCAACTTCCTGGACCGCCTCTTCGGCCCCCTCCAGAAGGAGGCGGTATGAGCCTGCTGGCCAAGGTCTGCGGCCTCACCTGCCCGGAGGACGCCGCCCTGGCCCTGGAGGCCGGTGCGGACCTCCTGGGGTTCGTGGTGCATCCGGACAGCCCCCGCCACTGCACGGATGTCCGGGCCGCGGCCGCGGTGGCCCCGGAGCGGGGTGTCCTGGTGATGGTGTCGCTCTCCGCCGACCCGATCCTGCGCGCGGCGGAGGCCTCCGGGCTCCGCCGGGTGCAGCCCCACGTGCCGGCGGGGCGCCGCGCGGATGTGCTGGGGCGGCTCCTGGCCGAGGGCCTCGAACTCGTCACCCCCTGGGCCGATGAATCGGGTCAGCGGGATCCGGAGGCGGGCCTGCTGCTCTGGGAGCCCAGCCCCCGCGTCACCGGCGTGCCCGGCGGCTCCGGCCGCACCCACGCCATGGTGCATCCGCCGCCGCGGCCCTTCCTGCTGGCCGGGGGCCTCGACGGGGACAACCTGGGCGAGCGCCTGGCCGCCATCCCCGAAGCGGCGCTGCCCCGGCTTCGGGGCGTGGACGCCGCCAGCCGCCTGGAGCGCACCCCGGGGCGGAAGGATCCCGCCAAGGTGCGGGCCTTCCTCCGCGCCCTCCGTTCCTTCGAAGCGGCCCAGGCCGCATCCGCCTGAGATGCCCATGACCCCCACCTTCGAACTTCCGACCCGCTTCGGCACCCAGGGCCTGGGCGGCTGCTACGCCCCGGAGACCCTCCTGCAGCCCCTGCTCGATCTGGAGCGGGCCTTCCGCGACGCCCAGGCGGATCCCGCCTTCCAGGCCGAGCTGAAGGCCCAGCTGCGGGACTTCGTGGGGCGGCCCACGGCCCTCACCCCCTGTCCCCGCCTGGCCTCGCGCCTGGGGCTGGAGGCCCTCTTCCTCAAGCGGGAGGATCTCACCCACACGGGCGCCCACAAGATCAACAACGCCATCGCCCAGGCCCTGCTGGCCAAGCGCATGGGCAAGGGGGAGGTCATCGCCGAGACGGGCGCGGGCCAGCACGGCGTGGCCACCGCCGCGGCCTGCGCCCGCCTGGGCCTCTCCTGCACCGTCTACATGGGCGTCACCGACATGGCCCGGCAGGCCCCCAACGTGGCCCGCATGCGCATCTTCGGCGCCGAGGTGGTGGGCGTGGCAGCAGGGCAGGGCACCCTCAAGGAGGCCGTGAACGAGGCCCTGCGCGCCTGGGCCGGCCGCTGCGACCGGGCCCACTACATCCTGGGCTCCGCCCTGGGGCCGCATCCCTTCCCCACGATCGTGCGGAGCTTCCACCAGGTCATCGGCGAGGAGGCCCTCGCCCAGGTGGCCGCGCTGGGCGTGCCCGAGCCCGATGCCGTGGTGGCCTGCGCCGGGGGCGGCTCCAACGCCTCGGGGCTGCTCATCCCCTTCCTGGATGCGCCCCTGCGTCGCGTGGCCGTGGAGGCGGGCGGCCACGGCACCGCCCTGGGCGAACACGCGGCCCGGCTGGACGGCGGCCGTCTGGGCGTCCTCCACGGCTGCAAGACGCTGCTGCTGCAGGATGCCCATGGGCACACCGCCGAGACGGCCTCCGTGAGCGCGGGGCTGGACTATCCCGCCCTGGGGCCGGAGCTGGCCGCGCTGGCCCTGGATGGCCGCATCGAGGTGTGGCGTGCTTCGGACGACGAAGCGCTGGCGGCCGCCCGCCTGCTGGGCGAAACCGAGGGCATCCTTCCGGCCCTGGAAAGCAGCCATGCCCTCGCGGCCCTGCCGCGCCTCGCCGCCGAAGGCGTGCGCACGGTGCTCCTGGGCCTCAGCGGCCGGGGCGACAAGGACCTCGCCACCTTCCAAGCGCGCCTGGAGCTCTGAGATGAACCCGCTCCTTCCCTTCCTCATGGCCGGCGATCCCTCCCTGGAGGCCCTTCCGGGGCTGCTCGCCGAAGCCCGGGCCCTGGGCCTCGAGGCCCTGGAGCTCGGCCTGCCCCACTCGGATCCCATTGCCGACGGCCCCGTGCTCCAAGCCGCGGCCCAGCGGGCCATCGGCCGGGGCGTCACGCCGATCCGGGTGCTTGAAGCCCTGGCTTCCATTCAGGACAGCCCCGACCTGGTGCTGTTCACCTACGTGAACCCCCTGCTTCAGCTCGGAACGGAACGCCTGATCGAGCTGCTCCGCCCCACCCCGGTTCGGAGCCTGCTCATCGTGGATCTCCCCTTCGGCGAGGAGCCGGACTTCGAGGCCCGCCTGCGGGCGGCGGGCTATCCCATCGTCCCCCTGCTGGCCCCGACCACGGACGCGGCGCGGGCGGAGCGGCTGCTGGCCGAGCGCCCGGATCCCGGCCCGGATGCGCCCTTCGCCCAGCGCTTCGCCTACGTGGTGGCACGGCTCGGTGTCACCGGGGGGGCCGCCTCCGCCGACCCGGGCCCCGTGGCGGCCCGCTTGGAAGCCCTCCGACGGGTCACGTCCCGGCCCCTGGCGGTGGGGTTCGGGCTGTCCGATGCCCGGAGCCTCCAGGTCATCCGCGACCTGGGCGCCACCCCGGTGATCGGCAGCGCCCTGGCGGCGGAGCTGGCCGGAGGCGGCGGTCTGAAGGAGGTCCTTGAGCCGCGGCTGCCTCAGGCCCTGGGCAGCTCCACGTAGAAGGTGGCGCCCCCGTCCCGCTCATTGCGGTAGCCAATGGCGCCACCCATGCCCTCGATGAGGGCGCGGCTGATGGAGAGACCCAGGCCCGTGCCCGGGATCCGGCGGACCTCGGAGGTATCCGCCTGCGTGAATTTCTCGAAGAGCAGGTCTTCGAAGCCCTGGGGAACCCCGGGGCCGTGGTCCCGCACTTCCAGGCGCCAGGCCTGGTCGGCGGCCAGGAGGGAGAGGGTCACGGTCGATCCCTGGGGGCTGTGCTTCACGGCGTTGGAGATGAGGTTGCCCAGCACCTGCACGAGCCGGCCGCCGTCGACCCGGGCCTGGGCTCCGGGCAGGGCGGCGCCGCCGAGCTCCAGGGTGACGCCGAGCCGGGAGGCGAAGCCCTGGTTCAGCTCCACGGACTTCTCCAGCAGGGGGGCCAGGGCCTGCACCTTGAAATCCAGGCGGAGCTGCCCGTGCTCCAGCTTCTCCAGGTCCAGGATGTCGTCCACGATGGCGCCGAGGTGGCGGGCGTTCTGATGGGCGATGCGCACCAGATCCTGGGCCTTCTCCGGCAACTGGCCGGAGACCCCGCCCTCCAGGAGGCCCAGCGTGCCCCGGATGGAGGTGAGGGGCGTGCGCAGCTCGTGGCTCACCACCGCGATGAGCTCGTTCTTGATGCGCTCCAGTCGACGGCGGTCCCGGAGGTCCCGGAGGAAGGCCGTGAAGATCACCCGGCCCTCCACCTCCACGGCGTTGAGCCCGACTTCCAAGGGGATGGGCTCTCCTTCCCGGGGGAAAGCCATGGCCTCCCGGATGGAGCCGGAGCCGCCCGTGGATTTCAGGTGGGACATCAGGCCCGGCACCAGCTCGGTGATGGGCCGGCCGAGGAGGCCGGGCAGATCCCAGCCGAGGAGGTTCTGGGCCGCGCGGTTGGCGCTTTCGACATGGCCCGAGGGATCCAGCGTGAGGATGGGCTCCACCGCATGATCGAGAATGACCCGGGCGCGGGCTTCCACGGTGGCGAGGGCGCGGCCCCGATCCTCGGCGAGCCCCTTGGCCTCGGATACCTCCCCGCTGATGAGGAGGAGCAGGGCCCCCATCATGCCGGTGAAGCCCAGGCCGCCCGCGAGCACCAGGAAGACCTGCCAGCCCTTGCGGGTGAGGAAGAAGGCGGCGGTGGGCCTCGCCTCCAGGGTCAGGGAGGCGCCGTAGAGCTCCAGGGGTACCTGCTCCACCCAAGTGTCCTGCGCGGCTTCCGGGGAGGTCCGTGCGGCCAGCATGGGCTTCCCGTCCGAGCGGAGGGCCGTGAGGCTGAGGTTCACGTCCAGGGCGTGGGCCCGATCGGCGGCTTCGGCCAGGATGGGATCCGCGTAGAAGAGGACGGAGACGAAGCCGAGGAGGGCCGAGGCCCGCTCCGCCGTGGGCGGCACCCGGTCCTCGGGGAAGACGGGCATGGTGAGCACCATGGCGGGCCGGGGCACCGGATCCTGGGCCAGCCGTTCCAGGACCACCAGCTGGGTGATGCCCTCGTCCCGGGAGCGGATCATGAGGGGACCCTGAAATGGGCGCTCCTTCAGGTCGAGCCCGAGGGCGAGCCGGTTCGGGGGCAGGGGGTGCTTCAGGGTGACGGGCCAGTACTCGTCGCGGATGCCGGCCGGCTGAGGGGTGGGAGCGGCCGTCATGTCCCGCACTTCGAAGGGTTCACCCAGGGCGGCGGACATGCGCCGCTCGAAGGCCTTCCGCTGGGCCCCGGAGATCCGCGGAACCCAGTCCACCGAGTGCACATCGGGATAGCGCAGGAGGTAGGGATCCACGAAGGTCCGGAAGGTGACGGGCCGGAGGTCGGGGACGACTTTGACGAGGCCGCTCATGGCCTGGAGCAGCTCCGACCGGCCCTGGAGATTGGCGACCAGCTCCCCCCGCGCCTGCTCGGCCCTCAGGCGGAGGTTGCGGTGGAGGGCCTCCTCCTCGCTCCGGCTGACCCTCACGAAGATCACCACCACCGTGGCGAGCCCGAGGGCGAGGGGAAGGCCCACCGTGAGCCGGCGATCCCGCCAGAGGCGCTCACGGGAGGTGATCATCTCCAGCGCGGGCACGAAGAGCACCACGCCGAGGGCATCGCCCACCCACCAGGTCCACCAGGCGTAGGGCACGGCCTGAGTGGGCAGGAGGCCCATGGCCCACAGGGCTCCGGTGGCCAGGGTGGCGGCGGTCAGGCAGCCCAGGAGGCCGCCGGCGCCCAGCACGGCCATGAGATCCCGGGGCCGGTCGAGGCGCATGGGCTCCGGCGAGACGCGCCGCACGAGCCAGGCCCCCAGAAGCGCTTGCAGGGTCGAAGCCAGGGCGAGCATTCCCGCGATGGCGTGGATCTTCCAGCCGTGGCCCAGGGGGCCGCTCCAGGAGATGGAGAGGTTCAGGAGGTAGGAGCCGAGGAAGACCCCGGGGGCGCCGAGCGGCCCGCGCCGGAGCACCCGGTGGAGGGCGAGGCCCGCCGGGGGGAAGATCGCCGTGGCGTAGCCCGGGGGAATGGCGAGCAGCAGGCCCAGCCTTCCCAGGACGAGGTAGGCCACCGCCACGCCACCCATCTCCAGGATGAGGCGGCGGGCGGAGGCGGCCTCGTCGGGGTGATCGGACATGGCCGCTGCATCGGCAGGCGCGCATCCGGGGCTGAATCCTAATCCCCGAGCCTGAAGCGGACGGAGCCCGCCTGAGATTCGGGATCAGGGGAAGGGCGCGCGGGAAGGGCGATCCAGGTTGGGATTCAAGGTGCGGGCTTCCACCAGGGCGCCTTCGGCTTCCCGGTTCCGGCCCAGGCCCTCGAGGAGGCGCCCGTGCCAGAGCGCCAGCTGCCCATCCCACGGAGTGGCTTTGCGGGCCCGGCGCATGGGGGGCTCCAGGGCGGCGAGGCCCTGGCGACGCTGAAGTGCCAGACGGACGCGGAGCATGATCGCCTCTCCGGGGTCCGGGATCGCCCGCAGCGCGCGCTCCGCCTCGATCCACCGGTCGGTCAGGATGGCGTGCAGGGCCTGATGGGCCAGCGCTTCCCGGCTCCTGGGGTTCAGGGCCAGGGCCTTCTGCACGTGCCGTCCCGCGGCGTCCAGATCCCGGGCTCGGCCGCCGGGCATCCACTCGGCCCGATGGAGGAAGGCCTCCGCCAGCCACTGGTGCGTGAGGAAGGAATTGGGATTCAGGGTCAGGGCCTCCTGGTAGGCCGCGATGGCGCGATCCAGGTAGGGGCCGGGATTCCCCCGCACCCAGTGCTCATACTGGGCGGCCAGCTTGAGGGCGCCGCCTTCGCTGGCGGGATGGCCCACCCAGGGACGGAGGGTCATGGCCTCCTGGAAGCAGCGGCTGGCCTCCTCCACGAGGGGCCGGGGATCCCCGCCGTGGTTGAGGGCCCACTCGGCCTGGGCGCTGAGGCAGTTGCCGAGGTTGTTGAGGAGGAAATCCTTGATCTGGGGCCGGGCCAGGGCGCCCCTGAGGCACGCCACGGCGTGGGCCAGGGTGGGCGAGGGATCCAGGCCCCGCTCGGCCTCCCAGCCCGCCCGGGTCCGCAGCAGCGTGCCGAGGTTGTTCCAGAGCTCGTTGTCCTCGGGCTGGAGCTTGAGCCCGGCCTCCGCCGCCTCGGCCGCGGACTGCAGGGGCTCGCTCGGATCGGCGCCCTGGCGGAGCAGGTGCATGGCCCAGAGCCGGAACAGGGCCGAGCGGGCGCTCCAGGCCTTGGGGTTGCCGGAGTCCACCGCGATGGAGCGGTTCGAGGCCTCCAGGGCCCGATCGAAGGCGGGCCGTGCCTCCTGGGCCAGATCCATGGCGATGGCCAGCTGCAGCTGGTACGACTGGGCCTGGGCCAGCGCCACCCGGGGATTGCTCCGCTGGAGGTTGCCGGCGCGGCCCAGGGCTTCGAGGGCCCGTGCGACGGAGGCTTCCGCCTCGGGGTAGCGCCCATGGGCCATGGCCGCGCCGGCCTCGATGCGGTCCAACTCGGCCTGGAGCAGCCAGCCCTCGGGGTTCCAGCTCTGCTGGGATTGGAGCCTGGAGAGGAAGGGGCGGGCCTCCTCGGGGCGGTCCTCCAGGGAGGCCACGAGGGCCTGGATCTGGGGATTGCCCGGATCCGCGGCCTGCTTCAGGAAGTCCAGGGCGGGCCGGCGCAGCTCGGGCTCCAGCTCCTTCCGGCGGTCCTCCCGGGCCTTGGCCCGCAGGCCCTCCAGGGACTGCTGATGGAGGTGGGCCAGGGTGGTGCCGAGGAGGGAGGCCGTCTCCGGATCCCGCTGGCGGCCCTCCTTCCAGGCCTTCGTCAGCTGCGCCCGGGCCTCCTCCCAGAGGCCGAGGGCGGCGTAGCCCCGGCCCAGGGCCACCCGCGCGGGGCCCTGCACCCAGGCGGAGCGGCCTTCGAGGCCTCCCCGGAGCCGGTCCAGATCTCCGCGCACGCGGTCCAGGGCCGGACGGACGTCGTGGAGGGGCAGGGCCAGCTCCCGGTTCACCTCCAGCTCGAGTTGATCCACGGCCTTCGTCGTCGATTGGGCGAGGCCGGCCTGGATGCGGGCCTGGCGCCAGTTCCAGAGCGCCGCGGCCAGCAGCAGGAACGCGAGGGCCGTGCCCGCCAGGAGCAGGACCCGCGGCCCCTGCTTGCGCACCCGTTTGCCCAGGCGGTAGCCCCAGCTGGCGGGATGGGCCTGGATGGCATCCCCTTCCAGGAACCGGCGCAGATCCGCGCCCAGGGCCAGGGCCGTGGCGTAGCGTCGGCCGGGATCCTTCTCCATGGACTTGAGGATCACCACCTCGAGATCCGCAGGGATGTCCGAGCGCAGGGCCCGGGGCGGTGGGGGGTCCTCGTCCTGCACGCGCCGCAGCAGCTCCCAGGTGGTGGCGGCTTCGAAGGGCATCTGGCCCGTGAGCGCCGAGTAGAGCGTGGCGCCGAGGCCGTAGACGTCGCTGCGGGGGTCGGCCTCCTCGCCCCGGAGCACCTCCGGCGCCGAGTAGGCCGGCGTGCCGATGAGGATCCCGGGCAGGGTGGCTTCCGTGGATTCCATGTTCCGGGCGAGGCCGAAGTCCACGAGGTAGGGATGCCAGGTCCCATCCGCCTTCCGTTCCAGCATCACGTTGCCGGGCTTGAGGTCCCGGTGGAGGATGCCGGACCGGTGGCAGGCATCCAGGGCCTCGGCCACCTGGGCGGCCAGCAGGACGATCTCCCGCAGACCCAGGCGGTCCCGGGCTTCGGCCAGGGTGGGGCCGTCGATGTACTGGAGCACGAGGTGGGGGCGTTCCTCATCCTGCACCACCTCGAACACCCGCCCCACGTGGGGATGGTCCAGCTGGGCCTGGGAGCGCGCCTCGCGGAGGAAGCGATTCCAGGTCTCGGCCTCGAGGTGCTTGAGGAACTTCAGCGCCACGGTGCGCTCCAGGCGCCGGTCGTAGGCCTTGTAGACGATGCCCATGCCGCCCTCGCCCAGCTTGGAGAGGGGCTCGAAGCGATCCTTGAGCCGCTCCGGGAAGGTGCTGAGGTCATCGGGCGCGGAGGGGCGCGCCGCTTCGAGGTGGTGCTCCTTCAGCAGCTCCCCCAGGGGCCCTTCCCCGAAGAGCCCCTGGGCGCGCAGCACCTCGAAGCGCATGAGCCAATCGGATTCCGACAGCGTGGGGGAATCCTGGGGCCGGGGACCGAAGATCGCCTCGAAGGTGAGCAATCCCCGGTCCATGGCCGCCCGGAGGAACCTCAGACGCTGGAGGGATGGAGTGGACTGGGGCACGGTGCCCCTAGCCTAATGCTTCTGCCGGATTCCGCGCGGGAAAGACTGCGGGGTCAGGCGGGCAGGGGCAGGCGGCCCTGCCGCAGCAGCTCCTGGAAGGCCCGGTAGTCCAGGTCCACCTGGCGGGCGTACCGGGCGGCGAAGGCGGCCAGCGCCTCATCCAGCTTGTCGGAGCGGCCGGCGTAGCCCGCGAGGGTCGAGGCATCCCCGGCCCGGGCCTGGGCCTTGGCCAGCACCCGGCCGCAGAGGGCCGCGTAACCTTCCAGGCAGGTGCCCAGGTCCTCCAGCTCAAGGCCGGCTTTGTGATCCGACCACTGGCGCACGAGCACGGGGCGGCCCTCCACGTCGGACCAGCCGAGGAAGGGATCGCTCCAGGTCTGCAGCACCTGGGCCGCCTGGGCCACGGCCTGCCCCCGGTGGCCCGGGGTGGGGCGCCAGCAGGAGCCGCCCTGGGCCTTCAGCTCCAGGAACAGCGCATCCTGGGGATCCCGTCCCACCAGCAGCACCAGCCAGTCCAGCACGCCGAAGGAGCCGCAGCCGGAGGCCCGGCGAGCCACCTCCCGGGGGCGGTAGGCCGAGAGCAGGTGGCGCCAGGGGGCGGGCAGGCTGGAGGCGTAGGAGGCCAGGGCCGCCACGGCGGGAGCGGCTTCAGCTTCGCCCAGTGGCCGCAGGTTCGGGAGCTTGGCCACGAAGGAGGGCCATCCCTCGGGATCCGGGGCCGTGGCCTTGGCCAGGAGCCGGGCGGGCGTATCCCGGGCCGCCTTTTCGAACATGGGCGCCAGGGGCGCGTGACCGTCCTCGGGCCGCACCTCCACGCGGGCCAGCTCGTCGTAGGGCAGCTCCGCGAAGTCGTGCACGCCCTCGCGCCAGGCCCGCACCAGACCCCGCACCGCCTCCAGGCAGGCCGCTTCGCCGCAGCCCGCCACCTGGCCACCGACGACGAAGCTGGCGGCGAGGCGCTTGAGGTCCCATTCGAAGGGGCCGGTGCAGGCCTCATCGAAGTCGTTCAGGTCGAAGAGCAGGCGTCGGTCCGCGTCGGCGTAGGCGCCCAGGTTCAGCAGGTGGGCGTCGCCGCAGAGGGTGAGGGTGAGGCCCGCGGCGGGCCGGGGGCGGAGATCCTCCGCCATGAGCGCCGCCGTGCCCCGATAGAAGCCGAAGGGGGATTCCGCCATGCGGGCCCAGCGGTGGGGCAGCAGGGACGGATCCCGCCCCTCCACCGCCGCCTGCAGCTGGGCCAGCAGGTCCGGTCGGGGCTTGGGCTCGAAGGTGCCCTGATCCGTCCGGGGCAACCGGTCCCGCAGGGCCTTGCCCGCGGTGCGGCGTTCCTCGGGCGAGGGGGGAGGCGTGAAGGGCATGGCCACAGGATGCCCAGGATGAAGGGCGGATGGACAGGATGGGCAGGAGGAGCGGTGGGAGCCCAGCGGGATCCCTATCCTGCTCATCCTGTCCATCCTGTTTCCAAACTCGACCGTCAGGGGCGTTCCACCGCCATGGCGATGGCGTTGCCGCCGCCCAGGCAGAGCGCCGCGATGCCGCGCTTCTTGCCGTGGCGCTCCAGGGCGTGGAGCAGGGTCGCCATGACGCGGGCGCCGCTGGCGCCGATGGGGTGGCCCAGGGCCACGGCGCCGCCGTGGACGTTCACGCGGTCCTCGGGGAGCTTCAGCTCGTGGATGGTGGCCACCAGCTGCACGGCGAAGGCCTCGTTGATCTCCCACAGGTCCACGTCGGCCACGCTCCAGCCCACCTTGGCGAGGAGCTTCTGGATGGCGGGCACGGGCGCCATGGTGACCCACTCGGGATCCAGGCCCGCCGTGGCGGAGCCCAGGATGCGCGCCTGGATGGGCAGGCCGTGGGCCTTGGCGTAGCTCTCGGTCGTCACCAGCGCGGCGGCGGCGCCGTCGTTCACGCTGGGGGCATTGCCGGCGGTGACGGTGCCGTCCTTCTTGAAGGCGGGCTTCAGCTTGGCGAGCACGTCCAGGCTCGTGTCGGCGCGGGGGCCCTCGTCGGTGTCCACCACCACGTCACCCTTCTTCCCGGCCACGGTGATGGGCACGATCTCGGCCTTGAAGGCACCCTCAGCGATGGCCTTCACCGCCTTCTGGTGGGAGGCGAGGCTCCAGGCATCCTGCATCTCGCGGGTGACGCCGTACTTCTGGGCCACCAGCTCGCCCGTGGTGCCCATGGCCTGATCCGTCATGGCGCAGTGGAGGCCGTCGAACATCATGGAGTCGATGGCCTGGGCGTGGCCCATGCGGGCGCCGGCGCGCAGCTTGGGCATGAGGTAGGGGGCGTTGGACATGCTCTCCATGCCGCCCGCGAGGATCACGTCATGGTCACCCAGCAGCACGCCCTGGGCCGCCAGCTGGATGGCCTTGAGGCCGGAGCCGCACACCTTGTTGATGGTGAGGGCGGAGGTGCTGGAGGGCA
>DATFAX010000105.1:0-42586 GCA_035254125.1 Holophagaceae bacterium | reverse complement strand
GGGCGCCAGCAGGTCGAAGCCGCTGTAGAGCTTCTTGGCGTCGTCCACGGTGCAGATGGAGACGCCGCTGTTGCCGATCTTGCCGTAGATGTCGGGGCGGACGTGGGGGTCCTCGCCGTAGAGCGTGACGCTGTCGAAGGCGGTGCTGAGGCGGGAGGCGGGCTGGCCCTTGCTCACGTAGTGGAAGCGCTTGTTCGTGCGCTCGGGGGTGCCTTCGCCGGCGAACATGCGGGTGGGATCCTCGCCCACGCGCTTGTACTCAAACACTCCGGCCGTGAAGGGGAAGCGGCCGGGCACGTTCTCCAGCAGCTGCCAGCGGAGCAGGTCGCCCCAGGAGGTGCCCTGGGGGAGGCTCACCTTGGGCACGGCGGTGCCGCTGAGGCTCTGGGTGTAGTTCTGGGTGCGGATCTCCTTGCCGCGGACGACGTAGACGTTCTCCGGCACCTCGTAGCCCCGCTTCACCTCCGGCCACTCGGCGATCTGCTTGCGGGCCTCGTGGTGCAGCTCGCCCAGGTGCTCCTGGTAGCGCTGGCGCAGCACGAGGATGGCCGCGTCGCCGCCCTCGACCAGGTGCACCTGGTCGTAGAAGGCGCCCTGGGGCGGCACCTTGTCGCCCAGGGTCTTCAGGGAGGTCCAGAGGGCGTAGGCGATTTCGGCGCTCTCGGCCTGGCGGCGGGCCCAGGCCTTGTAGCCCTGCACGCTGTCGGCGATCTCGGCCAGGTAGCGGGTGCGGTCGCTGGGGATGATGGCGGCGCGCTTGGGCTCGCTGGGCTCGGCTTCGAGCTTGGGGGCCCAGTCCAGGCCCGTCTTGGCGGCCAGGGCCTTCACGAGGTTCACGTAGAGCCAGTTGGTGGCGGGGTCGTTGAACTGGGAGGCGCAGGTGGCGAAGACGGGCATGTCTTCGGGGGCCTGGCTGAAGGCCTTGCGGGCCCGCTGCACCTGCTTGCGCACGTCGCGCAGGGCGTCCTCGGCGCCGCGCTTGTCGGCCTTGTTGATGACGACGAGGTCGGCGAAGTCGAGCATGTCGATCTTCTCAAGCTGGCTCTGGGCGCCGAACTCGGGCGTCATCACGTAGACGCTCAGGTCCACCAGATCCACGATCTCGCTGTCGCTCTGGCCGATGCCCGCCGTCTCCACGACGACGAGGTCGAAGCCCTCGCCCTGGGCGGCGGCGATGGCGGCCTTGAGGGATTCCGACGTGGCCCGATGCGCCGCCGTGCGGGTGGCGAGGCTCCGCATGAAGGCGCGGCGGCCCAGCTCGGGGTGGTAGAGGGCGTTCATGCGGATGCGGTCGCCCAGCAGGGCGCCGCCCGTCTTGCGCTTGGTGGGGTCCACGCTGAGCACGGCCACGCGCTTGTCGGTGAAGTCCACGAGGAACCGGCGCAGCAGCTCATCGGTCAGCGAGGACTTGCCCGCGCCGCCGGTGCCCGTGAGGCCGAGCACGGGGATCTTGTGAGCGGGCACCTTCGCGGAACCCTCGGCGCCCAGTTCGATCTCGGTGATGCGGCGGGCCAGGGGCATCGCGGCGTTCTGGGTGCGGGGGTCGTAGTCGCAGCGGCCCACGATGTCGTTGATCATGCCCTGCAGGCCCAGGGTGCGGCCGTCCTCGGGGCTGTAGATGCGGGCCACGCCGTGGGCCTCCAGCTCTCGGATCTCCTCGGGCACGATGACGCCGCCGCCGCCGCCGAAGACCTGGATGTGGCCGGCGCCGCGCTCGCGCAGGAGGTCGACCATGTACTTGAAGAACTCCACGTGGCCGCCCTGGTAGCTGCTCACGGCGATGCCCTGGGCGTCCTCCTGGATGGCCGTGTCCACGATGTCCTGCACGGCCCGGTTGTGGCCGAGGTGGATCACCTCGCAGCCCGTGGCCTGGAGGATGCGCCGCATGATGTTGATGCTGGCGTCGTGGCCGTCGAAGAGGCTCGCGGCCGTCACGAAGCGGATCTTGTGCACCGGCTGGTACACGCCCTCCGCATCGAGGGTTCCGGGGAAAGCAGTGGTATCCGCTACGGCCATGGCTTCACTCCAACGCACCAGTTTAACGGTCGTTAAAGGTGCCTTCTTTCCTTATTTTCCGAACCGGTCTGCGGGAAAGCGGGCCTCCATGCGCTCCTGCCGCTCCCGCATGGCGGCCAGCAGGCCCTTCCAGGCGGGCTTCTCCTGGAGGCGGATGAGGAAGGGGGCCCGCTCGTACCAGTCCGTGCAGGCGAAGCCCTGCCCGAAGGCCCGCTGGGCCAGGTCGAAGGCTTCGCTGTCCCGGCCCAGGTAGCCGTAGGCCTCGGCCAGCTTGAAGGTGAGCTCGCCGTCGGGGACGAGGGTGCGCACGCGCTCCTCATCCAGGGTGCGGAGGCGCGCCAGGGCCTGCTCCTTCCGCCCCTGGAGGGCGTGGAAATACACCTCGGAAAGCCCTTGGAAGATCTGCAGACCGTTGGTCATGGACAGCGCCGATCCGAAGGCCTCCTCGGCCCCGGGCTGGTTCCGCAGGAGGCGGATGTAGCCCAGGTAGAAGGCCTGCAGGGGTTCCCGAGGCGGGGCCACCTCCAGGGCCTGCTGGAACTCGGCCCAGCGCCCCTGGTAGAGCAGCGTGTTTTCCGCGAGGAAGTAGTCCTGGCCCACCCGGCCCCCCAGCTCGTCCCGCCGCCGGGCCGCCCGGATGGCACCCTCCAGCAGGCCGGAAGTGCGGGCCGCGTACGCGGCGGAATCATGGAGGGAGGCCACCCGGGGCAGTTCCTTCAGGGCCCGGAAGGTGAGATCCAGGGCCCCCTTCTGGTCGCCCACGTCGGTGCGGAAGCGGGCGTAGAGGTTCACGAGGCGGGGATAGGTGGGCAGGGGGCGCAGGGCCTCGGCGAAGGCGCGGTCGCAGGCGGCGTGGGCTTCCACGTCGGCGTCCGCGGACGCCACGAGCAGGCGGAACTTCAGGTGGCTCCGGGCCAGGCCCACGCTGGCGGAGCCATCCTCCTGCAGGAGCTTTTCGGCCTCGCGCACGGCCTCCACCATCTCGCGCTCCTGCAGCAGGTAGGGGGCGCCCAGCAGCCGCATCAGGGGCCAGAAGGAGGCCTCATGGTGCACATCCAGGGGGTCGCCTTCCGGGACCGCCAGGAGGCCGGCCAGGGCCTCATGGACGGCCATCTCCGGATGGTCGGAGCGGGCCTCCACCGGGTGGATCCCCCGGGCATCGCGCAGGGTGCCGGTCAGGGTGAGGCCGTTGTCCCGCCGCTCCGCCCGGAGGTGGAGGCAGGGCACCCCGTCCTCGGGATCCCGGAGGGCGGAGATGAGGGTGAGCCCGCCATGGGCCTCCAGGTGGTCGGAGAGGTGCAGCTGCAACCCGCGGAGCTCCGGCCCGCCGAGGGTGGGCCCTTCCAGGATGAGAGTTGCGCGGGCCAGCCGCGTGCGCTCCCGGTGCCGGACGGCCAGGGGCCACCCGACGGCCACGGCGACGGCCATTCCCAGGAGGATCCAGCCCCAGGCCTTCATGCAGGGAAGTCTGACACGGGAAAGAGGCGTTCCAGCCGGGCCTGGCGCTCCCGGAGGGTCTGGAGCAGGGCCTCCCAGCGGGGGGAGCCCTTCATCGGGGCCATGAGGGGGCTCTGCTCGTACCACCGGGTGCAGGCGAATCCCTGGGCCAGGGCACGGCCGGCGAGGTCCAGGGCCCCGTCCCGGTCCCCCAGCAGGGCGTAGGCCTCCGCCAGGTTGAAGGTGAATTCCCCATCGGCTCCCCGCAGGCCGTCCAGCTCCCGGTCCAGGGCGGCCAGCTGCTTCAGGGCCGCGCCGGTCTGCCCTTCCAGGGCCAGGCGGAAGACCTCGCCCAGTTTCCGGTAGCGCGGATAGGCGCCTCCCAGCCTCCCCAGCTGGTGGAAGTGGTCCAGGGCCTGGGCCCTGCGCCCCCTGAGCAGCTCCAGGTACCCCAGGTGGAAGCGGATCACCGCGTCGTAGGGCTCCCCGGGGCGGCGCCAGAGGGTGGATTCAAATTCCTCCCAGCGCCCCACGTAGAGGAGGCCCACCTGCAGGCGGGCCGGATGTCGGAGGTCCAGGAGCACCTCCCGGGATCCGGCGGCCCCCGCCTCCGCCAGGTCCAGGAGCCCCCCGTTCCGGCCCACGTAGGCCAGGGCCTGGAAGGTCGGGCCCGTGTGGGGATGGGCTCGGCTCAGCTGCCGGGTGAGGATCAGGGCCTCCCGCATCCGGCCCGTATCCGCCAGCAGGCGGGCCAGGAGGTAGCTGGCCCGGGGATGCCCCGGGGCCCGGCGCAGGGCCTCCTCGTAGGCTTCCCGGGCCCGATCCAGATCCTCCGGAACGCGGGCGTTGCGCTCCACCGCGCGGAAGCCCAGGATCTGCCCCCGGAGCAGGGCCGGGGTCGCGCAGCCCGGGGCCCCCAGCTCAGCGGCCGCCGCCAGATCCAGGGCCTCCCCGTCACCCTCGGAGCGGGTCTGCAGGGCCATGGCCTGGAGCAGGGGCCAGAAGGCCTCGGGGCTCCGGGGCACGAGAATGCCCGGGCGATCGTCCCGCACCGTCACCGGGGCCAGGCGGGCCACGAGGGCGGCCACCGCCAGGGCCGGAGGGGCGGGGGTGGAGGCCACCCAGGTCGGGGCCGCGGGCAGCTCGCCCGCCCGACCCACCCAGGTCCGGAGCTCCAGGTCCAGGCCGCGGCGGTAGGCGGCGAAGGCCAGCACCCAGCCCTCCCGGCCGGGCACGAGGTCCTGGGGGTTTGGAAAGCCGGAAGCCTGGGTCACCGCCAGGTCGCCGTTCAGCTCCAGGACATCCTTCACCAGGAGGGCCAGGGCCTGCTGGGACGGGTCGTCCAGGGCCCCGGGGCCCTCGGCGGGGCAGGTCACGAGGAGCACCCGCCGGGGCGGCTGGTGCCGGGGGTCCGCGCGCCGGGCCACCCACACGAGCAGCAGCACGATGGCCAGGGCCGGCAGGGCCAGGAACCACCCGGGGTTCCGATAAGCGGGGGTTCGACGGACGGCGGGCATCTGGTCTCCATCATCAGGGGGACCGCGGCCCGAGACCAGGAGAAGCGGCCGGAGCCTTGCGGTGCGATAGTGGAGCCATGCGCGTCCGGCCGCTCCTGCCCCTGCTCCTCTCCCCCTGGCTCCTCGCACAGGGCAAGCCCACGGAGGAAGAGGTCATCGCCCAGAGCCGGAAGGCCGCCAAGCCGCGGGCCATCGCCCCCCGGGGGGCCCTGTTCCCCGCGGAGCTGAACCTGGTGAAGCTCTTCAAGACGGCCAAGGGCTCCGTGGTCCACGTGAACGCCCTCGTGGAGGGCTTCGACCGGAAGACGGGTCAATCCGAGCTGGTCCCCGCGGGTCTGGGGACGGGTTTCGTGTGGGACGACCAGGGTCACGTCGTCACCAACAACCACGTCGTCACCGTGCGGCTCCGGCAGAACCCGGAAGAGGAGATCGCCACCACCGCCGATGAAGTCCGCGTGAGCCTGGCCGACGGCAAGACCTACAAGGCCCGCATCATCGGGCGGAGCCTCGCTTCGGACATTGCCGTCCTCCAGGTCTTCGCGCCCCTGGATCAGCTCCGCCCCCTCCCCTTGGGCCGCTCGGGCGAGCTGCAGGTGGGCCAGAGCGTGCTCGCCATCGGCAACCCCTTCGGCCTGGACCAAAGCCTCACCACGGGCATCGTCTCCGCCCTGGATCGCACCATCGGCACCGACTACGGGAGCAGCATCAAGGGCGCCATCCAGACGGACGCGGCCATCAATCCCGGCAACAGCGGCGGGCCCCTCCTGGATACGGCAGGGCGCCTCGTGGGCATGAACACGGCCATCACCAGCACGAGCGGAAGCTCCGCGGGCATCGGCTTCGCCATTCCCGTGGACACCCTCAACCGCATCGTGCCCCTGCTGATCCGGAAGGGGGCCGAGGCCTTGCCCGTCCTCGGGTTCCAAACGATGTCCACCGAGTTGGCGCGTCGGTACTACGGTGTGCCCAAGGGGATCGTCGTCGATGCCGTCGAGCCCGGGGGCCCCGCCGACAAGGGGGGCCTGAAGGGCACCCTCCTCAATGCCTTCGGCCAGGTGGCGGAGCTGGGGGATGTCATCGTGGGCTACAACGGGAGCCCCGTGGACACCGAGGTGGAGCTGGCGGACCTCCTGGCCTTCCATCCCGCGGGCCAGCCCGTGGTCTTCGACATCCTGCGCAAGGGCCAGCCCTTGAAGATCACCATCATCCCGGCCAGCCGCACCAGCCCCAAGCCCGTGATCTGACCGCCCCTACCGGACCGCCACCAGCTCCACTTCGAAGCAGAGGGTGGCCCCGGGCGGGATGGTTCCGTCGGGGGTACCCCGGTCGCCGTAGCCCAGGGCGGCGGGCACGAGGAGCCGCCGCTTGCCGCCCACCTTCATGCCGGCGATGCCCTCCTCCCAGCCCTTGATGACCTGGCCCTGACCCAACTTGAACTCGAGGGGATCCCCGCCCTGGGAGGTATCGAAGACGAGCCCCTTGCGGCCCCGCTCCCAAAGCCAGCCCGTGTAGTGGACCACGCAGCGCCGGCCCTTGGCGGGCTGGGGGCCGAGGCCCGCCACCAGATCGAGGAACTGCAGGCCGCTGGGGGTGACGGCCATGGGCGAGGCGGGCTGGGCCAGCAGGACGGCGGCCGTCAGGAAGGCGGTCGGCATCGGCGGGGTTCCTAGCGGTTCCGGGCGGGGATCTGGACCATGGGCGTGGCCTTGCCGTCCGTGATGATGAGGTTGCCTTTGGCGCCGATGTCGCGCAGGGCCTGGATGCGCTGCCACTCGAGGATCTGGGGCGTGAGGCTGGCGCTGACGATGCCCTGTGCCCGGGCCTGGCCCTCGGCCTCGATGCGCTTGCGTTCGGCCTCTTGCTTTTCCCGCTGGAGGACAAAGGTCATCTTCTGCGCCTCCTGATCTGCGGCGATCTTCTCGTTGATGGCCTTGGTGATCTGTTCCGGCAGCTTCACGTCCCGAAGGAGCACCTGCTCCAGGGTGATGCCCCGCAGACCCAGGGTCTGGGCGAGAGTCTTGGAGATGGTTTCCACGAAGACCTGGCGCTTGGCTGCGTACAGGTCCGTGGCGATCTGGTTGGCGGCGGCATCCCGGATGGCGCTTCGGATGGCGCCGCGGATGAGGCGCTCCTCCACGTCCTCGCCCAGGGTGCGGTAGATCTCGGGCAGCTTCGCCTGCTGGAGGCTGTAGAGCACGGAGACGTCCAGCTTTACAGTGAGGCCGTCGGAGGTGATCACGGCGATGCTGTCGTCCCCCCGGCGCTGCCCCTCGTCCTGCACGGTGCTCATGGTGTAGTTGCGCGTGCGCACTTCCATCTCGACGACCCGGCTCAGGGGGTTGATGAGATGGAGGCCCGCAGGCAGCGCTTCCTCCCTCACGCTGCCGAAGAAGACGACGACACCAGCCTGGCCCGGCGGCACCACGACCGCCATGGAGAACAGGAAGAGAGCCATGCCCAGACCCCAGGCCCCCCACTGCACGTACGAGAGCTGGCGGGAGAGGGGGAATTCCGCCTTGGCCCGGAGGCGCCAGGCGACGAGCCCCGCGAGGAGGAAGAGGATTGCCAGGAGCGCCATGGGATTCCCTTGGGAGGACCCCCAGTGTAGCCCTTCGGCTGGCGACTCAGTGGTGGTGACCTTCCGACTCCGCGTCGGGCTCGGGCGTCAGCTCCACCTTCCCCTTGGGCCCCTTCACGCGGGGATCCTTGAACAGGACGGGGACCACGAGGGGCTCCGCCACCCCGCTGAGGCGCAGGGTGAGGGAACCCTCGGCCTTGGGCGTGCCCTTGCGGTAGAGGGTGATGCGGTGCTCGGTGGCCTCGCCGTGGGTCTGCCCGGCCAACTCGAAGGCGGCGTGGTCGAACTCGATGGACTCGATGCGGAAGGGCTTTTCGCCCCGCAGGGTGAGGGAGGCGTGGCGCTCCGTGAGGGAGTCGAAGGCGATCCGCGCGGGCTCCAGCTCCACCGGGCGCTTCAGGCGCCAGCCCAGGTAGAGGACGAACTCCCGCTGCAGGGGCGCATTGGTGGCCACCTTCAGGATCTCCAGGCCCGAGGCCTGGCCGCCCTTGAGGAGGGAGGGGCGCAGGGTGAGCCGCAGCTCCCCGTGGCCGTCCTTGGTGGTGAGGTCCGCGTCCAGATAGGGCGAGGGGGTCGTGAGGAGCTTGAGCTCCAGGGGGTCTCCGGTCTCGCGCTTGAAGGTGAAGACCGACTCCACGCTCTCGTGGGCGGCCACGGCCCCCAGCTCCTTGCGCACCGAGTCCACGGTGAGGTCCGGGCGCACGGTCATGTCCGCCTTCAGGACGAAGCGGGGTTCCTTCGGATCGTCCGGCTCCAGGCGCGCGGCCCGCCGCTGGTAGCCCACCCACCCCTCGGGGTTGATGGTCATGCTGATCCGCCGATGGTCCCCGGGGGCCAGGGGCGTGGCCAGGGAGGCGGCATCCACGGTGGTGCCCACGGCGAGGTCGCCCAGGGTGAAGGTGAGGGGCCGGTCGCTCTGGTTGACCACCTCGTAGGTCAGGGTGCGCAGCTCCCGGGGCCCCACCTCGCCCAGGTGCTGGAGGGTGTCGGGCTCCACCCGGAAGCGGAACTTGCGCGGGGGCGCCGGTGCGGCGGGCGCGGTGGGCGGCGCCTGCGGGGCCGGGGGAGCCGCCGGCGCCTGGAGGAGGGCGAGGGAGAGCAGGAGGACGGACATGGGGCACTCGGGGGTTGGCCCTCCAGTGTGCCTCCATCCCTCGGAGGTTCCTCGTTAAATGACGTTAAGGATCAGAACGTGACGCCCACGCCGAAGGTCCACAGGCGCTCGAACTCCTGGCCGTTGCCCTGGGCGGTGTAGTAGGCCTGCAGATCGCTGGCCGAGCTGAGCTTCACGGGCCGATCCTTGGTGATGGGCTGTTGATAGGAAGCCGCCACGTAGGGGTGGATCACGGGGATGGGCAGGCGCCACCGGGTGCCCACGCGGAGCCAGGGCCGCGCCAGGTTGGAGGTGTTCTCCACGCCGGGGCCCGTGGACTTGTAGTGCTGCAGGCGCTCCACCACGCCGATCTCCCCGCCCAACCCCGTGAAGGGGATCCAGAGCTGGAGGTTCAGGCCCGCCCCGAGGCCCTGCTGGGTGAGGTGGGTGGTGCTGGTGGTCTGGACGTTGGAGCTGTCCGTCACGGTGAGCGTGCCCGAGGTGGCGAAGCGGCTGTACTCCACGTTCCACTCCAGCCGCGCGATGGGGCCGAAGGCGAAGAGGCGCTTGCTCACGGTGGCGATGTAGCCGCTGCCCGTGTCGAAGTCCCCCTGCACGAGGGAGGAGCTCCCGCTGAGCAGGGTGGAGGGCAGGTTCTGGCCCGAGGGGCGGGGCAGTTCCATGCGGAAGTCCCACTGGGCGGCCAAGGGCGAGGCGATGGCCAGGACGGCGAGGAAGGGCAGGCAGCGGAGGGCGGATCGCATGGGAAGCTCCAATCCTCCAGGCTACCGGACCGGCTCGCCGGCTACTTCTTCCACTTGATGGAGCAGCCCATGGAGGCCTTGGGTTCCCCCACCACCGGCCGCCCCGCCAGCACGGCGTCCAGCGCCTCCTTCAGCTCCTGCCGCTTCACGTCCTCGGGCCGACCCCCGCCGTCGTCCAGACGCCCGTGGTAGGCCAGTTTGCCCTGGGCGTCGAAGAGGAAGAAATCCGGGGTGCAGAGGGCCCCGAAGGCCTTCACCACCGTCTGGGCCTCGTCCTTCACGTAGGGGAAGGCGTAGCCCGAGGCCGCGGCCCGGGCCTTCATGCCCTCCAGGGTCTCCACCCGGAGGTGGGCGCTCTCGCTCTCGTTGGCGTTGATGCCCACGAAGGCCACACGGCCCGCATAGGCCTTGGCCAGGGCGTTGATGCGGCCCTCCGTGGCCTTCACATAGGGGCACTGCACGCTGAGGAAGGTCACGAGCACGGGGCCCTTCAGGGTCTTGGAATCCAGCACCTTCCCGTCCACCCCCCTCAGGGAGAAGGGCGGCAGGGGCGCGCCGGGCTTCAGGGCCGACTCGCCGGCAAAGGCGCCGCAGGCGAGGAGGAGGGGCAGGAAGAAGCGCATGGGAACTCCCGGGGCGGGCCCCAGCATGGACCCGGGTGGGGCCGGAGGCCAGCCCGTTCACCCCGGGAGGGTCAGGGCTTCCACTTGATGCTGCAGCCCATGCTCGGGCGCTGGACCGGATCCGGCCTGCCCCCTGCGAGCAGCGCCTCGATGGCCTCGCGCAGCTCCTCCCGGGTCACGGCCCCGGCCTCCTTCCAGTTGTCGTCCAGGCGGCCCCGGTAGGCCAGGCGGCGCTCCCGGTCGTAGAGGAAGTAGTCCGGCGTGCAGACGGCCCCGAAGGCCCGGGCCGTGGTCTGGGCCTCGTCGCGGAGGTAGGTGAAGACGTAGCCCTTCTCCTTGGCCCGCTCCCGCATGGCGTCCATGGAATCCGCCGGGTAGGCCTCCGCGTCGTTGGGGTTGAGGCCCACCACGGCCACCTGGTGGAAGTAGTCGTTCGCCAGGCGGTTGATGCGGTCGTCCACGGCCTGCACGTAGGGGCAGTGGTTGCACATGACCACCACGAGCAGCAGGGGCTCATGGAAGGTGCTCCGGTGGTAGAGGTGGCCGTCCACCCCGGGCAGGGCGAAGTCCGGGCAGGGGGAGCCGAGGGGGGTCATGGTGGATTCGAGCAATGCCATGGGCGCTCCCGGTAAAAATAAAATCGCTGTCGGTATTTTGACTTGATCGGGAGAAGGGATCCCCTAGTCTTTTCCCAAGACACATGGCCACCCTCCCCCGCCTCCACTGGTCCACCCTGGGTACGAATTCCCAGGGCCTCGAGCATCGGTGGTCCCATGTGTGGGATGTGAGCGTGGACCGCGGACCCGCACCGGCGCTGCCGCCGCGCGATACGGACCTGTGGGTGATCAGCGTGCAGGGCGACTGGCCGCCCCCGGAACTCCTGCGGATGATGGGCGAGGTGGGTGCCCTGCCCATCCTGCTGGCCCTGGAACCCGATACCGCGCCCCTCAGCCCCAAGGTGCTGGCGGAGTGGGGCACCCTGGGCAGTGTGCGCTGGGGCCTGCTGGGCTTCGAGCCGCCCATGCCGGGCCTTCGCCCCCGCAGTGGCGTCACCACGCAACTCAGCGCGGGCCAGGCCCTGCAGTACGGCATGGTGGGCGTCTCCCTGCGCATGCAGGAAGTGCTGACGCGCGCCAAGGCCGCCGCCGCCGTGCGCGCCACGGTGCTGCTGCTGGGCGAGAGCGGCACGGGCAAGGAGGTGGTGGCCCGCGCCATCCACACCATGAGCCCCGAGAAGGGCGAGGCCTTCGTGCCGGTGCACTGCGGCGCCATCCCCGAGAACCTCATCGAGAGCGAGCTCTTCGGCTACACCAAGGGCGCCTTCACCGACGCCCGCAAGGACACCCCCGGCAAGTTCCGCGAAGCCCACGGCGGCACCATCTTCCTGGATGAAGTGGGCACCATGCCCCTCAGCGCCCAGGTGCGCCTGCTCCGGGTGCTGCAGGAGAAGGAAGTGCAGCCCCTCGGGGGCGGCAACCCCGTGAAGGTGGATGTGCGCGTCATTGCGGCCACCAACCAGGACCTCTGGAAGATGGTGCAGGAGGGCAAGTTCCGCGAGGACCTCTTCTACCGCCTCGAAGTGGTGCCCATCCAGCTGCCGCCCCTGCGCGAGCGCCGGGAGGAAGTCCCCTTCCTCGCCCAGCACTTCCTCACCCGGAAGGCGCGGGAGCACGGGCTCTACCCCAAGGCCATCCACCCCAGCGTGGACGCCCTGCTCATGAGCCTCCCCTGGCCCGGCAACGTGCGCCAGCTGGAGAACGCCATCGAGCGGGCCATCATCCTCACCGCCACCCGCCCGGTGCTGACCCGGGAGGACTTCGCCTTCCTCATGGAGCGCACCAGCTCCGACCAGTTGCTGCCGGCCCCCGCCCCCGTGCCCTCCAACGTGGTGCCCCTCTCCACGAGCCAGGCCGAGCTGCCGCCCCTGGCCGCCACGATGACCGAGCTGCCCCCTGAGGGCATGGATCTCAACCAGGTCGTCAGCGACCTGGAGAAGAAGCTCATGCTCCAGAGCCTCGCCGTCACCCGCGGCAACAAGAAGCGGGCCGCCGAGCTCCTGGGCCTCAAGCGCACCACCTTCCTGGAGAAGATGAAGCGCTTGGACTTGGAGGAGGACGAGGTCGCGGGGGGCGAGGAGGCCTAAAGGCCGCGTCGCGGATTGCCACACCCGTGGCGAAGGTCCACCCCCAAGGTCCCGGCGGATCCACTTCCGGGCCCCCGGAGCGCGCCCTCCAGGGGACTTCCTGGCGATGCGGGCCCGCTGGCCCCATTCTTGATTCCCATCCGGATCGAAGGGAGCCCCCCATGTCCAAGCACTTCGCCCTGTCCGCCGCCCTCCTCATCCTCGGCCCCGCCGCCCGGGCCCAGGTCTCCCTCCACATCGACATCGGCCTCCCCATCGCACCGCCCCTGGTCGTCGTCCGCCCCGGCATCCAGGTGGTGGAGGGCTTCGGCGAGGAGGTCTTCTTCCACGAAGGCTGGTACTGGTGCCGCCGGGACAATGGCTGGTACCGCGCGCGTTCGCCCCGGGCCCGCTTCGAGTGGGTGGAGGTCCGCCGCGTGCCCCGGGGCCTCGTGGCCCTGCCCCCCGGGCACTACCGCAACTGGCATCGGGAACGCGAACACGAGCGCCGGGAGCTTCGGCGCGAGGTCCGGCGCGAAGAACGCCATGAAGAGCGGCGGGAGGACCGCCGCGAGCGGGAGCGTGGCCGGGAGGAGCGCGGACGCGGGCATCGGGGTGAAGGGCGCGGCGACGGTCGTCACCGGGACCGCGACTGAGGCAGGCGTCGCCCGGAGCAGCCTCGCGGCCCCGGGGATCGCCGGGCCCCCCTGATAAACTGGGCCCATGAGCGAACTCCACGCCCGCTGGCGCCTGACCGTCCCCGAGGAGAGGGAGGAGGCCCTCTGCGCGTGGTTGGACGCGCAGGGTGCCTCCGCCTACTATCGCGAAGCCGATCCCCCCAAGGCCTTCTGGGCCTACTTCCCCCCGGACCAGGCGCTGCCCGATCCCGCCGGCCTCTCGGCCCTGCCCGGCGTGGCCCTGGAGCTCGCCGAGACCTTCGCCGACGAGGACTGGCTGGCCAAGAGCCGCGAGGGCTTCGGCAGCTTCCCCGTGGGCGCCCGCTTCTGGGTGAAGCCCGTGTGGGAGGAAGAGGCCGCGCCCGAGGGCCGCACCCCCGTGGTGGTGAACCCCGGGCTCGCCTTCGGCACCGGCGGTCACGAGACCACCCGCCTCTGCATGACCCTGCTGGAGGCGCTGAAGGAGGCGGGCCGCCTGAAGGGCCCCCTCCTGGACATCGGTGCGGGCACGGGCATCCTCGCCCTCACGGCCCACCTGCTGGGCTGCCCCGGGGCCATCCAGGCCTTCGACATCGACCCCGACTGCGGCCCTGCCATGGATGAGCTCAAGGAGATGAACGCCGGTGTGCTGAAGGGCGCCGACCCCTTCCGCGGGTTCGTAGGCACCCTGGAGAGCCCCGAGGTGAAGGGGCCCTACGCCGGGCTCCTGGCGAACATCCTCCTCGTCACCATCCAGGAGCTCCTGCCCCGCATGGCCGAGCTCACCGCCCCCGGCGCCTTCCTGGTGGCCAGCGGAATCCTCGCGGATCAGGAGGATGAAGCCCTCCTGAGCCTCGTGGGCGCCGGGTTCCAGCCCGAGAAGGTGCTCCACGAGGGCGATTGGATCGCCATCCTCGCCACCCGGACCGCCTGATGGCCCGCAACGACCGGCCCATCGGCGTCTTCGACTCCGGCATCGGCGGCCTCACCGTCGTCCACGCCCTGCGCCGCCTGCTGCCCCAGGAGACCATCATCTACTTGGGCGACACGGCCCGCGTGCCCTACGGCACCAAGAGCCACCACACCATCGAGCGCTACACCCTGCAGGCGGGTGAGGCCCTCCAGCGCTTCGATCCCAAGCTGCTCGTCATTGCCTGCAATACCGCCAGCGCCCACGGCCTCCCCGCCCTCCAGGCCGTGAGCCCCTGCCCGGTGGTGGGCGTCATCGAGCCCGGCGCCGAGGCGGCGGCGAAGGAGCCCGGCCCCGTGGGCGTCATCGGCACCCTTGCCACCGTTCAGAGTGGCGCCTACGAGCAGGCCATCCGGCGCCACCGCCCCGAGGCCGTGGTGCACAGCCTGGCCTGTCCCCTGCTGGTGGCCCTGGCCGAGGAGGGCTGGTTGGACGATCCCCTCACGGAGAGCGTGTGCCGCCGCTACCTCAACGCCCTCCCCTTCGAGGTGAAGTCCGTGGTGCTCGGTTGCACCCATTACCCGGCCCTGAAGCCCAGCCTGGAACGCGCCCGTCCCGGCACCCGCTGGATCGACAGCAGTGAAGTCACCGCCCACGCCGTGGAGCGCCTGCTGAAGGGATCCCTCGGCTTCCGCACGGCCTCCCCCCGCGGCGAGCTCACCGTGCTCCTCACGGACGCCAGCTCCCGCCTGCAGGAAGTGGGCAGCCGCTTCCTCGGCGAGCCGTTGACGCAGGTGGAGGTCGTCGATCTCTGACGCCGCGGGGCCGTCGCCCGACGGCCTCGGGAGGTCCTTCAGGCCGCCGGCAGGGTGAACATCATGGTGGTGCCCACGCCCACCTGGCTCTCGGCGCGGATCTCCCCCCCGTGGCCGCGCACCACGTCCCGGCAGATGGGCAGACCCAGGCCGGTGCCCTTGCCTTCGGGCTTGGTGGTGAGCATGGGACGGAAGATATGGGGCAGCACCTCGGCGGGAATGCCCGTGCCCGTGTCCTCGAAGCGGAAACGCCAGCGGGCGGGCTCCTCCCGCTCCGCGCGGATGCGGACGACCCCTCCTTCGGGCATGGCATCCAGGGCGTTGTTCATGAGGTTGAGGAAGAGCTGCTCCATCTGCTTGCGGTCGGCCCGGATCACGCACTCCGGGGGCACGTCCACTTCCAGGTGGGCATGGTGCTTGGCCAGGGTCGGATTCCAAAGTTGCTGGAGCTCCTGGATGAAGGCCGGGATCGACAGCTCCACCTCTGCGATCTGGGGCCGCCGGGTCATGTCCAGGAGCCGGCGGACGATGTCGCCCACGCGTTGGATCTGGGCCTGGATGATGCCGATGCGCTCCTGGGCCTTCTCGGGCAGGTCCTCTTGCCCCTGCAGCAGTTGCAGATGGCCGGTGACGAGGTTCAAGGGCGTGCCCACCTCGTGGGCGAAGGCCGCCGTGAGTTGGCCGGCGATAGCCAGGCGCTCCTGCTGAGCCAGCTCTTCGTTCTTGTCCTGCAGCTCCTGGAGGGCCTGGTCCACCCGGTCCTGAAGGCCGGTGTTCAGGGATTGGATCTCCTGGATGAGCTGCTCGCGCTCCTTGCTGGCCCGCTGGAGGCGCTGGGCCATGGCATTGAACCGTGTGGCGATGACGCCCAGCTCATCCCGTCGCTGCACCTCCGCGCGGGCACCCTCCTCCCCGCGCTCCAGGCGCACCATGGCCTCCACCAGGGCATCCAGGGGATCGCTGATGAGCCAGCGGAGGATGAGCCAGAGCAGGATGAATTCGCCCACCAGCACGCCCGGGAGCATGTTGAGCGTGCGGTTGCGATTGGCGGTCCACACCGCGTCCCAGCGCTCCAGGTCGATGTAGGCACGGATGAGGCCGATGCTGGGGCGGCCCTGCTTGGGGTTCGGGATGGCCAGGTACACCTTCCAGCCCCGCCCCGCCGGCTTGCCGTCCTCCTCCACCAGTTCCACCAGCTCCGTCTGGGCCTCCTTGATGTCGAGGTAGCTCGCCAGATCCTTCCCCGTGCCGATGTTGGCTTCCTCGCCGGAGGACTTCACCAGCTCCACCTGCTTGCCCTCCACCCGTTTGAACACGTCGATCTGGAAGATGGAGCGGCCCTTGCCCGCGATGCTCTCGAGCATTTCCTCGAGCTTCCGCGGGTTGTCGAAGTGGGGATCCCGCTCCACCACCTCCGTCTGCACCGTCTCCGAAGCCTCCACCAGCAGGCGGCGGCTGTAGTCCTCCAGTTCCTTGCGGGAGTTCTTCGTGATGGAAAAGGCCACGGCCACCGTGAGGAAGCTCGTCACCGCCGCCGTGAGGAGGAAGAGCTTGGCGTGGAGGCTGCGGAACCAGGCCAGGACCCGGGGGTTCATGGGTGGCCTTCCGGGAGGACGGGGCGGGGCATGTCCAGATTGTATGCGAGGCGGCCCGAGGCGAACTTTTGGCGTAAACTGACCCTCCCCGGGGGGGCAGGTCATGGAACACATCCACATCAAGGGCGCGAGGGAGCACAACCTCAAGAACCTGGACCTCGTCCTGCCCCGGAACCAGTTCATCGTCATCACGGGCCTCAGCGGCAGCGGCAAGTCGAGCCTCGCCTTCGACACCCTCTACGCCGAGGGCCAGCGCCGCTACGTGGAGAGCCTCAGCGCCTACGCCCGGCAGTTCCTGGACCAGATGGAGAAGCCCGATGTGGACGCCATCGAGGGGCTCAGCCCGGCCATCTCCATCGAGCAGAAGACGACGAGCCGGAACCCCCGCTCCACCGTGGCCACCGTCACGGAGATCTACGACTACCTCCGCCTCCTCTACGCCCGCACGGGCAAGCCCCACTGCATGGCCTGCGAGAAGCCCATCGCCAGCCAGACCATCCAGGAGATGGCCGATCACATCCTCGCCCTGCCCGAGGGGACGAAGCTGCAGATCTTGGCCCCCGTGGTCCGGGCCCGCAAAGGCGAGTACAAGAAGCTCCTGCTGGACCTGATGAAGCGGGGCTACATCCGGGCCCGGGTGAACGGGCAGATGCTGGACCTCACCGAGGGCGTACCCGATCTGGACAAGCAGAAGAAGCACACCATCGAGGTGGTCATCGACCGCCTGAAGGTGACGGCCTCCCTCAGCACCCGCCTGGCGGACAGCCTCGAGATCGCCTGCAACCTGGCCGAGGGCACGGCCCTGCTGGATGTGGATGGTGACGAACGCCTCTTCTCCAGCAAGCTGGCCTGCGCCAATGAGAAGTGCGAGCGCTTCGGCCTGGGCCTGCCGGATCTGGAGCCGCGCAGCTTCTCCTTCAACAGCCCCTTCGGCGCCTGCCCCACCTGCGACGGCCTGGGCTTCAAGCGCCAGTTCGCCGAGGAGTTGGTCATTCCGAACCCCGCCCTCTCCATCAACGACGGCGCCATTCAGGCCCCCGGCTGGAAGAGCGTCACCGAGGATGGCTGGCGCGCCCAGATGCTGGACCAACTGGCCCGCAAGCTGAAGTTCAGCCTCGACACCCCCTGGAAGAAGCTGGGCGCCGACATCCGCCGCGTGCTCCTCCACGGCCTCACCAAGGAGATGCGCTTCACCTACGAGAGCAAGCGCAACCGCTACGACTTCTTCCACAGCTTCGAGGGCATCATCGGCAACCTCGAGCGCCGCTACAACGAGACCACCAACGAGGACAGCCGCGAGGAGCTGGAGCAGGCCATGCGGGTAATCCCCTGCGAGAGCTGCAAGGGCCAGCGTCTCCGGCCCGAGGTGCTCGCCGTCACCGTGGGCAAGCTGCACATCGCCGCCGTCGTGGGCCAGAGTGTGCGGGACGCCCGGGTGTGGTTCGACCGGCTCGCCCTGGAGGGCAAGGACGCGGTGGTGGCCGAGAAGGTGCTCAAGGAGATCCGGGAGCGCCTGGGCTTCCTGGATGATGTGGGCCTGGGCTATCTCACCCTGGACCGCTCCGCCGCCACCCTCAGCGGCGGCGAGGGCCAGCGCATCCGGCTGGCCACCCAGATCGGCTCCAAGCTCCAGGGCGTGCTCTACGTGCTGGACGAGCCCAGCATCGGTCTGCACCAGCGGGACAACCACAAGCTCCTGAACACCCTCAAGGAGATGCGGGATCTGGGCAACACCGTGCTCGTGGTGGAGCACGATCTCGAGACCATCCAGGAAGCAGACCACGTCATCGACATGGGTCCCGGGGCCGGCGAGCACGGCGGTCAGGTGGTGGCCGAAGGCACCCCCGAGCAGGTGGGCAAGAACCCCGCCTCGGTGACCGGCGCCTTCCTATCGGGCCGGGATGGCATCGCCGTCCCCCGCATGCGCCGCAAGGCCGGCCGCGGCGAGATCCGCGTGCTCGGCGCCCAGGAGAACAACCTCAAGAACGTGGACGCCAGCTTCCCCATCGGCCTCTTCACCTGTGTCACCGGCGTCTCCGGGAGCGGCAAGAGCACGCTGGTGAACGAGATCCTCTACAAGTCCCTGGCCAACCAGCTGCACCAGGGGGCCCACGTGGTGGGCAAGCACAAGAAGGTGGAGGGCCTGGAGCTCATCGACAAGGTCATCGACATCGACCAGGCTCCCATCGGGAGGACGCCGAGGTCCAATCCGGCCACCTACACCGGCCTCTTCACGCCCCTGCGGGAGCTGTTCGCCCAGCTGCCCGAGAGCAAGGCCCGGGGCTACACGCCCGGCCGCTTCAGCTTCAACGTGAAGGGTGGCCGCTGCGAGAAGTGCGAAGGCGACGGCGTGCTCAAGATCGAGATGCACTTCCTCCCGGACGTGTATGTCACCTGTGAGCAGTGCAAGGGCAAGCGCTACAACCGCGAGACCCTGGAAGTGCACTACAAGGGCAAGAGCATTTCCGAAGTGCTGGCCATGACCGTGGAGGAGGCCCTGGAGGTCTTCGGCCCCATCCCGGTGCTGGCCAACAAGCTGCAGACCCTCATGGATGTCGGCCTGGGCTACATCCGCCTGGGCCAGGCGGCCACCACCCTGAGCGGCGGCGAGGCCCAGCGCGTGAAGCTGGGCAAGGAGCTGAGCAAGCGGGCCACGGGGCGGACGCTCTACATCCTCGATGAGCCGACGACCGGCCTGCACCTCAAGGACATCCAGAAGCTGCTGGAGGTGGTGAACCGCCTGGTGGACCAGGGCAACACCGTGGTGGTGATCGAGCACAACCTGGATGTCATCAAGACCGCTGATTGGATCCTCGACATGGGGCCCGAGGGCGGCAACGAGGGCGGAACAGTCATCGCCGTCGGCACACCGGAGAAGGTGGCCAAGACCAAGGCGAGCATCACGGGGAAGTACCTGGCCCCCTACCTGAAATAGACCCCCTTACCCCATCCGGCCTTCGGCCTCGAATCGCGAGGTCAACGACCGACGAACCCGCACTGACACTCAGCTTGCGGGCTCGTGAATTAATGTGAATTTTTCGCGACTGCCCTCGCGCGGTTCCCAAATCGGGTCATCCTGACAAGTCCGTCCCATCGTCAGAACTCTTTCCGAACCGACCCCAACCCGCCCTCCCATCCACCCGGGAGCGCGGTCCATTGCATGGAGGGTGGTGCATGGCCGTCCCCCGCAACCAATCCCCGAGCAGCTTCGTGCTGGTGCGCCTCGAAGGCGCCCCGGACCGCTTCACCATCTTCCCCTGGCGCTTCGAGCAGCCGGAAGAGGCCGAAGGCAAGCTCGCCGAGCTGCGCCGCGTGGACCCCGCCGGGAACTACTGCCTGCAGGTGGTCGGCCTCTAAGGGGGGCCGGTCCATGGAAAGACCCCGCCTGGGCGGGGTCTTTCCATGGATGCCCGGCCTCAGGCCTGGGTGTTGAGGTTCTGCCCCACCCCGCCGGCCTCGGCCACCATCTGGGCCAGGGCCATGCCCTGCTGGGCCTGGGCGTCGATCACCTTGCGCAGGACGGAGGCGGAATAGGTCTCGCGGGTCTGCGCTTGATCCCGGGCCGAGATGGCCGCGGGGGTGACGGGAAGGTTGGGGGCACTGACCTCCATGGGAGCTCCTCGTGAGGCCCTCATCGGCCCCCGGAGCCCTCCCCTTGAGGGAGCTTCTTCCGCAGCAGGGCCGCCGCATCCGAGACCGGGGCCTTGGCCTTCACGGCGGCCCGGTTCTCCTCGGCGATGGCCTCGAAGACCTCCAACCGGTGGACTTGCACGGATTTGGGGGCCTTGATGCCCAGCCGGACCCCCTCTTTCGTAATCCCCAGGACCACGACCTCCACGTCCGAGCCGATCATGATCGACTGGTCGATTCTGCGGGTGATGACGAGCATAAGGGTTCCGGCTCCGAGAGGGCGCGCAGCGCCGGAGAGGGACGGCGCTCCTGCGGAGCGCGGGATGGCTGGAATCCAGCCTAGCCGGGCTGGCCGGGCTGGGACAGGACCGGGAACTGGAGGGGAAACTGCTCCGCGTTGAGCACCACCTGCAAGCCCACCTTCGATTTCACGTTCACCACCAGGGGCCCCGCCAGGTTCATGGTCATCTTGCGGGGATCCTCGGGGATCACCACGAGGTTGAGGATGATGGCGTCGGCTTCCTGCTCCAGGCTCAGGAGGGCGGCCTCCTCCTCATTGAGGGGCACGTTGTAGTCGGGCTTGATGCCCGCGGGATCCATGCACACGAAGCTGATCTCGGGCCGGGCTTCGGCCTGGAGGAACTTGAGCGGGTAGCCGTCGCTGGGCTCGAAGAGGCGGAAGCTCGTCAGCTCCGGGAAGCCCAGGAGGCCCTTCGGGAAGGAGAGGAGGATGCCTTCGTCGCTCATGAGTTGCTCCAGAGGACCCCATCGGAGCCCTCCGGGGAGTCCTGAGTTTCCGCCCGGTGCTCCGCCTCCCCCCGGAAGACCTCCCACAGGGCCGCCGCCCGCTTGCGGCGGAAGCGGGGATTGGGGATGGTGCGCTCCAGGGCTTCCAGGCTCACGGGGGGATGCTCCACCCGGGCCAGCATCCACCGGTTGCCCAGCTCCATGACGGCGCCCACATCGCCCTCGTTCCCCCACTGGCGGCGGAGCTCGCAGATGCGGCGGGCCTGCTCGGCGGCCGTCTCCCCCAGCTGCTTCCGGATCTTGTGGACGATGGGGTCGTCGCCGGGCGAATTGTAGGCATGGATGCGACGGCGCAGGCCTCGCAGTTCCTTGGGAAGGTTGGCCAGGCGGGGCCCGACGACCGGATCATCCTTCAGGGCCTCGGCCTCGTCCGAGAGGCGGCGCAGGAGGGGCAACAGCAGCGCCGCATCCCGGGCCGCGTAGGAGAGCTGCGTGTCCCGCAGGGGCCGCAGCATCCAGTTGCTGTCCTGCTCCTCCTTGGGGATGTCGATGCCCAGCTTCAGCTTGGCCATGGTCTTGAGGCCGGGCTGGGGGTAGCCCAGGGTCCGGGCCAGGAGCATGGTGTCCATGATGGAGACGGGCTCCACATCGTAGAGGCGCTTGAACACGATGCCGTCGCCGCTCCAGTCGTGGGCGATCCAGGGCAGGGTGGCCATCTTGTCCAACCAGGGCTTCAGCTCGGGGCCGAAGGGCAGGGGATCCACGATCCAGGCCTGGTCGTGGGTGGCCACCTGGATGAGGGCCATGACGCAGTGGTGGGTCCCTGTGAGGCTGCATTCGATGTCCACGGCCAGGAGGCCGGCGGCCTCCCAGGTGGGCCAGGCTTCGGCCAGCTGGGCCTCGGTGGTCACGTAGGTGACGGGCAGGTCAAAGGATTCGGTCGACATCCCCTTCAGTTTGAAGGCTGTAGGCTTTAAGTCCTAGCTATTGGTGACCCCGTGACCCGATCCCTCTTCTGGACGACCTTCCTGACCGTGTTCCTGGCCGAGGTGGGCGACAAGACCCAACTGGCCGCCATGACGGCCACCGCCCGCAGCGGGGCCCTCTGGACCGTGTTCTTCGCCGCCAGCCTGGCGCTGGTCTGCGCCACGGCCATCGGCGTGGCCGTGGGCGGGGCCCTGTTCAAGGTGGTGCCCGAGCACCTCATCAAGTACGTGGCGGGCAGCGCTTTCATCGCCGTGGGGCTGTGGGTGCTCATCAAGGGGTAGTGGTGGACCTCATCTTCTACGACGGGGAGTGCGGCCTCTGCCACGGGGCCGTGGCCTTCCTCGCCCGGCGGGATCGCGGTGGGGAGCGGTTCCGCTTCGCCCCCCTGCGGGGGACCACTTTCCGCCAGCGGGTGCCGGACGGCCTCGCCGCGGCCCTGCCCGACAGCCTCGCCCTGCAGACCCCCGAGGGCCGGCTCCTGATCCGCAGCCGGGCCGTGATCCACGCCTTGAAACAGCTGGGCGGATTCTGGGGGGCCCTGGGCGCCTTCCTGGGCTGGTTCCCCCGGCCCCTGGCGGATGGGGCCTACAACGGTGTGGCCCGGATCCGGCGGTCCCTCTTCAAAAAGCCGGACAGCGCCTGCCCGGCCCTTCCCCGTGACCTTCGGGACCGCTTCCTGACCTAGGGTGGATTCATGTCCAAGACCCGCGACCACTCCCGCTCCGTCCTCAGCGTCACGGTGCTGCCCGAGGACCTGAACCAGTACGGCTCGCTTTTCGGCGGGCGCCTCCTGGCCTGGATCGATCGGCTGGCCTCCATCTGCGCCACCCGCCACTGCCGGGGCAACGCCGTCACCGTGGCCCTGGAGGCCATGAGTTTCGATGTCGCCGTGAAGCAGGCGGACATCCTCATCCTCACGGCGGAGCTGGAGAAGGTGGGCCGCAGCTCCATGCAGATCCGGGTCACGGCCATGCGGGAGGATCCCAACACCGGCGAAGCCAAGCGCGTCTGCGCGCCCCTGCTCACCTTCGTGGCCCTGGACCGGGACGGCCGCTCCCGGCCCGTGCCGCCGCTGGAGGATTAACGCCCCAGCTGGAACTGGATGGCGCCCAGGAGCGCCGCCGGCGTCGTCACCGCCCGCAGGATGCTGCGCCCCAAGCTCACGGGCAGCCAGCCGGCCTTGCGCAGGACCGCGAACTCCTCATCGGAGATCCCGCCCTCGGGGCCGCTGGTGAATGCCAAGGACTCCCGCCGGAGCTCCGGGTTGGCCTCGCCCGTCGACAGCTCATAGGCCACCCACCTCTGGGCCGTATCCACCTTCTTCAGGGCCTCGAAGGGCACGGGCTCCTCGAGCACGGGCAGGCGGTTCCGGTGGCTCTGCTCGCAGGCGGCGAGCAGGAGCCGCTCCCACCGCTCCCGCTTGGCGGCCGTCTTACGCACGTCGTACTCACTGCGCCCGTAGATCACGGGCACGATGCGGGTGATGCCCAGCTCCACCAAGGGCGGGAGCCACTCGTCCCAGAGGCTCAGCTGGGCCGTGAGGGGCAGCCAGCCCTCCAGGGCGATGGCCGGTTCCCGCTCCTCCTGCAGCGGGGCCACCAGCCGGGCCTCGGCCACGTCCCGCTCCAGCACCGCGAGGTCGCACCGCCACACGCCGTGGGGCAGCACCAGCTCCAGGGTGTTGCCCGGTCGCAGGCGCAGCGCCTTGAGGTGGCGGGTGGCCTCGGCGTTGAGGCGCACCACGGACCCCTCGGTGACGGGGCCTGTGTGGTCGAGGAGGAAGAAGCGGGGCAGGCTCATGGGACAAGGATGAGGGAGGAAGGATGAAGGATGAAGGGGCGGCTTGCCCCCTTCCGTACACTGGAAGACCGGAGGTCAGATGATCCACGCTTTGCTAGCCGCCGCCCCCTGGTGGGCCTGGGCGGGCTTTCACGTGCTGGTCTTCCTCATGCTCGCCCTCGACCTCGGGGTGCTCAACAAGCGGGCCCACGCCCCCTCCGTGCGCGAGGCCGCGGGTTGGAGCATCGTCTGGATCTCCCTCGCCCTCGTTTTCAACGTGGTGGTGTGGAAGAGCCTGGGCCGCCAAAAGGGCCTGGAGTTCATCACGGGCTACCTGCTGGAAAAGAGTCTCAGCGTCGACAACCTCTTCGTGTTCGTACTCCTCTTCACCAGCTTCCAGGTGGACCTGCGCCACCAGCACCGGGTGCTCTTCTGGGGCGTCTTCGGCGCCCTGATCATGCGGGCGGCCATGATCCTGGCGGGCACCGCCCTCCTGAACCGCTTCGAATGGATGATGTACGTCTTCGGCGGTTTCCTCATCCTCACCGGGGCGAAGATGCTCTTCTCCTCCGACAGCGCCCCGGATCCCACGCAGTACCCGGTGGTCCGGCTCTTCCAGAAGCTGGTGCCCTATGATCCCCACGGGGGTCACGAGCACTTCTGGTCCCATAAGGGTGGCCGGAACTTCGCCACCCCCATGCTCCTCGTGCTCGTGTGCGTGGAGGTGACGGACCTCGTCTTCGCCGTGGACAGCATCCCCGCCGTGCTCGCCATCACCCGGGACCCCTTCATCGTCTACACCAGCAACGTGTTCGCCATCCTGGGCCTGCGGAGCCTCTACTTCCTGCTGGCCAAGATGATCGATCGCTTCCACCACCTGAAGACGGGTCTGGCCGTGGTCCTCGCCTTCGTGGGGCTCAAGATGTGCGCCGCCCACTGGCTCAAGGCGCACCTGGGCCTCGACGACCAGACCCTCATCCTCGTGAGCCTCACGTTCATTGCGGTGGTGCTCGCCGGCAGCGTGGTGGCCAGCCTCGCCTGGCCCCAAGAGCATCCGGAGGAATGATGGACGTCTGGCACCACGCCCTCCAGGAGGCGCCCCAGGACGGCCCCTGCGTCGTCACCCTCGGCAACTTCGACGGGGTGCACGCGGGCCACAAGGCCGTGCTGCAGGAGGCCGCCCGCCGGGCCCGCGCCCGGGGCGTGCGGGCCGCCGTGGTGACCTTCGATCCCCACCCCCTCGTGGTGGTGGGCCCGGAGCGCAAGCCCCGCCTTCTCATGACCCTCGCCCAGCGCCTCGCGGCCTTCGAGGCCTGCGGCATGGACCTGGCCTGGGTGATCCCCTTCAGCCGGGCCTTCTCCGAGCTGGAGCCCCGCGAGTTCCTGACCCCCTTCGGCCGGGCGCTCCGCCCCCTCGAGCTGCACGTGGGCACGGCCTTCTGCTTCGGCCGCGACCGCCATGGCGACCTGAAGACCTTGGAGGCCTGGGGGCAGGCCCTGGGCTGCGAGGTGTTCGGCCACGCCCTCCGCGCCCCGGACGGCGGCCACTTGAGCAGCACCCGCATCCGCACGGCCCTCGCCGAAGGGCGGGTGGATGAAGCCGCCCTCCTCCTGGGGCATCCCTTCGAGCTGACGGGGCTCGTGGTGGAAGGGGACCGCCGGGGCCGCCACCTGGGCTTCCCCACCGCCAACCTCCAGTGGGAGCAGGAGCAACTGCCCGCCGGGGGTGTCTACATCACTGGGGCCCGCAGCAGCCACTGGGAGGGCGTGCGCCTCGGGCTCACCAATGTGGGCGAGAAGCCCACCTTCGACGGTCGGCGCCTCACGGTGGAGACCCACTTGCCCGGCTTCGAGGGCGACCTCTACGGCTCCCGCCTCCTCATCGCCTTCCGTCACCGCCTGCGCGGTGAGGCCCGCTTCCCGACCGTGGAGGCCTTGCGGGAGCAGATCGCCCGGGACGTGGCCGAGGGCATCACCTGGTGGGGGGCCCATCCGGCCTGAGAGGGCTATGCTGAGCGTTTGATTGGGAGTTCCCGTGCGACGCCCCCTTGCCTTCGCCTTCACTCTGTCCCTCCTGGGACCGCTGGCCGCCCAGGCGCCCGCCCCGGGGCACGCCCAACGGGAGGACGTACGCAAGCTCCTCCGCCTGCTGGGCGCGGGGGAGAACGGCGTGAAAGCCCTGAAGGGGGCGATGGCGGCCCAGCGGGGGGCGAACCCCCAGATCCCCGAGGCCTTCTTCACCGCCTTCGAGGCCGAGTTCACCGCCCAGCGCATCGAGGAGGCGGTGCTCCCCATCTACGAAAAGCACCTCACCGCCGGTGAAGTGAAGGCGCTCCTCGCCTTCCTCGCCACCCCGGAAGGGAAGTCCTACACGGAGAAACAGGGCCTGATCCTGCAGGAGTCCATGGCCGCGGGGCAGAAGCTCGGGGAGCAGGTGGGCCGCGAAGTGGCCACCCGTCTCCAGGCCGAGGGCAAGCTGTGATCCAGCTGCTCGAGGTGCGCATGGGGCGGGTCCAGGAACGGCCCGACGCCCAGGGCCGCCCCCTGCGCTCCGCCATCCATAAGGAATCGGTGCCGGGCCCCGTCCTCCTCGGTTCCGAGGGTCTCCTCGGCGACGAGGTGGGCGACCGCAAGCACCACGGCGGGCCCGACCAGGCCCTCCTCGCCTACGCCCGGGAGACTTACGACCTGTGGGCCGCCGAAGGGCGACCCCTGGCCCCCGGAGCCTTCGGCGAGAACCTCCTGCTGTCGGGCCTCGACGACCATGCCGCCTGCATCGGCGACCGCCTCCGCATCGGCGAGGCCCTCCTGCAGGTGAGCCAACCCCGGGTGCCCTGCGGCACCCTTCAGCGTCACCTGGGCTGGCCCGACACCGTGGCCCGGGTCTACGCGACCGGGCGCGGTGGCTTCTACCTGCGCGTCCTCGTGGCCGCCCCCCTCCAGCCCGGCGTGCCCGTGGAGCTGCTGGATCGCCCCCAGCCCGCCTGGAGCGTCGCCCGGGCCCTCCACGCCCGCTGGCGGGCCGCCGAGGATCCTGCCGAGTGCCGCGCCATGGGGTCCCTCCCCGAACTGAGCGCCGACTGGCGGGCGCGGTTCGGGCCTCAGGGCTGAACTGAGGTTGATGGCATGCACGGGAATACTTCGATCATCCCGATCTGACTAACTAGCGATTGGGGTGATAGAAGCATTGAAAGAATTCGAACCGCTTATAATTACTGGTGGATTAACTTCAATACGGGATTCAGCGATGATGGAGATTTTTTACCCTCGCCCGAATAGGTATTGTTTTCCTTATGCCTTTTTTATTACCGTTTCGTCTGCCAGCAAGATGGCAACTAACGGAGGAAAATCATGAAACGAGCTTTTTTCGTCGCGCTTGGATTGGCGGGGCTCACGACGGGGTTGTATGCAATGCAACCAGTCGTGAAGTGCTCTATCACTCGCGATGGAAACATCTGGGTGGTTCGAACCTCCCGGGGAACTTACTACACGGATAGCACCGATGTCGCATTTTCAATACTCGAGGGGGACTGCGGAGCTTCGACGGGTGGGAACTAGGATCCTACTTCTCCTATTAGGTGCTAATTCGCTGTTCGCCCAGGATTACGCAGCGTTCAAGCCGATCCAGTGGCTCACTCCGAATTCGTTCCTTTTCAACCTCAAGAACTCGGACGTGTCAGGCATCGGCGAGTTCCCCGGGAGGGCTGCGAAATTCACCCGCCCTCAGAAGCTGGATCCCGCCATGGGCGCTTCCGGCCCCCTGGCGGGGATGCCCGGAGATGCCTTCCAGTTTGGCGGCCACACCTACTGCACGGGCTACCAGATCACCGGAGGCGCCAAGGACCAGATGACCACCCGCCTCTGGATCCGGGACTCCCAGGGGTGGCGACTCCTGGCCTCCCTCGTGGTGCCTCGCCGCAAGGGCGCTGCCCTGATCCAGCCCCTCCACAATGGCCGTTTCCTAGCCATCGCCAAAGGCAACCTGGATCCGGAGGTGGCCCCGGGTCAGGGCTCCCCCTTTTCGATCCTCACCCTGGATGAAAAGGACCAGCTCCAATTCGGGACTGCCCTTGATCCCGAGGTCCCCAAACTTGAGAGCCTCCCTGAACTCAAATTCCTTCTCCCCTTAGGATTGGTAATCCGGACTCCCGACCACCTCACGCTGATCGTGCAGAAGACCGGCATGTACTGGGTCTTTTCCCTGGAAAACGGCTCCCTCCAGCGTTCGGGTCGGCTCTACGCCAGCCTCACGGATGAGATGCTCCAACAGGGCCTTCCCTGGCCCGTGGTCCTCCACGCCCAGCCCTTGCCCGATGGCGACCTTTTCTTGAGCACCCGCAGCGAAGCGGCCCTCCTCGGCTCCCGCCAGGGTCTGGCCGATCTGAAGCGCATCGAGATGGAGACGGGCAAGGCCAGCCTCCAGGATCAGCACCGGTGGGTCGAGGCTTGGAAGAGCAAGCGCACGGAGCTGAACAATCAATTCCCCGAGGTTGTGTGGTGGCGCTTCTCTCCCAACTCCGGTACCTTCACCCGGCTCAATCCGCCGCCGCCGGGCGCTCGGGAGACCCTCGCGGGCCTCTCCGACGAGGCTGTATTCCACTGGATCCCCACGCCCACCGGGCAGGTGCGCATCACCGCGAGTGACTTCACGGCTTTTCCCCTCCAGGAGCCACCTCTTCCCTCGAAGTCCAGGGCGGAAGGTGCCAAGGCCGTAAAACGCTCAAACTGATTGGCGCCATGCGCCTCTTCTTCTCCCTCCCGCTGCCTCCGGAACCGCAGGCCCGGCTGCAGACCTGGATGGGCGCCCAGGGGCTGCTGCGGGAGGGCCTTCCGCTCCAGCTGCACCTCACCGTGGCGTTCCTGGGGGAAGTCGCGCCGGAGCTGGCGCTGACCGCGGCCCGCTGCGGAGCCGAGTCGGCGGCCCGCCACGGGGCCTTCGCACTGACCAGCGGCCCCGTCGGCACCTTCCCCCGCCGCCATGGGGCCCAGGTGGTGTTCCTCGAGGTGGCGCCCCTCGCCCCCCTCGTGGCCCTGGCGGAAGACCTCCGCCAGCGGTTGGGCGTGGCGGGGGTCCCCGCGGATCCCAAGCCCTTCCACCCCCACCTCACCCTGGCCCGCCTCCCGTCCGGGCGCCCGCTCCCCGAGGCCCCACCGGCCGAGACCTGGACGGTGGATCGGCTGCACCTGGTGGAAAGCCGCCTGTCGGTGGACGGGGCCCGCCATGAGAGTCGCTTCGCCTGGAGCCTCGCCAGGGCCTGACCGCATCCAGACCGGGGCGGACGCCAACCTCGTCTCACGGGTCCGAGCGGTAGCATGGGCCATCCCCGGAGTCCCCATGCGCCGCCTCACCCTGCTGCTCGTCGCCGCTCCCCTGCTCACCGCCCAGGGCCTCGAAGCCGTGAAGGCCAAGTACGAGAAGCGCGAGGTGCTGGTGCCCATGCGCGACGGCGTGAAGCTCTTCACCTCGATCTACGTCCCGAAGGATGCCTCCCCCGAGCACCCTTATCCCGTGGTCATGCAGCGCACGCCCTACAGCGTGGCGCCCTATGGACCGGAGGCCTACAAGGCGGACCTGGGCCCCTCGCCCCTGTTCGGCACCGAGGGCTTCATCTTCGTGTATCAGGATGTGCGCGGCCGGATGATGAGCGAAGGCACCTTCGTGAACATGACCCCCCACAAGGACGTCAAGCAGGGCCCGAAGGACATCGACGAGAGCAGCGATACCTACGACACGGTGGACTGGGTGCTCAAGCACCTGCCCACCAATGGCCGCGTGGGCCAGTGGGGCATCAGCTACCCGGGCTTCTACACGGCCGCCGGCATGATCGACGCCCATCCGGCCCTCAAGGCCGTGAGTCCCCAGGCCCCCATCGTGGACTGGTTCACGGGCGACGACTTCCACCGCAATGGCGCCCTGTGGTTGCCCCACGCCTTCAACTTCCTCGTGAACTTCGGCCGCCCCCGGCCCGAGCCCACGAGCACCTGGGGCAAGCCCTTCGAGCACGGCACCGCCGACGGCTATGCCTACTTCCTGCGCCTGGGCAGCCTCACCCACACCCGGGAAATCGCCAAGAACGTCCCCTTCTGGCTGGAGATGATGGACCACCCGAACTACGACGCCTTCTGGCAGCCGCGGAACCTCCGTCCCCACCTCAAGGACATCAAACCCGCCGTGCTCACCGTGGGCGGCCTATTTGACGCCGAGAACATCTATGGCGCCCTGCAGGTGTACCAGACGGCCAACGCCCACAGCCCCAAGGGCGACGTGAAGCTCGTCATGGGCCCCTGGTTCCACGGCGGCTGGGCCCGCGGCGAGGGCGAGTTCCTGGGCAAGGCCGCCTTCGGCGCCAAGACCTCGGTCTACTACCGCGAGAAGATCGAGTTCCCCTTCTTCATGCACCACCTCAAGGACGCCCCGGATCCGAAGCTGCCCGAGGCCACCATGTTCAACACCGGAGCCAACCAATGGCGCCGTTTCGACGTGTGGCCCCCCAAGACGGAAGCGAAGAAGCTTTACTTCCTCCCGGGCGGCAAGCTCGGCTTCGAGGCCCCCGCCGCCGGCACGAAGGTCAGCTTCATCAGCGATCCCGCCAAGCCCGTGCCCTTCATCGAGAACGTGGCCATCGGCATGACCCGCGAATACATGACCGCCGACCAGCGCTTCGCCGGCCGCCGACCCGACGTGCTCGTGTTCCAGACGGAGCCGCTTGCGGAGGACGTGACGCTTGCCGGGCCGCTCCTGCCCGAGCTGCGCGTGGCCACCACGGGCCGCGATGCGGACTGGGTGGTGAAGCTCATCGACGTGCATCCCGACGACTACCGCGACCCGCGCGAGAAGCTCACCGAGGACGACTGGGGTCAGCCCGCCCAAGCCCGCAGCGGTGGCTACGAGATGCTCGTGCGCGGAGAGGTCATGCGCGGCCGCTTCCGCAACAGCTACGAGAAGCCCGAGCCCTTCACCCCCGGCCAGCCCACGCGCGTGGCCTACCGCATGAACGATGTGCTCCACACCTTCAAAAAAGGGCACCGCATCATGGTCCAAGTGCAGAGCAGCTGGTTCCCCCTCATGGATCGCAATCCCCAGACCTGGGTGCCCAACATCAACGACGCGAAGGACAGTGACTTCAAGGCCCAGACCCACACCCTGATGCTGGGTCCCTCGTGGCTCGGGGTTGGACTCCTGAAGTAGCAGGACGCCACTCCGGGGCGCAGGGCGCCACATCTCGACCCACCCAAACCCCCGTGAGATCCTGGATCCGCGGGGGTTCATGGCGTCTGGCGCAATTTCTGCTGAGGCCGCACATCCCCTTTGGAGGAATGATGCGTCGCTGCTTGCCCTTGGCCCTGCTATCCGCCTCCCTGATGGCCCAGGGATCCGGAACTCAGCTGCCCCCGGGCGGCATCCGCCCCGGCGTCGCCCTGCTGGTCGCCTCAGGCCTGGGCGACATGAGCCACGATCTGAACAACCATCCGGGCCTGGGCTTCCGCATCTCGGTGCATGTGCCCGTGACCCCTCAGCTGGAACTGCGCCCCGCCTTCGAGTGGACGGGGTACCGCGTGAGCGATTACAACCTGGCCGCCCGGGCCGCCAGCTCCGGGCTCGGCCTGGACTACCAGGAGACCCGCACCGTGTTCCGCACCTACCGCCTCGGCGCCGATGCGGTCCTCTTCCTCCGGGAACCTCAGCGGGGTCCCTTCTTGAGCCTGGGTGTCGGGGTGCAGCGCAGCCAGGTCTATCTGGAGGACCGGGCCGTCGACAGCAGCGGCACCGAGGTGAGCACCCTCGATACGGGCGACCGGAAGACGGGCCTCTGGCTCGGGGCCGGGTTGGGATACCAGTGGCGCCAAGCCAACCTGGAGGTACGTCTCTCCGAAGCCCCCTACCGCTACACGCCCGCACGAAGTGCCAGCGGGGCCGAAGCCCCCTTCGATGGGCGCCAGGGTTACGCCCTGCACCTGATCTGGGGGGTGCGGTTCTAGATTCGCTCCCCCGGGGGGAGGGCCGGAGCACCGGCCCCGGCCCCCCGGCCTTCCACCCCATCCGTGACCACCGGTACCGACCTTCCTCCATCCTAGAGGCGGAGGCTCCCATGCGCGCCCTCGAACGCCACACCCCTGCCACCTACGCCCTGCTCCGCATGGTCACAGGCTTCCTGTTCGCCTTCCACGGCGCGCAGAAGGTCTTCGGCTGGTACCTGCCCATGGCGAGGCCTTCGTTGCTCTCGCAGATCGGCGTGGGCGGGATCATCGAGCTGGTCTGCGGGCTCGCGGTCATGGTCGGGTACCAGACCCGGTGGGCGGCCTTCCTGGCCAGCGGCACCATGGCCGTGGCCTACACGCAATTCCACTGGCGCTTTCAGCTGGGAAGCAGACTGCTCCCGGCCGTGAACGAGGGTGAACCGGCGCTGCTCTACGCCTTCCTCTTCCTCTTCATCGCCTGCCAGGGCGGCGGGAGGGCCGCCCTGGACCCGGAGAAGTAGGCTCAGTACTTTTCGCCTTCGCTGACCACCCGGCCGCCGATGACGGTGCCCGTGCAGTGGGTGGTCCACTCGAAGGGATCGCCGTCGTAGCAGGCCACGTCGCCATCCTTGCCCACTTCGAGGGTGCCCACGCGGTCGGCGACGCCGATGAGCTTGGCCGCATCCACGGTGATGCTCGCCAGGGCCTGCTCGAAGGTGAGGCCGTTGGCGGCGGCCATGCCCGCCTCCCAGAGCACGACGCGGGTCTTGGGCACGTAGGCTTCAAAGCCGCTCTGCAGGGCGAAGGGGATGCCCGCGGCCTTGAGCTTGGCCGCCATCTCCACGCTCAGGTTCTCGGTCTCGCCATTGGCACGGGCCATGGTGGGGTGGACGAGGACAGCGACCCCGGCGGCCTTGATCTGGGGGAGGAGCAGGTGGGCCTCGGCGGCGCCATCGAGCACCACGGGGATCTTGAACTCCTCCTTGATGCGCAGGGCGGCCAGGATGTCGGCGGCCCGGTTCACCGTGAGCAGCAGGGGGCGCTCACCCTTGAGCACGGCGACGAAGGCCTCCTTGCGGAGGTCCCGGGGGGGCTCCTTGCCCTTCTCGGCGGACCCCAGCTTCCGCTGGTACTCCTGGGCATCCACGAGGGCCTGGCGCACCATGGCCACGGCCTTGGCCCGGGTGCCCGGGGCCTTTCCGGGCTCCGTGGCGCGGGCGGAATCACCCAGGGTGGCGGCGATCATGGCCTCGGGCCGAAGGACGGCCTGGTCCACCTCGTTCCCGAAGGTCTTGGCCACGAGGGTCTCGCCCGCCACGAGAATGCCCGGACCATGGCCCGTGTGGATCGTCGTGACTCCCCGGTCCCGCAGCCACTCCAGGAGGGGATCCCGGCCGTTGAAGGCGTCGATGGCCCGCAGCTCGGGCTGCATGGGGGCGCTGCGCTCCACCTGCTCCTGGTCATGGGGCTGGTTGAGGAGGCCCGAGAAGCCCGCGGTGCCGTGCGCATCCACGAGGCCGGGCACGGCCACCTTGGCGGTGCGCACGGGGATCCCCGCAGGGACCTTCACGGCGCTGGCCGCGCCCACGGCCGTGATCTTGCCGCCTCGGATGAGGACCACGCCATCCTGGATCGGAGCCCCGGCCGCGGTGTAGAGCCTTTCAGCGCGCACGGCCAGGTCCTGGGCGGAGACCGCGCCCGCGGTGAGCAGGCAGAGGAGGGAGGTTCGCAGGGTCATCACAGTTCCTCCGCTTCCAGGGCCAGGATCCAGGTGGGGTCCTCGCTGTCGTGGCTGGCGCCCATGCCACCCGTGGCGTACTTGCGATGCTCGGGGTTGGCGCGGTCGAAGACGCGCTTGCCCTCCACCCAGGTCTCCTCCACGTGGGTGTAGATGCTGAGGGGGTCCCCGCTCAGCACGACGAAGTCCGCGTCCTTGCCCGCCTTGAGGCTGCCCAGCCGGTCCTCCAGGCCGAGGATCTTCGCGTTGTTGAGCGTCATGGCTTTCAGGGCGCCCATGCGGCTCATGCCGGCGCGCACGCTGAGGGCGGCGGAGCGCATGAACCAGCGGCTGTCCGTGATGGGGTCGTCCGTATGGAAGCCCACCAGGACCCCCGCCCGTTCCAGGGCCCCGCCCGTGCTCAGGCGGGCGTCCTTGGCCTCCAGCTTCCCGCCGGGGCTGTCGATGACGATGACGCTGCAGGGGTTCCCGCTCTTGGCGATCTCGTCGGCCACCATCCAGCCATCGCTGAGGTGGTGCAGCACCACCTTGAAGCCGAACTCCTTCTGCAGGCGCAGCACCGTGAGGATGTCGTCGTGGCGGTGGGTGTGGTGATGCACCACCCGCTTGCCCTCCAGCACCTCCACGAGGATCTCCAGGCCGAGGTTCCGCTCGGGCAGCTTGCTGGCGTCGCCGCCGGCGGCCTTGATCTTCCGCTGGTACTCCTGGGCCTTCACGAACTGCTCGCGCACGAGCGCCGCGCTCTTGGCGCGGGTGCCGGGGAAGTTGCCCGCGGCGGGGCCCTGGCGACGGGGGTTGGTGCCGTTGGCCATCTTGAGGCCGCCCAGGTAGCCCCCGTTGAGACGCCCCATGGCCAGCTCATCCACGGTGCCGCCCTCGCGCAGCTTCAGGTACATGGTCTGGCCGCTGAGCAGGTGGCCGCTGCCGGGCATCACGTTCACGGAGGTGATGCCCCCGGCCCGGGCCTTCATGACCTCGGCGCTGCGCAGGTTCAGGGCATCGGAGATGCGGACGTCGGGCTGGATGGGCGCGCTGCCGTCGGCCCCGCCCGTGGTGGCCACATGGCTGTGGCTGTCGACGATTCCCGGCATGATCCACTTGCCCTTGGCATCGCGCACCTCCGCCCCCGCGGGGATGGCCACGGCGCCCGCGGCCACCACCTTCCCCCTGTGCACGACGAGGGTACCGTCGGGGATCTCCGCGCCCTCCATGGTGAGGAGGCGGGCGTGGGTGAAGGCGATGGGCTTCTCCTGGGCCACGAGGCTCAGGCACATCGACCCCAGGGCGAGGGCGCGGATCGGAATTCGCATGGGTAGGAGCTCCGGGGTCAGCCTATCAGCCGGGTCCCCCCTCCCGGCGCGACTCGCCCCGGGCCAGGATCAACGCACCCCCGCCGGGATCCCCCGCCACCCCTCCAGCACCCGGAAGCGCGCGCCCATCAGGCCAGGCAGAGTCAACTGCAGGAGGTTCTCCATGCGCTTCATGCGGTCCGGCGCGGGCAGGGACTGCCAGTCCTGCTCCCAGGCCATGAGGGGGGCGTGGGTGCGGATCCAGCGGGAGAGCTCCTGGTGGCCCAGCTCGCCCAGACCCGCCTCGGCCAGGAGGTGTTGGAGCCGGGAGAAGTCCACGTCGGCGGTGAGGTCCGTGGTGCCGAGGTCCTCCCACCACTGGCCATCCACGGTGTGCCCCTTGTAGCGGCGCAGGTCCGAGCCCTTGGCCAGGAGGCGGTCGGCGCGATCGCCGTAGTCGATGGCGAGGAAGAGGCCCGCCTGGAGCGGTGCGATGCAGGCGGTCACGAGGGCGGGCAAGCCCTCCGCCCACACGCTGCCATCCCCCGCCTCCAGGCCGTCCGTGTGCGATTCGAACCAGGCCGTGGCTTCGCTGGGCGCCGCCATGTGCCACTCCGGGCCCCCAGAGGTGAGCACCTCCCGCACCCAGCGCTCGCCATCCCAGCGCCAGGGCTGGGCGGGCAGGGCGTCGAAGAGCTCATTGCTGAACACGGCGCCCGTGAAGGTCTCCAGCGCCTCGCCCTCGCCCACGAAGCGGGCCTGCCCCGTGGCGAGCCAGGGCGCCAGGGCGGCCTCGGCGGCGCCGCGGGCAGCTGGGTTGTCGTCGCGGTGGAGGTAGCGCAGCGCGGCGGCGAAGGCCAGATCCAAGCCCTCGGCCGCCTTCAGCACGTCGCGCCCCAGCCAGCCGCGGCCAGCGCCGGGCTCGAGCACCGTGAAGGACGCGGGCCGATCCAGCTTCAGCCAGGCCTCGCGGAAGCGGTGGGCCAGGGCCTCGCCCAGCAGGGGTCCCAGGTCCAGGGCCGTGAAGTAGTCCTTGCCCTCGAAACCCCAGGGCCCTTCAGCCCGGCGGTAGTAGCCGTGTTCCGGATGGTAGAGGGCCAGGGCCATGACCTCCGAGGCGGGCACGGGGCCCGAATCGAGGCGCGCTCGGATCAGGACTTGGAGGGGGTTCTCGACTTCAGCGGCCATCGCTCCAGGATCGCAGGGAGGAGCCATTGGGTCAGCAGCAGGGCGAGGGCCACGCCCCCCAGGCAGGCGAGACCCAGGCCCCGCAGGCCGCGGTAACCGCTGAAGACCAGGCCGCCGAAGCCGGCGAGCGTGGTGCCCGCGCAGACGGCGTTCACCCGGGCCACCTTGGCGGGGGCATCCCGTTCCTGGCGGGCCCGGTGGAGGAGGTTGAAGGCGGTGTCCACGCTCACGCCCAGGGCGATGGGCACGGCCATGAGGCTGAGGAAGGTGAGGGGTTCCCCCGTGGCGCCAAGGATGCCCAGGGCCCCGGCCTGGCTGGCGAGCAGCGGCAGGAGGGCCAGCAGGGCGAAGCGCAGGGAGCGGCCGAAGAGGGCGACGACCACGAGGATGCCCGCCAGGGTGAGCAGCACCGCGGACTGCACGCTCTGCCAGGCGATGGCCTTCACGGCGCGGAAGAGGGGCCGGGTGCCCACGAGCCGGCCGCCGGCCTCCTCCACCTTCGCGCCGACCCGGTCCTGGGCCGCTTCATCCAGGCGCAGGGGCAGGTTGAGCACGTCGGGGGCGGGCGCGACGGGCTTGCGGGCGAGGAAGCTGCCCTTGGGCGGCTCCGGCGCATCGGCCTTCGGCAGGAGGGATTGCAGGGCCAGGACCGGCTGGGCCGGGTCCGAGGCGGCGAGGCCCAGGGCCCGCAGGGGACGCTCCAGCCCGGCGGGGTCCAGCCCGGCCTGGGCGGCGGCGGCCAGCACCGAGTGCCGCCAGGTGTCGCTGGCGAGGGCCAGGCGCAATTCCGCCGACGGCTGCTGCCAATCGGGGATGGGCAGACCCTCGCCGCGCAGCAGGGGCGCGATGCGGTTCCAGCGGGCGGGCAGCTGATCGGGATGATCCAGCGTGAGCTGGAGGGCCAGGGGCTGGAGGCTGGCCCCCAGCACCTTGCCCAGCTTCTCCTGCAAGGCGAGGGCGGGATTGCCGGCGGCCCGGAAGCGGCGGAGGTCCTCCTCCCACTTCACCCGGGGCAGCAGCAGCAGAGCGAGGGCGAAGACGGCCAGGGCCACTTGGGGCTTCCAGGGGGCCTTGCGGACCCGCACCGGGGGGGCCGCCGCCCGGGCGAAGGGGCCGCGGCCCCGGTCCAGCCACAGGAGGAGGCCCGGCAGGATGAGGAAGGTGGCCACCAGGCAGCAGAGCAGGCCCAGGCCGGTGGTGATGCCCAGGTCCCGCAGGCCGGGGAAGGGGGTGAAGGCGAGGGAGGCGAAGGCGGCCACCACCGTGAGGGCGCCCGCCACCACGCCGGGGCCCGTGCCCAGCAGCATCCCCCGCAGCGCCCGGACCTTGTCGGAGCCGCGGTGGCGCTCCTCAATGTACCGGCTGAAGAGGAGGATCCCCACATCGTCGCCCACGCCCAGGAGCACGGCGCCGAAGCCCGCCGCCATGAGGTTCAGACGGCCCAGCACCCAGCCTGTGGCCCCGAGGGCCCAGAGCATGCCCACCAGAAGGGGGACCATGACGAACCCATATCCCGAGAGGGTGCGGAACCCGATCCAGTAGACGAGCCCCACGAGGAGGAAGCTGAGGCCCAGGGAGAGGAGCACCTCGTGCGTGAGACGTTGGCTCTCGAAGACGGTGATGGCGTGGGCCCCCGTCACCTGCACGGGGAAGGGCCGATCGGTGCGCCAGGCCAGGGACTGCTCCATCTGGCGGACCGTGCTGCGGGCGGGCATCTCCGGAGGGGCGCCCTCCCCGAGCCAACGCAGCGCCCGCAGCGTACTCGCCGTGTCCGAGGTGGGGAAGGAAGCCACCACGGGCACGAGGACCATGCGGCCATCCTTGCTCTCCAGGTAGCCGGTGCGCAGGCGCAGGGTGAAGGACCGGGCCAGCTGCGTGGCCTTCTCCATGCCCTCACCCCCCTGGGGGGCGAGGCTGCGGAGACCCAGGGGATCCAGGCGCGCGAGGGTGGCCTCCACGGGATTGGGGGAACCCAGGGCCTTGGCCGTGGCCTCCAGGCGGCGGCGCACGTCGGCGGGATCGTTCAGGGGCGCGAGCCGGTCCCCCAGCCAGGCGGGGGCCAGGGCGTAGAGGGTTTCCGTGCCGGCGCGCCCCACGGCGGGGTCCCCGTCCGGGAGCGCACCCACGGCCAGCAGGGCGGGCCAGGGGGAGAGCCCCGGCTCTCCGGCCCGGGCCACGGGTTCCGCGAGGCGTCCTTCCGCGGCAAGGCCGTTGAGGGGCATGCCGCTGCGATCCAGCAGGCGCTCCACGAGCCCTTCGGCCCAGGCGCGGCGGGCCTCCAGGTTCAGGTCCTCGCCCTCGGCCACGAGCCACAGGATCTCCTGTTGGCCCACGCCGGCCTCCAGGTTCGCGCGCACGGCCGGGTGATCCACCGGCAGCACGCTGAGGAGGTCCAGCTGACGCTGCACCTGCCGGGCCCCGAGGCCCAGCGCCACGGTGAGCAGGCCCACGAGCACCCACAGGCCCGCGGGTCGTCGGAGGTGGAAGCGCAGGAGGGCGCGGAGGAGTCGGTTCATGGCTCGGATCCGAGGCCTAGAGGCGATCCAGCCACCAGGCCAGGGCGGGGATCATCTCCACCCGGTCGGCGCCCTCCAGCCGCTTGAGCAGGCTCGCGTCGCCCAGGCGGGCGAAAGCGTAGTTGTCGCGCTGGGCCAGGGACTCCGGATGGGGCACGGAGGTGAGGATCGTGGGGAGGCTCTCGTGGTAGCGGTGGGTGAGCAGCTCGCCGAAGGCGTTGGCCACGCGCGAATCGGGATCCAGGCAGTCCCATTCGTCCAGGAGGAGAAGGGGCTGGTCCTTCAGGGGATCCAGCAGGTCCCGCACGCTCATGAAGTCCTGGTTCTGCCAGGAACGCGTGTCGAAGTAAGTGTTCTTCACCTGCTGGGAAAGGGTGCGTACCGAGACGAAGCGGCCGGCCTGGCCCGTGCGCTCACCCCAGGCCTTGAGGGCAGCGGCGGCGAGGGTGGTCTTGCCGCTCTGCACCGGGCCATGGATCCACCACAGCTCCCAGCCGCCCCGGAAGCGGTGGCGCCCCTTGGTGGCCCAGGCGTGGAGATCCTCGGCGCCCAAGGGGCGGATCCCGTGCTCCAGGTTCTTCTCCGCCGCGGCGAGCAGCCGTTCCAGGCGATCCCGCTGTGGGAGCTCTCCCACCACTTCCGCCGGGGCGGTGAGGGCGGTCTTCAGCTCCTCCATGCCGCCGAGGATCCGGCTCACCTGGTTGGGGGCGTACTCCTTGCTCCACCACTTCCAGAAGCTGGTGAAGACGGCTTCGCGGTAGCGCGCGGGCAGCTGGAGGGTGGCCAGCTCCGGGCGGACCTCCCGTGAGCAGGGGCAGACCCGGGCCGGGCGCATGGGATCGGGATCCAGGAGGAAACCCGAGCCCTGGCAGTGGGGGCAGTCTGGACGGCCCCTCATGGCGCACTTCCTGTGCGCCACCCCTTCGGGGTCGAACTGCGTTCGATGGAAGGCCGCTCCTGCTCCATCCTCATTCCCGCGACCCCCGCAGGAACTGGCCCAGCACCTCGCGGCGGCGCTCGCGGATGCGCGCGAAGGCGCGCTCCTCCAGCTGCCGCACCCGCTCTCGGGAGATGGGGGGGTCGAAGCTCCGGCCGATCTGCTCCAGGGTCATGGGCTCGAAGTCATGGAGACCGAAGTGCTTGCAGATGATCAGCCGCTCCTTCTCCGAGAGGCTGTCGAGCGAGGCCTCGATCTGCGTATGGAAGGCCTCCTGATCCAGGGCAGCCATGGCACTGGGCTCCACCTCCTGCTCGAGGCTGTCGCCCACGGTGAGGTCCGTGTCGCCCAGGCCCTGCTCGGTGGAGACGGTGGTCGTCGTCTGCTGGAGGAGCTGGAGGCGCTCCACCTCCTCCTCGCTGAGGTTCGAGGCCAGCGCGATCTCCAGGAGGTGCGGGGTGCGCCCCAGATCCTGGGTGAGCTTCTGGGTGAGGCGGTTCAGCTGCACGAGATGCCCCGCCACCTTCTGGGGCAGGCGGATCTTGCTGCCGTGCTCGGCCAGGGCGTGGAAGATGCTCTGGCGCACCCACCAGGAGGCGTAGGTGAGGAACTTGTTCTCCCGGGTGGGGTCGAAGCGCTTGGCGGCCTCGATGAGGCCGAGGTTGCCTTCGGAGATGAGGTCCAGCAGGTCCAGGCCCATGCCCTCGAACTTGCGGGCCTCCTTCACCACGAAGCGGAGATTCCCCTCCACCAGCTTCCGCAGGCCCTCGGGGTTCCGCTCGTCCTGCCACATGTGCCCGTAGATCCGCTCCTCCGCAGCCGTCAGCAAGGGGAGGTGCCGGATCGAGTCGAAGTACTTGTCGAGCGCGCGCTCTTCGAGATGCCGGAGGGGCAAGGGGGTCACCTGGAAAGAAGAGTCAGCATAGCAAAGCGCGGGGGTCCCAGGTTCCCGTCCTTGGTCACGACCGCGAGGGCCGCGCGAAGGGCCGCAAGAACCGGGTCGCGGCCACCGGGGTCGGAGCCCACCCTGGGCAGGAAGGAGGCAGTCCATGCACCGCGTGATCCAACCCAAGATGCTCTACTTCGGCACCCCGGTGGTCCTCATCACCACCCTCAATGAAGACGGGACCCCGAACATCGCCCCCATGTCCTCGGCCTGGTGGCTGGGGCAGTCCTGCATGCTGGGCCTGAGCCGGCGCTCCAAGACCGCGGAGAACCTGGAACGGGAGGGCACCTGCGTGCTCAACCTGCCCTCCGCGGGCATGGTGGATGTGGTGGACCGCCTGGCTCTGACCACGGGGCGGGACCCCGTACCTGCGTATAAGGCGGCGATGGGCTACCGCTTCGAGGGGGACAAGTTCGGGCTCGCGGGGCTGACGCCCCTCCCCTCGGACCTCGTGGCCCCGCCCCGCATCCGCGAGTGCCCCGTCCACCTGGAAGCCCGCATCGCGCAGGTCCACGGCGTCGGGGATCCCGAAAGCCACCTCGCGGCCTTCGAAGCGTCCATCCTCCGGGTCCACCTGGAGGAATCCCTGGTCATGGCGGGCACGGAGACCTACATCGATCCCGGGAAGTGGCGCCCCCTGATCATGAGTCTGTGTGAGTTCTTCGGCCTCGGCGGGCCCTTGCACCGCTCACGGCTTGCGGAGGCCTGGGGTCCCCGCCGCTCGGCCTAGCGCTTGCGGAGTCCCTGGGGCGGCAGCTTCACGAGGCCCGTGCCCGAGGGTCGGGGCAAGTTGCTGATGCCGTGGGCCTCCATGACGGCCACGAGCCGCTCCAGGTCCTGCTGCATCTGGTTGAGCCGCTCCCGCAAGGTGAGCACCACTTCCACGCCGGCGAGGTTCACGCCCAGGTCGCGGGTGAGGTTCAGGATGAACTCCAAGCGCTCCAGGTCCTCGTCGCTGTAGAGGCGGGTCTTCCCCTCGGTGCGGGAGGGCAGGAGGAGGCCTTCGCGTTCGTACATGCGGAGGGTCTGGGGGTGGACGTTGTAGCGGGTGCTGACGACGCCGATCATGTAGGCGCCCATGCGTGGATCTTTAGCCACGGGAACCTCCTCTCTGCTGATGGAGCGCCGCGTCATTGAGTTCGCCGAGCTCCCGGAGCAGTTCCTTGCTCCGCTCGTCCTGGATCTGGGGGGTGACGATCACCACCTCCGCGTAGAGGTCGCCGCGCTGATCGCTGCGCGGGATGGGCATGCCCTGGCCCTTGATGCGGAGCTTGGTGCCGGCCTGCACGCCCGGGGGCACCTTGAGCGTCGCCTGGCCGTCGGGGGTGGGCACGTCCACCTTGGCGCCCAGGGCCGCCTCCGTGAAGGAGATGGGCATCTGGAGGTGGAGGTTGGGGCCCTTGCGCTCGAAGCGGGCGTCGGGCTCCACGTTCACCTGGAGGTAGAGGTCGCCGGGCCCGCCGCCCCGGCGGCCCGCTTCGCCCTTGCCACCCACCCGCAGCTTGGCGCCGTCCTCGACCCCCGGGGGGATCTGCACGGTCACCGTCTCCGTCTTGCCGTGACGGCCCGTGCCCCTGCAATCCGGGCAGCTGGGGGCCACCTGGCCGCGCCCGCCGCATTCGGGGCAGGGCCGTGAGAAGCCGAGGATGCCGCCCCCGGTCTTGCCCTTGCCGCCGCAGGCCCGGCAGGTTTCCTTCTTCCGGTCCTGCTCGCCGGTGCCGCGGCAGCCCATGCAGGGCTCGCTGCGTTGGATGTTCAGGGTGAGCCGCTTGCCCTCGAAGGCGTCTTTGAAGGTGAGGCGCACCGCGTGGTGCAGGTCCTCACCCTTCTGGGGTCCGGTGCGGGCCTGGCGTCCGCCGCTGCCGAAGAGGTCCCCGAAGTCGAAGGTGAAGCCGCCGCCGTCGAAGCCACCGCCCTGGAAGCCGGGGGGCACCTGCTGGCCGGGGCCGGCGGGATCCCCGTAGGTGTCGTAGTTCTTCCGCTTCTCCGGATCCGAGAGCACGTCGTTGGCGACGCTGAGCTCCTTGAATTTGGCCTCGGCCGCGGCGTTGTTGGGATTCAGGTCCGGGTGGTACTTCCGCGCCAGCTTCCGGTAGGCCTTCTTGATGTCCTCGTCGGAGGCGCTGCGGGGGATGCCCAGGGTCTTGTAATAATCCGGATGGGACATGGTGGCTTTAGTCTAGCGGACTAAGATTTTCGCCGAGCAAAAAACAGGGGGGCCCAAAGGCCCCCCTGCTCCTGAGCCTGCTTAGCTCACCACTTCGGCGTCGATGACGTTGTCGTCCTTCTTCTCGCCCTGGGGAGCGCCCGGGGCGCCGCCCTGGCCGTCGGTGGGGGGGGCCTGCTGGTAGAGGGACTCGCTGAGCTTGTGGCTCTTCTGCGTGAGGTCCTCCAGGGCCTTCTTGATCCGGTCCTTCTCCTGGCTGCCCAGCGCCGCCTTGGCTTCCGTCACGGCCTCCTCCACGGCCTTCTTGTCGGCCTCGGGGAGCTTCTCGCCCTGCTCCTTGAGGAGCTTCTCCACCTGGTAGACGAGCTGGTCGAGGTGGTTCTTGTCCTCAAGCAGGGCCTTGCGGGCCTCGTCGTCGGCCTTGTGGGCCTCGGCGTCCTTCACCTTGGCGTCGATCTCCTCCTTGGAGAGGCCCGTGCTGCCCGTCAGCGTGATGCTGGCGTCCTTGCCGGTGCCCTTGTCCTTGGCGGTGACGTGCACGATGCCGTTGGCGTCGATGTCGAAGATCACCTCGATC
>DATFAX010000104.1:0-6915 GCA_035254125.1 Holophagaceae bacterium | reverse complement strand
AGACCCTGGAGACCCAGGGCCTCGACGTGCCGGTGATCCTGGGCGGCGCCGCCCTCACCCGGGCCTATGTGGAGAAGGACTGCCGCAAGGTCTACCGCGGCCCCGTCTTCTACGCGGCGGATGCCTTCGAGGGCCTGCGCCTCATGCAGCGCATCGCCGGGGGCGAGTCCCTGGCCTATGGTCCCGAGGCCGAAGAGGCCGACACCATCCAGGTGCTCCACCGTGGCGACCGCGCCTTGCCCCTCACGGAGCACGGCCAGAGCGCCTGGGTGCGCCGGAACGAAGTCCGCCCCGAGCCCCCCTTCTGGGGCGTGCGGGAAGTGACGCCGAGCCTCGCGGACCTTTACACCTTCCTGGATGAATTCGTCGTCCTCCGCCAACGCTGGGGCTACCAGCAGGGCACCCAGGACGAGGCCACCTTCCAGGCCGTGCTCCGGGAGAAGGCCGAGCCCGAGCTCGCGAAGTGGAAGGCCCGCCTCGAGGCCGAGGGCCTGGTGACGCCGAAGGTCCGCTACGCCTACCTCCCCGTGAACGCCGACGGCGACGACCTCGTGGTCTTCGATCCCGCCGCCCCGGACCGGGAGCTGAGCCGCCTCACCCTGCCCCGCCAGGCCTCCGGCCGCCGCCTCTGCATCGCCGACTTCTACGCCCCCCTCGCCTCGGGGAAGCGGGACGTGCTGGCCCTGCAGCTGGTGACGCTGGGCTCGACGTCCGCCGCCTTCGCCCAGGCCCTCTACAAGGGGGACTCCTACAGCGACTACTTCCACTTCCACGGCCTCGCCACGGAGCTCACGGAGGCCGCCGCCGAGTGGCTCCACGCCCGCATCCGCCGGGAGCTGGGCATCCACGCCAAGGACGCGGCGAACCTCCGCGTCCTCTTCAGCCAGGGCTACCAGGGCAGCCGCTACTCCTTCGGCTACCCCGCCTGCCCCGACCTGGAGGGCAACCGCTTCATCCAAGCGCTCCTCGACGGCGACGCTCTCGGCGTGGCCCTCACGGAGAGCTGCCAGATGGACCCCGAGTACGCCACCTCCGCCCTCGTGGCCTGGCATCCCCAGGCGCGGTATTTCGCAATTTGAGGATTTTACTGAACACGCAGAGGTGAGCAGAGAACAGCTGAGGTGAGCAGAGGCTCCCCTTTCAGAGCCGCTCCCGCCCTTCCTCGCCGTTCTTTGGCATTTCTCTGCTCACCTCTGCCCCTCTGCTCACCTCTGCGTGTTCAGTTCTCTTTCCCTGGAGCCCCCATGTCCACCGAGACCCAAGACGTCCACCTTGACTCCAACGTCCCCGGCAATCCCGCCTACCACTTCACGATCCTGCCGCCGGGCTCCCCGGCCAAGGCGGGGTGGACGGAGCGGGCGCCCCTGGTGCCCACCGCCCGTACCGGCACGCAGTGCGTGCACGCGGGGGTGCAGCCCGATCCCGCCTACGGGGCCGTGATGCCGCCCCTCTACCTCTCCAGCACCTTCGCCTTCCGGGACGTGTGTACGAACGCGGGCTTCGACTACACCCGCAGCGGCAACCCCACCCGCGCGGCCCTGGAGGAGGCCCTGGCCCTCCTCGAAGGGGGCGAGGGCGCCACCTGCACCAGCACCGGCATGAGCGCCATCCTCGTGGCCCTCAACCTCCTGCCCGCGGGCAGCCACGTGCTCTGCACCGTGGATTGCTACGGCGGCACCTTCCGCCTGCTTGAGCACGCCAAGGCCGCCTACGGCCTGGAGGTCACCTACCTGGACCTGGCGGACCTGCCCGCCGTGGAGGCCGCCTTCCAGGCGAACACCCGCATGGTGTGGGTGGAGACGCCCTCCAACCCCCTCCTGCGCCTCACGGACATCCGCGCCATCGCCGACCTCGCCCAGGCCCGCGGGGCGCTGACGGTGGTGGACAACACCTTCCTCAGTCCCCTGCTCCAGCAGCCCCTGGCCCTGGGCGCGGACCTCGTCGTTCACTCCACCACCAAGTACCTCAACGGCCACAGCGACGTGGTGGGCGGCGCCCTCATCGCGGCCAAGGGCCAGGTGGCCCTCACCCAGCGCATCCAGTCCATGAACAACCTCCTGGGCACGAGCCAGAGCCCCCACGACACCTTCCTGGTGCTGCGCGGCCTCAAGACCCTTCACGTGCGCCTCCGAGCCCATGAGCAGGGCGCCCAGGCCGTGGCCGAGTACCTGGCTGCCCACCCCGCCGTGGCCACGGTCCACTACCCCGGCCTGCCCTCCCACCCCCAGCACGCCCTGGCGAAGACCCAGCAGAAGGGCTTCGGCGCCATGCTCAGCTTCGAGCTGAAGGGTTACACCCCGGCCCGCGTGAACCACCTGCTGACGACGCTCCGCTGGTTCACCCTGGCCGAGAGCCTTGGGGGCGTGGAGAGCCTCGTGGCCCACCCCGCCTCCATGACCCACGCCTCCATGACCCCCGAGGCCCGGAAGCGGGCGGGCATCAGCGACGGCCTCATCCGGCTCAGCATTGGCATTGAGGCGGCGGAGGACCTGCTCGAGGACCTGGACCGGGCCCTGGATCGCCTTCCCCGCTAAACGAAAGGCCCCGCCTTACCTGACATCCAGGCTTCAAATCCGTTTGTATCGAGGCTCCGAACCGCCACAATGGTCTTTGAGTCTCAATTCATAGAAACAGGCGGGGCACCATGGCTTTCCCCAAGATTCCGACCCCTTCGAGGGCCCATTCGATCTGTGCCGCTGCGGCGGTTTCCCTCGTCTCGCTGACAAGCCTCCTCTCGTGCTCGGGGGGCGGGTCATCGAACCGCCCCCCACGCCTCGCCAACGCCACCTTTGACAACGGTGGGACTCCCTTCAACGGGGCCAAGACCTTCAACCTCCAAACCCTCATGAAGGCCTCGGATCCTGAAGGCGAGCCCCTGACCTTCCAGGTGTTGCCCCGCTCCTCGCCCGGCACCCGGCTTGGGGACCTGACCCTAACGGGGACCACGGGTACCTTCACCCCCCACCCTGGCGTGGAAGGCAGCGCCGTGTTCGAGATCGTGGCCGTGGATCCCCATGGAGCCGCCTCGTGGCCCGCCCGCCTGACCGTGGCCGGCGTGGACACGAAGGCGCCGATCTTGGAGGCGGCCACGTACGACATCACCGCCCCCACCTCCCACGATGTGATCGCCACCCTCCGGGTGACCGAGCGGGAGGATCTCCCCGCGCCCGCCGGTTGGACCAAGGCCGGGGCGAGCCCGACCTGGACCTACACGCGGACCTACACCGCCAACATCACCGGCGATCCCTTCACCCTGGTGGACGCGGCGGGCAACAGCAGCACCCGGCTCATCACCATCGCCAACATCGACCGCTCCGCCCCGCAGGTCGCGGAGGCTGCCTACTCCACCACCTTGCCCACAAACCAGGATGTGGTGGCAACGTTCCGCAGTCCGGAGGATCTGGCTCCGCCCGCCGGATGGGCCAAGGCCTTTGAACCCGCCGGTGGCCAATTCGCCTTCACCCGCACCTACGGCGCCAATGCCGCGGAGACCGTCTCCTTCTTCGATGCCGCCGCCAACCGGGCGGACAAGGTGGTGAACATCACCTGGATCGACAAGACGGCCCCCACCGTGGTGACCTTTGCGACCGCCAACCTGGCCAGCACATCGACCGATCTGATCTCGGTGGCCGATGAAGACGGCAAGGGCTACCTCTGGCTCCCAACCACCCCTCCGCCCACTGAGCCCAGCGCCGACGACGTCATCCAGCACGCGACGACCGACGCGAGCATCCTGCCCCTCTCCGGAAACCAGGCGACGACCACCCCGAGGACCGGCCTCCTGGCCGACACGCCCTATGTGGCCTACCTCGTGGTGGAGGATCCGGCGCACAACCGGTCGGGCGTCCAAAAGCTGACGTTCCGAACCCCGGTGACGCCGGATGCGCCGACCCTCAACCCCGCGCCCTTGGGCGTCCCTTCGGGCAGCGACCTCCTGATCACCTGGGGGCTTTCGGATGCCGATGGCGTGCAATTCGGGAAGGTGGAGCTCTATGCCACCCCCGGTGGGCTCCTCGCCACGAACCCCAATGGGGGTGGCGCGTCCCAGGTCACCTTCCCCAATGTCCCCCGGGGCACCTACACCGCCTTGGCCTACGGCAAGGCCCTGAACGCCACCACCGCCCAGTGGCAGGACGTCGCCTCCCCCGTGTCCGCCGCCATCGTCGTCCCCAATCACGCCCCGACCCTGCCGACCGGCATCATGCTCCCGGCCGGCGCCCAGGGGGCGCCCCTCAGTGTGCCCCTGCCTCCGGGAACCGACCTGGACGGGGACGCCCTCACCTACGGTTTATCGGGGGCCCTGCCCACGGGAGTGACCTTCACCTCCGGCACCCGTCGCCTCACGGGCACGCCCACCCAGGCCGGGACCTTCAGCCTCACCTACAGCGCCTCGGATGGCCAAGGGGGCACGGTCAGCCAGACCCTCTCCCTGGTGATCAACGCCACCACCTTCCTCCTCAAGGGCAATGCGGGGGTGGGTGGAGCGGTCCTCGCCTATGTGGACGGCACCGCCAAGACCGCCACGGCGGATGCGGGTGGAACCTACAGCTTCCCGGTCTCCTACGGCTGGTCCGGCACGGTGACGCCCGGCAAGGTGGGGTACACCTTCTCCCCGACCAGCACCACCTATTCCAACGTCCTCGCCAACCAGGCGCAGGATTACACGGCGACGCCCATCCTCTACAGCATCAGTGGCAATGCCGGCGTCGGGGGAGCCACGCTCTCCTACACGGATGGCACCGCGAAGACCGCCACCGCGGATGGCAGCGGGGCCTACACCTTCACCGTCCCCCTGGGCTGGTCCGGCACCGTGACACCCAGCAAACCCGGCGGGTACACCTTCACCCCCGCCAACCGGACCTACACCAACCTCGCCGGCAATCAGGCCAACCAGAACTACACCATCGCCGACCTGCTGCTCACCGGGACGGCCGATATTCAGGGGAATTCTGACTTCACCATCAAGAACACCGGTGGTGCCATGACCACCAATTTCACCTGGGAGATTTACCAAAACGGCGTCTTCCTCACCAGCGGCCCCTTCCAACTCACCGCCGCCGGGACCTCCGGCGACACCCAGAGGCTCACCATCAACGGGCTGTATGGGAATGTCACCGTAACCATCAAAGATGGGACCGGCCCCGGGGCCACGCAGATCGCCTCGGTCACCGTCCTCGTGGAGTTCCATCCGCCCGTCACCATCAGACAGGCCACGGGCCAGGCCGATCCCTCCTATACGAGCCCGATCCGGTTCGATGTGGTCTTCGATGGCCCCGTCACCGGCTTCGATGCCAGTGACGTGGTGATCACGGGCATGGCCGGAACCCCGGGAATCACCGTGACCGGCAGCGGCGCCAACTACCAGGTGGCGGTGACCGGCATGGTCAATGGCGAGACCGTCACGGCCACCATCCCCGCCAACGTCTGCGTCAGCAGCACCAGCGGCTTCGGCAACCTGGCCTCCCGCACCGGATACGACAACCACGTCACCTTCGCCCAGATCGATCTCCGCCTGACGGGCAGTGCCGACCTCGCGGGGAACTCCAGCTTCCTCATCAAGAACTACGGTGCCGCCATGCCCAGCAGCTACACCTGGGAGATCTACCAGAACGGCGTCTTCCTCACCAGCGGCCCCTTCCAGCTGACCGCGGCCGGCACATCCGGTGACTCCCAGACGCTCACCATCAACGGGCTGTATGGCAACGTCACCGTCGCCATCAAGAACGGGACCACCGCCAGCGCCACCCAGGTCGACGCGATCACCGTGTTCGTCGAATACCATCCGCCCGTGACGATCAAGCAGGCCACCGGTCAGGCGGATCCCACCAGCACCAGCCCCATCCTGTTCAGCGTCGTCTTCGATGGTCCCGTGACCGGCTTTGATGCCAGCGGCGTGGTCATCACCGGAATGGCGGCGACCCCGGGCATCACCGTGACCGGAAGCGGCTCCACCTACCAGGTGGCGGTGACCGGCATGGCCCACGGCGAAACCGTGACCGCCACCATTCCCGCCAACGTCGCCACCAGCACCACCAGCGGATTCGGCAACTTGGCCTCCCGCACGGGGTATGACAACCACGTCACCTTCAACTAGTCCCCGCGTCCTGGTGGGACGGCGGTCCCCGGTCACACACCCCCACCCGGTGTGAGCCCGGTCACGGGCCGGCCCCCGAATCCGCCCTGAGGATGGAGGAGAGACGTGGGGTTCACCATGCGCGCATCGATCCTCTTCGCCATCCTCGCCGGCTGCGCCTGGGGCGCCGGCGGCTACTTCGAGAAGGCCGGCCTGAAGGTGCTGGGGCTGCCGCCCCTGGCGGGCATCACCGTGCGGACGATGGTCGCCCTTCTGGTGCTGGGCTCCCTCTCTTTCGGCGCCTGGAAGGGCGTGGGCTTCGAGGGCAAGGGCCTGGGCTGGGCCATGCTGATCATCGGCGGCGGCATCGTGGCCGGATCCCTGGGCATGTGGAGCTTCTACAAGTCGCTGAGCCTCTCCCACAACCTGGGCGTGACACTGGCCTTGGCCTTCGCCTGCAGCCCGCTGGCGGGCACGGCCCTGGGCCTCGTGAAGGGCGACCAGCCCATGAACCGCGCCACGGCCGCGGGTCTCCTCACCATCGTGGTGGGCATCGTCGTCCTGCAGCTGGGCAAGGTGCATCCGGCCGCGTCTCGCTGAAAATCGCATTGATTTTCAAAGGCTTGACTAATCTTGACAATTTTTGTCGGAATTAACATCGCCGTGACGGAGGGGGGCCCTCCCGATCCGAGACTCTTCAGGTACCGAGTTCTTTGCCAGTTCCATAGCGCGATATCCAGAAAGGTGGAGGGACGGGCCCTGTGAAACCTTGGCAACCTGCGGCGCGAGCCGAGATGGTGCCAATTCCTGCCGGTGCGCACGCACCGGATAGATGCCGAGCT
>DATFAX010000103.1:0-39365 GCA_035254125.1 Holophagaceae bacterium | reverse complement strand
GAGGGGAGCCACGGAGAGATGCCGGAGTGGCCGAACGGGTTCGATTGCTAATCGAAAGTACTGGTAAAAACCGGTACCGGGGGTTCGAATCCCCCTCTCTCCGCCACTAGAACGCCCACCGCAAGGTGGGCGTTCCCCTTGGCGGGGAGAGGGGGATTCGAATGCGGAGCCGCGCCCAGGCTGACTCGGGCCCCTCCTGGGCCCTCGCCCTTCGGGCGGGATCGCCTGCGACGATCCCGTCCTATTCGCCCATCTTGGCGAATGGTGCCGCAGGTGAGGTCGCGGGAGCGGTCCAACCGGTTCGACCCAGGCGTAGCTGTGCGGGGCGGGGGGAGCGGAGGGGTCCGCATTTTCGCACCGGATCTGTAGCTTGCCTGGCCCGCACCAATACTTGGCTTCGACCGATCCAGGTGGAGCGGGAAGGAGGTTGGCATGGGCGTTCGACGTGCGTTGGCGATGGCGTGCCTGGGCGCGGCCCTGGCGTGTGGGGGCGGGGGCGGTGGAAGCGTCGATTCGACGTATACGCCGCCGCCGACGCCCCCCAGCAACACCGTGTGGGTGGGTGGAACGGGCGCCTATGGTTCCACCGGCATGACCTTCTCACCGGCGGTGCTGACGGTGCCCGCAGGCACCACGGTGACCTTCAGCTGGAAGTCGGGTACCCACACGGTCACGTCCTATGCCTACAACGGCTCCCCGACCTTCCCGGGCCTGCCCATGCCCGGCCAGTCCACGGGGGATTACACCTACCAGTTCAATACGCCGGGCACCTACTACTACTACTGTGAGTACCACGGCACCCTCGCCGCAGGCGGCACCAGCTTGGCGACGGGCATGGTCGGGAGCGTGGTCGTCCAGTGAGGCGAGGAGCCTCGATTCCGATCCTGTGCGCTTTGCGGGCCCTGCCCTTGGGGGCGCAGGATGCATCCGAGTTCCCGCACGCCATCAACCTCCCTACGGCCGACCACCTGGAGGGCTGGGACATCGGCTTCCTGCTCACCCATCGGTTCGTACTCCCCGCCAAAGGCCACAGCAAAGACCTCTACGGACTGGATGAGCACGCCAATGCGGGGTTCGGCCTGGATTTCGGCATCCAGGCCATCCCGGGCCTCGACGCGCAGATCTATCGCACGGCGGACATGAAGACCCTCTCCCTGGCCCTCCAGGAACGGGTGGTGGCCACGGATCACTGGCGCGTGGCGGTTCGCGTGGCGCGTTACGACGAGACGGTGGAAGGCGGTCGCCAAGGGGGCCTCCTCCAGGTCCCGGTGGACTGGCAGGTCAACGCCGACTGGACCTTCTCGGTGGTGCCCACCTACCTTACGCGCACGGCCACGGCGGAGAAGGTGGCGACGGCCGGCTTCGGGGTCCGCTGGATGCCCGGGGCCCGACATGGGGTCCTCGCGGAGTACTATCCCCGACCCTCCCAGGTGTCGGAGGCCTTCGAACAGGGCTGGTCCTTGGGCTACCAGTACCGCACGCGGGGGCACCGCTTCACGTTGGTCGCCACCAACATCCCCGCCGCCGCCGACCATCAAGTGCTCGGCGGGGACTACAGCGGGCTGGGCCCGCGCCCTTCGCAGTACTGGTCCCTCGCCTTCAACATCGTCCGCATCTTCTGAGCGGGGTTCCCCGTGTCCCTTCCCGAGGTCTTGGGGCGGCAGCATCCGGCCCTGGTGCACCTGCCCATCGCCGCCGCCTTCCTGCTGCCCTTTCCCCTGGCCCTGCGTCTGCGAGGCGGCGAGGGCTGGGATCGCACCATCCGCTACCTGTCCTGGGCGGGCGTGCTCGGGGGGATCGTCGCCCAGGCCACCGGCCTCTGGTTCGCCCGGGCCGGGGAGCTCATCCCGCCGCAGGGCTGGTATCCCACTTCCGCGGGACTCCTGCGGACCCACCAGACCCTCGCCATGGCGGGGTTCGGTGTGGGGCTGGCCACCCTTGCCGCGGTGCTCCGGGCGGCGACCCGGGGGGGGCGGGTCTGGACCCTGGTGCTGGCGCTGGGGTGGGCGGGCCTGTGGGGCCTGGCGGGGCACTGGGGGGGCGTGATGGTGTTCCCGGAGGCTCCGGATCCGGCCCTGGAATCGGAGGTCCATCCCTCGGGCCCCGGTCGGGCCCCCGGCCGCGGAGCGGGGTGGAAGGATGGGGGGCCGGGTCCGGAATTCGCCGTCATGGGAACTGCAATCTCTGGCACGAAAGGCTTTCCTGCCCCACAATCCCCAGATGGGTGATGGGGTCCTGCCAGGCGCGCCGGCCTCCCCAAGGGGGGAAGGTGTCCCTGCGCCCTCGGATCCTCTGGAGCAGCTCGACCCCGGGCGGGAAGGCGTGGCCTGTGGGCCCGACGAGTGCCTGACCCTCGAAGGGGCCTTCGACCGGGTGCGCAAGGCCTTCCGTGAACACCATCCCCAGGGGGACATGGAGTTGCTGGAGCGGGCCTTCCGCATCGGCAGGGACATGCACGCCACCCAGCGTCGCAAGAGCGGGGAACCCTATTTCTTCCACCCCCTGGCCGTGGCGGAGAGCCTCGCCCACTGGCGGCTGGACGCCGTGAGCGTGGCCTGCGGCATGCTCCACGACACCGTGGAGGACACCCTCATGACCCTGCCCCAGGTGCGGGCGGAGTTTGGGGAGGAGATCGCCGAGATCGTGGACGGCCTCACGAAGATGAGCAAGCTGGCCTTCACGGACAAGCACCTGCTCAACGCCGAGAACGTGCGCAAGCTCCTCGTGGCCATGGGCAAGGATGTGCGCGTGCTGCTGGTGAAGCTGGCGGACCGCCTCCACAACATGAAAACGCTCGGGGTCATGCGGGAGGACAAGCGCCGCCGCATCGCCCGGGAGACCCTGGAACTCTACGCGCCCCTGGCCAACCGCCTGGGCATGGGTGCCGTACGCATGGAATTGGAGGATCTGGCCTTCCGGCAGCTGGAGCCCGTGTCCTACGCCAAGCTGGACACCATCATCCAGGCCAAGCAGGAGAAGCTGCAGGACACGGTGGAGGAAACGCGGCTCCTCATGGAGGCCGTGCTCTCCCAGAGCGGCATCAAGGCCCAGGTGGCGGGCCGGGTGAAGCACCTCTACGGCCTCTGGCGGAAGATGGGGCTCCAGGGCAAGGCGGTGGAGGACATCCACGACTGGCTCGCCTACCGCATCATCTGCCCCGACCGCCCCAGCTGCTACACGGCCCTGGGCCTCGTGCATAGCCTCTTCAAGCCCATCCCCGGCCGCTTCAAGGACTACATCAGCCTGCCCAAGGACAACGGCTACCAGAGCATCCACACGAGCGTGCTGCTGGATTCCGGCGATGCCTTCGAGGTGCAGATCCGCACCCGCGGCATGCACGAGGCGGCCGAGAATGGCATCGCCTCCCACTGGACCTACAAGGACGGCCGCATCGCCAACCGGAGCGAGATCAACCAGGTGGCCTTCCTCCGCCGCATGGTGGAGCTGCACCAGGATGCGCGGGACAGCCGCGACCTGGTGGCCAACCTCAAGGGCGAGCTCTCCTTCGGCCGCATCCAGGTGTTCACGCCCAAGGGGGACCTGAAGAGCCTGCCGGAAGGCTCCACGCCCATCGACTTCGCCTACGCCATCCACACGGAGGTGGGCCATCGCTGCTACGGCGCCAAGGTGAACGGCCGCATGATGCCGCTGCGCCAAGCGCTCCAGAACGGCGACCGCGTGGAGATCCTCACCCGCCCCGATCACAAGCCCAGTCGCGACTGGCTGAGCATCGCCAAGAGCGCCGGCGCCAAATCCAAGATCCAGGCCTTCATCCGGGAGGAGGAACGCACCCACGCCATCCAGATGGGGCGCGAGCGCTTCGACCGAGAGCTCCGGGCGGCGGGCCTGCGCTTCGACGATCCCGATTTGAAAGGGGCCTTCGAACAGCGCCTGAAGGACATCAAGCAGGCCAGCTGGGATGCCTTCTTCGCGGGAGTGGGTTTCGGCCGCATCTCCATCGCCAAGTTCATCGATCCCCTCGTGCCGGAGCCGGAGCGCCACAAGTTCAAGGGCGAAACCCAGAAGGCCGTGGCCGACGCCATCGTGGTGGACGACACCCAGGGCGTCCTCTACTACCTGGGCCTCTGCTGCAAGCCCGTGTGGGGGGACGATGTCATCGGCTACATCACCCGCACCCGCGGCGTGGCCATCCACCGGGAGAACTGCCCCCAGATGCAGTCCGAGTCGCTGCACCCGGAGCGGCGCATCAACGTGAGCTGGGGAGCCGTGCCCAAGGGGAACTTCGATACCGAGCTGGCGCTGGCCACGGAGGATCGCCCGGGGATGGTGGCCTCCATCAGCGAGGCCGTGCAGAAGCTGGGCATCAACATGCAGCGCTTCCATGCCGCCGCCTCGGAGGAGGGCGGGGGGCTCTTCCACATCGCCCTGCGGGTGCGCAGCCGGGAGCACCTGCTGGAGCTCACCCATGCCTTGCGCCGCGTGAAGGGCGTCTACTCCGTGGAGCGGGTGCGGGGGTCCGTGTTCGGAAAGATCAAGTGAGCGCGGCGCCCTGGATTCCGCCGGCCGAGGCGCCGCCGGTGCCTTGGGGGGCCATCAAGGCGACCCTGCGGGCGGCCTATCGGGGGCCGAACCCCTTCAAGTTGAGCCAGCGTATCCCGGAGGACAGCCGCCGTGCCGCGGTGGCCCTGGTCCTCCACGGAGATGCCGAGGGCGCGCGCCGTCTCGTGCTCGTGCAGCGGGGGCGTACGGCCCCGCATCACCCCGGGGAGCTGGCCCTTCCGGGCGGCATGGCCGAACCCGGGGATCGGGACCTCCCCCACACCGCCCGCCGGGAACTGAGGGAGGAGCTGGGCATCCACGAGGACCTCTGGGAGCTGGGTTGCTACCCCGATGGCGTGGCCAAGGCCCGGACCCGCTTCACGCCGGTGCTCTTCCGGTGGGAGGCCGTCGATCCCACCTTCGTGGTGGACGCCGAGCTGGAGCGGGCGCTCATGGTGCCGCTCCTTCCCCTCCTTACCGCGCCCTGGTCCATCGAGCACCTCACCCGCCAGGAACTCACCCTCGCGGTGCCCCGCCTGGAGCTGGCAGAGGCGCCGCTCTGGGGCGCCACGGCCTTCGTGGTCAAGGCCTGGCTGGACGCCCTGGCGGAGGAGCTCAGGGCCTGATGGCCGGGCCCAGGGGGTAGACCCGGGACGGGGAATCGCCGGCCACCGCCGGCTCATGGGTCCGAGAGGGGGCATCGCCGTAGCGGCCCCACATCTCCCTCAGTCCCTGCTTGAGGAGGGCGATGCTCTCAAGGAAGGCGTTCTCGGAGCGCTCCTCCTCGGTGAAGGTGGAGACGACCTCCACCACGGCCCAGGGGGTGCCTTCCCGGCAGTAGGACCGCCAGGCCCCGATGGGATCCGAGTTGAAGACCCCCTGCAGCTGACTGCGGAGGGCGGGGATGGCGCCGGGCTCCGGGCGCTCCTGGGCGGCCAGGGGCAGGGCCAGGAGGGCGAGGCAGAGGTTGGGGAGGAGGCGCATGGAGCAAGGGTGCCGCAATCCCGGGGCAGGTTCCAGCCGGGTCGCTCCCTCGGGGCTTTGGCTACACTTGGGGCAACGCATCCGGAGCCGGACCGGTCCGGGGGTTGAGAGGACGTGTTCGGGAATGGAAGCGGGGGAGGAGATGATCAACGGGGTCCCAGCGGGCCCAGGGCCGATCCCCCGAGCCCTGGTCTGCGAAGACGACCCCATCTTCCGCACGATGCTCAAGGCGGCCCTGGAGTCCCATGGCATGGCCGTGCGCCCGACGGAGGATGGACCCGCCCTTGACGCGGCCCTCCGCGATTTCCGACCGGACATCCTCCTCCTCGATTTGGGGCTGCCCCGGGAGGACGGGCTCTCCATCGCGCGCCGGCTCCGGCACCTCCATCCCCGGCTGGGCATCGTGATGATCACCGCCCGGGGGGAATCCGAGGACCGCCTCCAGGGATTCCAGGACGGGGCGGACCTCTACTTCGTGAAGCCCGTCGATTTCCGGGAGTTGGGCGTGGCGGTGCAGAACCTGGTCCGCCGGCTCCAGCCCGTGGCGGCTGAAGGCGCCTGGTTCCTCCATCCGGAGCGGTCCGTCCTCGCGACCCCTGGAGCCGTGGAAGTGCCCCTCACCCACAACGAGCACCTCTTCCTGAACCGCCTCCTTCAATCCCGGGGAGAGCCTGTGGGGCGCGATGACCTCATGGTGGCCCTCGGCTATGCGCCCGATCCCCATGGGGCGCATCGTCTCGATACCCTCCTCACCCGCCTGCGCAAGAAGGTGAAGGACCTGGCGCCGGAGGAGGTCCTGCCGGTGCGGGCGCGCCATGGGAGCGGCTACGCGTTCCTGGACTGAAGGTCCCGCCGGTTCCCGGGTGTGAGGAACTGTGAGTCGGAATCTGAACGCCTGATTCCAGAATCCTAGGTTGGGTCGATGCCCCCTTCCCGGGTGGCTCCGCCCCGTCCATCCGGAACGTCTGGAGCCCCCATGCGACTTCGCTACAGCCTGCCCGCCCTGTTGGCCGCCTCGGTCCTCGTGATGGGGCCCCTGGGTTGCACCAATTCCAAGTGGTGTGCCGACTGCGAGACCTCGGCCCACATCCTGGGGCTCAACTACCAGAGCAACGTCACCTACACCCAGGGCACGCCGATTCCCACGAATCCCCCGAACCCGGCGGGGGGAACGCCCGTCCACTACGAGGTGACCGGTGGGGCGCTGCCGGCGGGCCTGTCGGTGGACCCCGTCACCGGTGAGATCACGGGCACCCCCACCACGCCCGGGGTATACACGGTGACCCTCAAGGGCAACAACAAGTCCAACAGCGCGACCCAGACCATCGCCATCACCGTGCTGCCCAACGTGCCCCTCTCCCTGGGCTACAACACGCCCATGGTGTTCAGCGCCAACAGCCAGATCCCCTTGCAGCCGGGCACGCTGGGCCACGCCACGCCCGGGATCCAGACCACCTTCGCCGTCAGCGCCGGCAGTCTGCCCGCGGGCCTGGCACTGGATCCCGCCACCGGCGACATCACCGGCATGCCGACGGTCGCCGGCCTCAACGCCTTCAGCGTGACCGCCACCAACGGCACCCGTGCCGCCACCACTGCCCTGGACTACACCATCGTGCCCGCGGGCAGCCTCACCATTGCCTATGCGACGCCCCTGACCTTCGTGTCGGGCACGGCCATCGCGACCCAGACGCCCACCCTCTCCCCGCTGACACCGGGCATCCCGGCCACCCTCTCCGTCACGGGTGGCTCCCTGCCGCCCGGACTCGCCTTCAACGCCGCGGACGGCACCATCACCGGGACGCCCACCACGCCCGGCGTCTACTCCTTCGCGGTCACGGTCGTGAACGGCACCCGCACGGCGGTGGCCATCCCCACCTACACCGTGACGCCCGCCAATCCCCTCACGGTGGGCTACGCCACCCCGTTGGAATTCACCCAGGGCACCGTCATCGGGGCCCAGAACCCCACCGTGGGCAATGCCACCCCGGGGCTCTCCACCACCTTCCTCCGCACGGGCGGAACCCTGCCCGCAGGCCTGAGCCTCAACGGCGCCACCGGCGCCATCACCGGGATGCCCACGGCCCCGGGTGTCTATCCCTTCACCGTCGCCGCCACCAACGGGGCCCGCAATGCCACCGCCACCCCCACCTACACGGTGGTGTCCAGTTCCCCCATGACGCTGGGCTACGCCACGCCCCAGTTCTTCCCCGTGGGCTCCCCCATCACCTCCCAGTTGCCCTCGCCCGGCAACCTGACCCCCGGGGTGAGCACCACCTATTCACTCAGCGGCGGCAGCCTCCCCGCGGGTCTGGCCCTGAACCCCGCGGACGGCAGCATCTCCGGCACCCCCACCGCGACCGGTGTGAGCGCGTTCACCATCATGGCCACCAATGGCAGCCGATCGGCTTCCGCCAGCGCCACCTACGTGGTGGAAAGCACCGCCACCTTGGGCCTGTCCTACGTAACCCCGCGCTTCTTCCCCAAGAACTCGGCCGTCGCCACCCAGAACCCCACCGTCTCCAACGGGACGCCCGGTGTCACCAGCACCTTCGTGGTGACCTCCGGAAGCCTGCCCGCAGGGCTCACCCTGAACACGGATGGCACCATCACGGGCACGCCCGGTACCGCCGGGGTATCCACCTTCACGGTGATGGCCACCAACGGCACCCGCACCGCCACGGCCACCGCCACCTACACGGTGGAGGAGACGGCCGCCCTGGGCCTGAGTTACCCCACACCGAAGTTCTTCCCCCAGAATGCGGCCATCGGCACCCAAGCCGCCACGCTCACCAACGGCACGTCCGGCGTGTCCTCCACCTATGCCGTGACCTCGGGCAGCCTGCCCGCGGGCCTCAGTCTCAACGCCGCCACCGGGGACATCACGGGCACGCCCACCACGGCGGGGGTCTCCACCTTCACCATCACGGCCACCAACGGCACCCGCACGGCCACGGCGACGCCCACCTACACCGTGGAGCTGACTTCCGCGCTGGGCCTGAGCTACACCACCCCCAAGTTCTTCCCGCAGGGATCGGTCATCCCCACCCAGAGCGGCATGGTCAGCAACGCCACGCCCGGTGTGTCCACCGCCTATGCGGTGACCGCCGGCAGCCTGCCCGCGGGCCTCAGCCTCAACGCCGCCACCGGGGACATCACGGGCACGCCCACCACGGCGGGGGTCTCCACCTTCACCATCACGGTCACCAACGGCACCCGCACGGCCACGGCGACGCCCACCTACACCGTGGAGCTGACCTCCGCCCTGGGCCTGAACTACAGCACCCCCCAGACCTTCCCGCCCAACGTGGCCATCGCCCCCCAGGGCGCCACCGTCACCAATGGAACCCCCGGAGTGGCCACCACCTATGCCGTGACCTCCGGGGCCCTACCCACGGGCCTCTCCCTCAACACGACCACGGGTGACATCACCGGAACGCCGACCACGGCGGGCCTGAGCACCTTCACGGTGACCGCCACCAACGGCACCCGCACGGCCACGAAGGTGGTCAGCTACACCATCCAGACTCCGGCGCCCACGGGCCTGAACTATGCGACCCCCGTGACCTACACCGCGGGCTTCGCCATCAGCAACAACAACCCGAACCCCACCGGGGGCGCACCCACCTCCTATGTCGTGAGCACGGGCTCCCTGCCCGCGGGCCTGACCCTGGATCCCGCCACCGGCGTCATCAGCGGCACCCCCACGGCCAGCGGCTCCTTCACCGTGACCATCACCGCCTCCAATGGCGGCGGCAGTGTCCAGCAGGTGCTGAGCATCACCGTGCTGGCCCCCATCAGCGCGGCCCTCTCGGCCAATCCCGGCACCGTCTCCGTGGGCCAGTCCTCCAGCCTGACGCCCATCTTCTCCGGCGGCACCGGCGTCATCGACCAGTCAATCGGCACCGTCGGCACGGGCGGCGGCATCCCCACGGGGGTCTACAGCTCCGCCGGCACCACCACCTACACGCTCACCGTGACGAACGCGAACGGGGACACCCGCACCGCCTCCACCACCGTCACCGTGGTCGCCGCGCCTCCCAACAGCGTGACGTTCAATGTGCCCACCACCGGCACCACCTACACCTATCCCACCTCCGGTAATCCCCTCTCGGGCCTCGTGGTGGACGTGCCCAACCAGGGCAATGCCGTCTGCGTCAGCACGGACCTCACGGTCTCCCGCGGCGTCGGGCTCCCCCAGCCCGGTGCCATCGGTGGTGGTGCCGTGGCCGTGTCCGACCCCTGGACCTTCAGCAGCACCGTGGGCTACCCCTTCCGGAAGCCCATGACCGTGACTCTGCCCTACGACGGCACGGGCCTTGGCGCCTCGGACGTGCCGGTGCCCTTCTACTGGGATCCCGCTTACGGGAAGTGGGTGGCCGTGGGCCTGAAGTCCTTCAGCGCCGGCAGCCAGACGGTGACCTTCACCACCCTGCTCCCGGGCCAGTACACCGTGATGGCCATCCCCGGCCTCAGCGCCGCCCTCTCGAACCAGAGCCTGGGCTTCACCCCCACCACGGACAGCTGGTACCAGCCCAACCAGGGCGTCTTCGATGATCCGGGCGGTTCCTCCTTCGGCATGAGCTCCTTCGCCTCCTGGTATTTCGGCATGCGCAAGGCCACCAACGGCGGGGCCGGCCTCTACTCCCTGTTCCGGGAAGGGGATGTGAATTCCACGGCCGATGACGTCAGCGCCCGTGCCCTCATCAGCCGCCTCGCCAATGGCACCCTCGAGACCTGGGCCCAGATCTGGCCCCAGAGCACCTACGCCCTGACGGGGGTGCAGACGGGCTTGGCCGTCATCACCGGCCTGCGCGTCACCGGCCAGCCCCAGGTCTTCGTCATGGGCGAGGCCCGCCCCGCGGTGGACAACGCCGTGACCACCCTCATCACCGGCTACAACTCCGGCAAGTTCGACGTCCTCGATCCCAACTATCCCGGAATGCCCCTCACCATCACCTGGAATTCCGGAACGGGGGCCTTCACCAGCTATGACCGCGCCGCGGGCTATGTGCCCACCTTCACGCAGTACGCCTTTGAAGGTCAGACGAGCATCCACCGGCTGGCGGATTACGAGCGCGTCTTCAACGGCGCCACGGGCGCCTGGAGCAATCCGCCCTTCGCCACCCTCACGGTGTCGGATGTCTCCGGAACGGGCCCGGTGAGCAGCGGGGCCCTGGCCACCGTACCCAGTGCTTCCAACGTGACCATCACGGGCACGGTGGGCAATGGCAGCGACACGGCCACCTACATCTACTGGAGCCAGAACGGAGGGGCCCGCACGCCCGTGGCCCTTTCGGGCAACACCTTCTCCTTCACCATCCCCGCCCTGGTGGACCCCTATGGGACCCGCATCGCCCTGGAAACCACGGCGAATCCCTGCGATCCCACCTTCGCCTTCACCGGCTATGCGGAATTCAACGTCAAGGAGGCCGGCCGCACGGCCTGGTTCCCCAACATCTGCTTCGAGACCGGGGCCACCACCCCCTGGTCCCTGCAGCAGGGAAGCAATTCCGGAATCGGCTACCCGGCCACGCAGACCTTCAACACGACGACCGGGGCCCTGAACAGCTACAGCGTCACCTGGTCCGGCGGGAGCATCGACAGCGCCCTGGTCAACGTGGCCAATGATGCCAACGTGTCCAGCATCTCGCAGGTCTTCGACGGCACCACGGCCTTCCGGGTGAACAACCCCGCCACGGGATCCCACATCAGCCGGATCTACCAGAACATCACCATCCCCACCGATGTGGCTACGCCCAAGCTGGCCTTCTACTGGGCGGCCGTCATGCAGAATGCCGGTCACCTCCCCGCGGACCAGCCCTACGTGGACATCCTCATCCAGGACGTGACGAACAGCTACGAGACCGTCTACTTCAAGCACTTCTACGCCAACGATCCCTCCTACCCGGGCTGGATCGCCGGCGCCGGGGCGGGCAGCAGCCAGTGGTTCGGCATCAACTGGCAGAAGGTGGGCCTCAGCAACCTCAGCGCCCGCAAGGGTCACGTGCTGAAGATCACCGTGACGGCGGCCGATTGCACCGCGGGCGGCCACGGCGGCTATGCGTACCTCGATGGCGTGAACTGCAACTGATGCGAATCCCGGAACCCGGAGTCCCCATGCGAACGTCCATTCTCGGCACCTGCCTCATCGCTGCGGCCCTGACGGTCCCCCTCCAGGCCCAGTCCCCCTTCTCCTGGGGCCGGGGCGAAGTGGGCGCCCTCATCCAGCACAACTCGGATTGCGTGAAGCAGGCCCCGGGCTGGGGGCTGGGTCTGGGGCACTGGTACGACTCGCGCTGGGGGGCGGAAGCCACCTTCGTCCACGGGCAGATCGAAAGCAAGAACGCCGGATGGAAGGCGAAGGAGGATCACCTTGATGCCTCCCTCCTGTTCCGTCCCGTGCCTGCCTGGGGTGCCTGGATCCCCTTCCTGCGGCTGGGCGCCGGTGTCTCCAGGCTCCAGTCCCCCCTCTCCCTGGAGGCCTCGGACCTGAACCGCGCCAACCTCATGCTGGGTGCCGGGGCGCAGGTGCTGGTGGGGACCCACGGATTGGGCACGGTGGAAGTGCGCTCGGCCACTGTGGATTCCTCCAAGACGCGCCAGGAGACGCAGGTGATGGTGGGCTATGGCTGGCGCTGGGGCGCCCGACCCGCACCCAAGGCCGCGCCCGCGGTCATCCCCGTGCCGCCTCCGACTCCCGCGCCGGCCCCTGCGCCCGTGGCGCCGCAGCCTCCGCCCCCGGAACCGCCGAAGGCGCCCGAACCCGCGCCCGTGGTGGCCCCTGCGCCCGCTCCGGTTCCAGCTCCCCTGCCGAAGAAGATCGTGCTGGGGGAGGCCGTGCTCCACTTCCCCAACAACGGCGATGCCCTGGGCGAGGATGCGGTGAAGGCCATCCAGGCCGTGGCCGAACAGCTCAAGGCCTACCCCGGCGAGTACAGCCTGGTGGTCGGCGGCCACACGTCGAGCCTCGGCGCCAAGGCCCACAACAAGGCCCTCTCCTTCCGCCGGGCCCAGTCCGTGGCCAAGGTGCTGGTGGCCGCGGGCATTCCCGGGGCCAAGGTCAGCGCCGTGGGCTTCGGCCCCGATCAGCCCGTGGCCGACAACGCCACGAAGGAAGGCCAGGGCCGGAACCGACGCGTGGAGATCGACGTGAAAACGGCCGACGCCGTGGAAAAGGTGCGGACCGACACCCGCACGGTGGACGGGGACGTCGCCAAGCCGGCCAAGCCCGTGAAGAAGGGGAAGAAGGGAAACTGATCCCTTCCTTCAGCCCTCCGGAGGGCCCCCACGGGGGCCCTCTCCATTGGTGGGCGTCGGGGCTAGGATGCGATAGTTGGGCATGCCCATCGCCATCCTCGGTCCCACCGCCTCCGGCAAATCGGCCCTGGCCGTGGCCGTGGCGGCGCGCATCGGCGGCACGGTGGTGAACGGGGATCCCTTCCAGGCGATCCAGGGCCTCGGCATTGGCACGGGGCAGCCCGAGGCCGCGGAGCGCCAGGGCGTGCCCCATGTGGGCTATGGGGTGCTGCCCCTCTCCGCGCGGCCCAACCCCAAGGACTTCGGGGACCGGGTTCGCGGTTGGCTGGCCACCGTGGAGCGGCCCGTGCTCGTCACCGGCTCGGGGCTCTACCTCCGGGGCATCTGGGATCAGCTCAGCGAGCTGCCCCACGTGCCGGTGGCTACGGTGGCCCGGGTGCGCACCTGGGGCGAGATCCTGGGCATCCCGGTCCTCCACCGCTACCTGGCCGCCGTGGATCCGGCCCGGGCAGAGGACCTGCACCCCAACGACGCGGCCCGGGTGCAGCGGGCCCTGGCCTTGCACCTGGCCACGGGGCGCCGGCCCTCGGATCTCTTCGCCGGCGTGGCCCAGGGGCTGCCCGAAGGCTGGCGCGCGCTGGTGGTGCAGCCCACGCGGGAGGCGCAACGGGCGCGCATCGTCCGCCGCATCCGCGGCCAGGTGGCCGCGGGGTGGCCGGACGAGGTGGCCGCGCTCGTGGCGGAGGGCCACGGCCCCGATCTGGAGGCGCTGCGTCCCCTGGGCTATCGCGAGTGGATGACGGGCGGGGATCCCCGTCGCCTGGAGGCGGAGATCGTCACGGCCACCCAGCAGTACGCGAAGCGCCAAGCGACCTTCTTCCGCAACCAGTGGCCCGAGGTGCCCACCTGGGATCCGGATGCGGAGCCCCTGGACGCGGCCTTCCGCAAGCTGGACCTCCCATGAGGCCGGAGACCGCATTCGCAGGCCGCACCCAGATTGACGTGGCGCGCGGCGGCGATTGGGCCTGGGTCGGCCTCCGCAGCACCGATGGCTTCCACCGCCTCCACGCGGACACCCTGAGGGCCTTGGATCGCTGCCTCATCGACCTCCGGTGGTCCGGGGTGCGGCGCGTGGCCCTCTCCGGGGCGGCCTGGATGGAAGGGGAAGGTCACCACTTCTGCGCGGGCGCCGACCTGAACGAAGTGGGGAACCTGGATCCCGTGACGGCGGAACCCTTCGCGCGCCTGGGGCAGCGGGTGATGCTGCACCTCCTCTGGCCCGGGTGGCGCACCCTCACCCTGGGCAGCGGCGTGGCCATGGGCGGTGGCTGCGACCTGCTGCTCCACGGCCAGGAGCGGTGGGCGGTGGAGGGGCTCCGCATGGCCCACCCGGCCGCCAAGCACGGCATCCTCACGGGCTTCGGCGGCACCGTCCGCCTGGTGGAGCTGCTGGGGGAGGGGGGGGCGGATCGGCTCTTCGCGGCCCTTGAACACTGGGATGCCGCCACCGCCCTCGCGGCGGGGGCGGTGCAGCGGGTGCTGGCGGCGGCGGACGCCCGGCCGGAGGTCGCCGGGTGGCTCAGTGGCGGGCGGCCACCAGCGCCGGGACCATGATGGCGGCGAGGAAGGCGCAGCAGCAGCAGAGGAAGATCGGGGTGAGCATGGCGCAGATGCCGCGCCAGGTGTCCGTCCGGTGCATGCGGGCGAGGCCCATGCCCATCCAGACGAAGCCCGCCAGCTGCACGAGGATTCCGAGGTAGGGGATCAGCCCCCCCAGGGAGATGAAGGCGCTGGCGTAGCCCTGGGCGCGGATGGTGTGTTCCAGGGGCTCGCCCGCCCTGAGCCCGCCCCAGAGCCAGAGGAAGAAGTGGGACAGGGCGCCGCCCACGATCATCCCGACGAACAGGAAGGCGGGCATGAGGAGCAGCAGGGCGGGGACGAGGAGGGGGAACAGCCAGGCCGGGGGGCCCTCCTTGGCGGGGGCGCCCAGGGCCGCCAGGCCCCCGGCCAGCCCGAGGGCCCCGAAGACCAGCAGCAGGATGAGCAGCAGGGGGGCCATCAGCAGCAGCTGGAAGCGCCAGGGCCGGCCGAGGCCGGAGCCCCGGGGCACCCGGTCGAAGAAGCCCAGCGGGTCGTTGAAGACCAGGCTGAACATCTCCCCCACCCGCTTCCAGAAGGAAGGGAACCGCTCGGGATCCTCCCAGGGTAGGGGCGGTGCCAGCTCCTCCTGCGGGGGCGGGGGGATCAGGTCCGGGGTGGTCGGAGCCTGGTAGGGGTTGAAGTCGGAGGCATCGGGGGTCATGCCCCACTATACTTTGGGATTCGCGGCCCAACCCCTTGACCCAAGAACCCACCACCTTCGGTTCCTACCGACTCATGCAGGCCCTCGGGGAGGGGGCCATGGGTACCGTGTGGCGGGCCCTGGACCTGCGGCTTGAGCGGCAGGTGGCCCTGAAGATCCTCAAGGACGTGGACGAGCACCGGCGCCGGGCCCTGCTGGCCGAGGCCAAGCTGGCCTGCCAGCTGAACCACCCGAACATCGCCCACATCTACGATGCCGGCGAGGTGGACGACGTCCCCTACATCGCCATGGAGCTGGTGGAGGGCGAAGGCCTGCGCCAGCTGGTGGGCCGCCCCATGCCCGTGGCCCGCCTCCTCTCCATCGCGAAGCAGGCGGCCTCGGCCCTGGCCCACGCGCACCTCAAGGGCATCGTGCACCGGGACATCAAGCCCGAGAACCTCGTCATCACCGAGGACGGCACCCTCAAGATCCTCGACTTCGGCATCGCCCGGCGCGAAGCGGAGCAGCAGGCGGCCAGCGCCACCAGCCACCACATGACGCTCATCGAGCGGACGGCCCCGGGTTACAGCCAGGGCACTCCCGCCTACATGAGCCCCGAGCAGGCCAATGGGCTGGCCCTGACCGGGGCTTCGGACCAATTCTCCCTCGGCGTGGTGCTCTTCGAGCTGGCCTCGGGGGTACGTCCCTTCCAGCGCGAGACCTTGGTGGAGACCCTCTTCGCCGTGGTGAAGGACGATCCCCCCGCCCTCGGGGGCCTGCGGCCGGACCTTCCCCCCGGCGTGTCGAAGGCCATCCACCGGATGCTGGCCAAGCGCGCCGAGGATCGCTTCCCCGCCATGCAATCGGCGGTGACGGCCCTGGAGGACGAGGTCCCCACCGCGACGGTCCCCACAGTGGGTCTCCCCGTGGGCCGGCCCGCGCCGCGCCTCTGGGTGGTGGGCGGTGTGGCCGCCTTCCTCGTGGGTGCCGGGGCCATGGGCGCCTGGCTCTTCAAGGGACGGGACCACTCCGGCCTCGCCGAGGCCCGGGCCGCGGCCGGGATCGACTCCCGCAAGGGGCGTCGGGTCATCGCCGTGCTGCCCCTGGAGCAGATGCGCCCGGATCCCGACCATGCCTGGCTGGGCAGCAGCTTCGCGGACGCCATGACCATGGGCCTCGTGCAGCGGGAGGATCTCCTCGTGCTGGACCGACTGCGCGTGGTGGAGGTGATGCAGCGCCTGGGCGAGGTCCCAGGCCAGGCCCCCAAGGCCCTGGGCGAGCTGGGCAAGGCCCTCAACGCCGAGGACCTCGTGCTGGGCAGCTACCAGGTGGTGGGGGACCGGGCCCGCCTCACGGTGCGCGTGATCGATGCCAAGCTGGGTGCCACCCGCAAGCAGTTCCAGCTGGACCGCCCCCTCGCGGACATGCTGAAGCTGGAGGATGAACTGCAGGCCCGGCTGGCCAAGGAGCTGGGCTCCGGGGAGGCCGGGGGCAGCATGCGGCAGGCACGGGACCCCCGCACCCGCGAGCTGCTGGCCCGCGCGGAGTCCATCCTCACCGAGGGCAACCAGGACAGCCTGCAGGTGGCCCGGAACTTCTTCCGCTCCGCCGTGGAGCTGGAGCCCGACTACGCGCCCGCCCAGGCGGGCATGGCCTGGGTGCAGGCGGAGGCGGGGTCCCTCCTGGCCCTCAACCAGGCCCGCTTCAAGGACGCCCAGGCCATCCTCGAAGAGGCGAAGGTCCACGCGGAGAAGGCCATCGCCCTGGATCCCAGTGTGGGCCGCGCCTACCGGGCCCTGGCGGCCATCCGCGTGCGGCAGGGCGACCTCGATGGTGCCGCCCGGGCGGCGCTGCAGGCCTCCCACCTGGATCCGGGCGACTACCGCGCCTATGACATGCTGGCCGATGTCTTCGCATCCCTGGAAGGGGATGAGAACCACGCCACGGCCCGCCGTTACTTCGAGAAGAGCCTCGCCCTCTACCCCCAGAGCTGGAACGCCTACCATCGCCTCGCCGTGCTCCTGCAGAACACGGGTCAGTGCGCGGAGGCCGTGAAGTATTCCGAGAAGGCCATCCAGCTCCGCCCCACCGCCGAGTTCGCCTACGTCACCGCCGCCGACAGCCTGTTCTGGCTGGGCCGCACGGGGGAGGCCGAAGCCTGGGTCCGCAACGGCCTCGCCCAGAGTCCCAGCAGCCCCATCCTGAAGGGCCTCTCCGCCTACGCCGCCGCCGAGCGGAAGGATGCCGCCGAGGTGGAGAAGTGGCAGCACGAGCTGAAGGGGGTGTGGCCCGAATCCAGCGCCACGGCTGTGTTCGTGCGGGGTCTCGGCCCCCTCGCCCGCCGCGACCTGGCCGGCCTCCAGGCGGAATGGATCCCCTACCTGCAGAAGCTCCAGTCTGAGGACCTGGCCCTCAAGGGCTACAACGAGAAGCGGGCCACCTCCGTGAACACCTACTTCATGGCGCGGGCGCTCAGCGGCCTCGGAGATCGTGCCAACGCCCAGGCCCTGCTGGACCTGGCCGAACGCCTGCATCCGGGCAAGAAGCTCGTGGCCGCGAAGGATCCGGCCTTCCGCAGCTGAATCAGCCGCGCGACAACTGCAGGATGCTCCTCCGGGTCTCGTCCATCAGGGCTTCCCGGTCCTTGAAGGCCGCGGGATCCAGAGGCGCACCCACCCGCAGACGGTAGTGGCCCGGGGAGATGCGGCGGGCGCCGGGGCGGAGCACCTGGTAGGCGCCGTTGAGGCCCATGGGCACCACGGGCACGTTGGCCTCCAGGGCCAGGTTGAAGGACCCCTTCTTGAGGGTGAGCAATTCGCCCGTGCGCGTGCGGGTGCCCTCGGGGAATACGACCACGCTTTTGCCGGACCGGATCCCGGCCGCCGCCTGGGAGAGGCTGCCGATGGCCCGCTCGCGATGGCCCCGATCGATGAAGATCACGCCGGCGCACAGGGCCGCCCAGCCCACGAAGGGGATGTACTTCACTTCCTTCTTGGCGATGAACACGGGGTGGGCGGGCAGGATGCCCACGAGGAAGGGCGGATCCAGCTGGCTCTCGTGGTTGCACATGAAGATGCAGGGCTGAGTGCCGTTCCGGATGGGCTCGGGCAGGTCATCCCAGCCTTCGATGGACCAGCGGACCCCGCACACGGCGAACACGCTGCGGTAGAACATGGGGGCGATGGAGAAGAAGGCCTTCCGGGGGCCGAGGAAGGGGGCGGCGATCAGGATGCTCAGCACGGTGACCACCACCATGATGCAACCCCAGACCATCGTCACAATCCCGAAGGCCCAATTGTCCCTGAAGCTGGCCACCCGACGCTCCTTGTGCTATTTCAAACGTAGCAGGGCAAGGAGTTTCCCGTGGGCATCACCGACAAAGTTCTGGCCGATCACGCCGCCCGGAAGGGCCATGGCGACACCACCTGGTTCACCGAAGGGGACCTCCAGCGCCTCGGCATCGACCTGCCCGTGATGAGCGCCATGCAGACCGTGCAGCACACCCTGCGCCTGCGTCGGGCCGCCACCCTCGTGGAGACCGCGGGCAGCGTGGACCGGTTCAGCCTGCGGGATGCGCACTGAGGGAGGTCCTCCCTCCCTGATCTGAAGATCCTCCTTCTCCCGGGATTCCAGTGGGGAATAATGGGCTCCACAGCCCATTCCCCCAGGGAGTCTCCATGCGTTGGACCGGAATCCTTCTGGCGATCCTCCCCCTGCTCGCGCAGGGGCGTTCCGGGGAGGCCCCCCTCCGCCTCACCCTGGGGCCGGCCCTCTCGGCGACCCGCATCGCGTTCAGCCATGCCGGTGAGATCTGGGATGTGCCCCGGGGCGGCGGCGAGGCCCGCCGCCTGGTGACGGGCCTGGGCCGCTGCCGCGGCCCGCTCTACTCCCCCGACGGCCGCCTGCTGGCCTTCACGGGGGTCTACGACGGCAACCAGGATGTCTACGTGGTCCCCGCCGATGGCGGCGAACCCCGTCGCCTCACCTACCATCCCGGCCCGGACGAGGCCCTGGGGTGGACGCCCGACGGCAAGGCCATCCTCTTCCGCTCCAGCCGGGCGGCCTCCCGGGATCTCGAACAGCTCTTCACGGTGCCGGTGACCGGCGGCCATCCCACCCGCCTGCCGCTCCCCTCCGGGCAGGAAGGCGCCTTCTCGCCGGATGGCAAACGCCTGGCCTATACGCCCTTCGGGCAGTGGCAGCCCGGCTGGAAGCACTACCAGGGCGGCCAGACGTCGCGCATCTGGTTGGCGGAGCTGTCGGATTCCAAGGTCACGCCCGTGCCCCGAGAGAACAGCAACGACCGCAATCCCATGTGGGTGGGCGACACCCTCTACTTCCTCTCGGATCGCTCGGGCCCCGTCACCCTCCATGCCTGGGATCTGAAGTCCCCGGCCGTGCGGACCGTGGTGCCGAACAAGGAGGGCTTCGACATCACGTCCGCCTCGGCGGGCCCCGGCGGCATCGTCTACCACCAGTTAGGCACCTTGAAACTCTACGAATTCGCCACGGGCCAGTCCCGCACCGTGCCGGTGCACCTGGCGGCGGACCTGCCCGAGCTGCGGCCCCGGTTCACCAAGGTGGATCCTCGGCAGGTCCTCCATGCCTCCCTCTCGCCTTCCGGAAAGCGGGTGCTGGTGGAGGCGCGGGGCGAGGTCCTCTCGGTGCCCGTGGAGAAGGGCGAGGCCCGCAACCTCACCAGCAGTCCCGGGGTGGCGGATCGTGATCCCGCCTGGTCCCCCGATGGCAAGTGGGTGGCCTGGTTCTCGGATGCCCCCGGGGAATACGCGCTGCATCTCCGGGCCCCCGACGGCCTGGGGCCCGTGCGGTCGATCTCCCTGGGGCAGCCGCCGTCGTACTTCTATGCCCCCCGCTGGTCACCGGACAGCAAGCACCTCGCCTACACGGACAAGCGCATGAACCTCTGGGTCATGGACGTGGAAAAGGGGACCGCGGTGAAGGTGGATTCGGACCTCTTCGACACGCCCCTCTCGAACCTGGATCCCGCTTGGTCCCCGGACAGCCGCTGGATCGTGTACACCAAGCAGCTGCCCAACCACCTGCATGGCGTCTTCGTGGCCAACCTGGAGGACCGGAAGCCCCGCGCCATCACGGATGGCCGCAGCGACGCCACCTGCGGCCGCTTCGACCGCAGCGGCAAGTACCTCTACTTCCTGGCCGGGACCGACGCGGGCCTCAGCCCCGGTTGGCTGGACATGACGGGCATGGGGCACCCCACCAGCTCCAACGTCTATGCCGCCGTGCTCCGGAAGGACCTGCCTTCCCCGCTGGCTCCGGAGAGCGACGAGGAAGCCGCGAAGGCCGAGGAGAAGAAGGATCCCAAGGCGGACTCCAAGCCGGAAGCCAAGGCCAAGGCCGAGGGGAAATCCGCGGAGCCCCTCCGCATCGACTTCGAGGGGCTCGACCAGCGCATCGTGGCGCTGCCCGTGAAGCGGGCCAACCACGTGTTCCTGGAAGCGGGCGCCGAGGGGATCGTCTACGTCGGAACGGCTCCCCTCGTCCTGAGCGATCAGGACGGGGTGGAGGCCAACGGCCCCATTCCCCAGGAGGTCGCCCGTCTGGACCTGAAGGCGCGGAAAGCCGAGCGGTTCCTCGACGGCCTCGAGGGCGGCGGCGGGAACTACGGGGGGAAGATCACGTTCCAGGTCTCCGCAGATGGTTCCAAGGTGCTCTACGCCCAAGGCGGACGATGGTTCGTCGTGCCGGGCGACAAGGCGGTGAAGCCCGGCGACGGGGCCCTCAAGCTGGAGGGCGTGGACCTCTGGGTGGATCCCCGGGCCGAGTGGCGGCAGATGTATCGGGAGGTGTGGCGCATCGAGCGGGACTTCCTCTACGATCCGGGCTTCCACGGCGTGGATCTCGCTCGGCTTGAGAAGCTGTACGAACCCTTCCTGGAGGGGCTCGGAAGCCGCCAGGAACTGAACATCCTCTTCGAGGAGATGACGGGCCACCTGGCCCTGGGCCACACCTTCGTGGGTGGCGGCGACGTGCCGCGCCAGGCCCCGGTGGGCGTGGGCCTGCTGGGGGCTGATTACCGCGTGGTGGATGGCCGCTACCAGTTCGCGCGGATCCTCCAGGGGGAAAACTGGAATCCAGACCTGGTGGCGCCGCTCACCCAACCCGGGCTCAACGTCCGCGAGGGGGAGTTCCTGCTGGCCGTGAACGGCCGGGAGCTGCTCGGCACGGACGATGTGTACCGACTCTTCCAGGGCACCGCAGGCAAGCAGGTGGTGCTCACGGTGGGGCCGAAGGCCGACGGCAGCGGATCGCGCACGATCACGGTGGTGACCACCCCCTCGGAGGCCAACCTGCGCCTCCGGGCCTGGATGGAGGCCAACCGGCGCAGGGTGGACGAGGCCACCGGGGGCCGCGTGGCCTATGTCTACATCCCGGACACGGCCTCTGAAGGCTTCACCAACTTCAACCGCTACTTCTTCTCCCAGGTGGACCGCCAGGCGGTGATCCTCGATGAGCGCTTCAACCATGGCGGCAACATCGCCGATTACATCGTGGACCTGCTGAAACGCACCCCGCAGATGGTCAACGTCTCCCGGGAGGGACGGGAGGTCGTGGAGCCCACCCAGGCGATCTTCGGTCCCAAGGTGATGATCATCAACCAGATGTCCGGCTCCGGTGGGGACGCGCTGCCCTGGCTCTTCAAGAAGGCGGCCCTCGGTCCCCTCATCGGCACCCGGACCTGGGGGGGGCTGGTGGGGATCGGGGGCTATCCCTCACTCCTGGACGGCGGGGGCGTCACCGCCCCCCGCTGGGGCCTCCACGGCACCCGGGGCGAGTGGGAGGTGGAGAACCGGGGCATCGCCCCCGACATCGCCGTGGAACAGGATCCGGCCCTCATGCGGGACGGCCGGGACCCCCAGCTGGAAAGGGCCATCCAGGTGGTCCTGGAGCTGCTGGCCAAGACCCCGGCGCCGACCTTCATCCGGCCGCCCTTCCCCGTGTACCCGCCGGTGGTGCCCGCCCATCCCTGAGCCCGTCCGTCCGGGGTCCGGCGCTCCCAGGGGCGCCGGACCCCGGAGCCTCAGGGCACGGGATCCTCGCCGCCGTGCGTGAGGGGCGAGCAGCGGATCAGGCGCCAGGTGGTGAGCAGGCCGCCGCGCAGGGTGCCGAACTTCCGCACGCAGCCCAGGCCGTAGTGGCTGCAGGTGGGGTGGAACTTGCACTGGGTGGGCAGGTTCTTGGAGAGCACGATCTGGTAAGTGCGGATGGCGCCCCGGGCCGCCCAGGCCGTGGGCTGCAGGTAGACCGGCAGCAGGGCCTCGAGGCCCAGGAGGATGGCGAGGGTCCAGAGGGGATGGACGGTGACCCAGATGATCAACTGGGCCATTCTTTTCACGCCCCGGCCTTCGACATCTCTTCCTTGTAGGCCCGGGCTTCGTCCAGGAAGGCGGGGACGAGGTCCTCCTCCTTCACCTTCCGCACCAGCACGCCGCGGCGGTAGATGAGCCCCTCGCCGGCGCCGCCGGCCACGCCCAGGTCCGCATCCATGGCCTCGCCGGGGCCGTTCACCACGCAGCCCATGACGGCGTAGGTGATGCCCGTGTGGTCGATCTCCTTGAGGCCCGCCTCGATCTCGTTGGCCACGCGGTTGAGGTCGATCTGCACGCGGCCGCAGGAGGGGCAGCTCACCATGCGGAAGCCGCCCTCGCGCAGGCCCAGGGCCCGCAGCATTTCGTGGCCCACCTTGCATTCTTCCGTGCCCTCGCCGGTGAGGGACACGCGGATGGTGTCGCCGATGCCCTCGGCCATGAGGATGCCCAGGCCCAGGGAGCTGCGGATGGTGCCGCCGAAGGGCGTGCCGGCCTCCGTGACGCCCAGGTGGAAGGGGTAGTCCACCTGCTTGGCCAGCAGGCGGTAGGCCTGCACGGTGCGGATCACATCGCTGGCTTTGAGGGAGATCTTGGTGTTGTAGAAGCCCTCCTTTTCCAGCAGCTCCAGGTGGCGCAGGGCGCTCTCCACCATGGCCTCGGGGGTGGCGGTGCCGTACTTCTCCAGCAGTTCCTTCTCGAGGGAGCCCCCGTTCACGCCAATGCGGATGGGGATGCCCTTCTCGCCGGCCTTGTCCACCACGGCGCGCACGCGGTCCTGGCCGCCAATGTTGCCGGGATTGATGCGGAGGCAGGCGGCGCCGCCGTCGGCGGCCACGAGGGCCAGCCGGTAGTCGAAGTGGATGTCGGCGACGACGGGGATGGGGCTGCGGGCCGTGATCTCGTGGAAGACCTCGCCGGCCTTCTTCGTGGGTACGCTCACGCGCACGATCTCGCAGCCCGCACCGGCGTAGCTGTAGATCTGGCTGACGGTGGCCTCCACGTCCCGTGTGTCGGTCTTCGTCATGCTCTGCACGGTGATGGGGGCGTCGCCGCCCACGGGCACCTTGCCCACCATGATCTGGCGGGTCTTGCGGCGGGGGGACAGGGGCTGGAGCTCGGACATCGAATCCTCGGACCCCCAGTTTACCGGGCCTGCCCCCAAAACGGCCGGACGCCCCGAGGGGCGTCCGGAATCGGGACTTATTTCAGACTTACTGCTTCAGGTTCAGGGTTTCCTGCAGCAGCTGGTCCGTGGTGGTGACGATCTTGCCGTTGGCCTGGTAGCCGCGCTGACTGAGGATCAGCTTGGTGAACTCGCTGGCCACGTCCACATTGGCGAGCTCCAGGTTGGCGCCCAGGATGCCGCCGCGGCCACTGCTGTTGGCCACGCCGATGGTGGGGCTGCCGGAGGCGAGGCTCTGGCTCCACTGGTTGTTGCCCTGCTGCACGAGGCCGTTGTTGTTGTTGAAGGTGGCCAGGGCCACCTGGGCCAGGGGGATCACCTGGCCGTTGGTGAAGGAGCCGGTGACGACACCGTTCTGGTCCACGGTGAGGTCCTTCAGGGTGCCGGCGCCGTAGCCATCCTGGAAGGTGCTGCTGGTGCCGCTGGGGGCGCTGTACTGGGTGAGGTTGGAGCTATTGTCCGAATTCACGATGTTGATCTTGATGGCGCTGGCGGTGGTGCCGTTGCCCCAGTTGATGTTCAGCACGGGATCCGAGGTGAAGGTGTTGCCCAGGCCATTCACATCCAGGAGGGTGCCCGAGGGGGAGAAGGTGATGGTGCCCGTGCCCGAACCGGCGGCCGGATTCGCCTGGGTGATGGTGGAACCGGCAGGTCCGGACACGGAATAGGACCAGGAGTTCACGCCTGTCTTCGTGTAGGTGACGATGAGGTTCTGGGAGTTGCCCTGGGAATCGTAGACCTGGATGGGGGTCTGCAGCACGGAGGTGGGGCCCGCGGTGGCGGCGGAGTTCAGGTTCACACCTTGGCGGATGTTCTGGGTGGCGAAGGCGCTGGAGGTGGTGCCCGTGGTGATCTGGATGGGGGCGATGGCGGTGCTCGTGTTCAGGAGGCCGGTGATGGGATCCCGCCCCCAGCCCATGACGTTGGCGCCGTTGGCGGACACGAGGAAGCCGTCGTTGTTGCGGTTGAAGTTGCCCGCCCGGGTGAAGGTCTGGCCACCGCCCACGGGCTGCAGCACGAAGAACCCGGCGCCCTGCACGGCCATGTCCAGGGCGTTGCCCGTGGACTGGAAGCTGCTCTGGCTGAAATCCTGGGCCACGCTGTTGATCTGCACGCCGAGGCCGAACTGGATGGGGTTGCCGTTGCCCTGGGTGCTCACGCCGCCCAGGCTCGTGCTGAAGATGTCGCGGAAGGTGGTGGAGCTGCCCTTGTAGCCCACGGTGTTGAGGTTCGAGAGGTTGTTGCCGATCACGTTCAGCGCGCTGGCGTTGGTGGCGAGGCCGCTGAGGCCGGAGTAGAAGGCGGAGAAGAGGGACATGGGAGGCTCCTGGGAAGGGGTTGGATGAGGGGCGTGGGAAAGGGGTTCAGGCCATGACTTCGGCGACGTCGGCGAGGAGGAAGGCGGCCGCTCCGGACTGGAGGAGGATCTGGCCATTGGCGAAGCTCACGGCATCCACCTTCATGATGAAAGCCGTGCTGAAGTCCACGGCCTTCTCGGAGCCGGGATCCGTGGCGGTGACGGTGACGCTGTAGGTGCCGTCGGCCACCTTGTTGCCCGCGGCGTCGAGACCGTCCCAGCCGAGGGTGTGGATGCCCTTGGTGAGCTGACCTTCGCTGAGGGTGGTGATGACCTTGCCGTTGGCGTCCTTCACCGTGAGGGTGACCTTGGCGTCGCCTTCGAGCTTCAGCGCCATGCTGGCCTTGCCATCCTGGAGGGCGAAGCCGGAGCCCTGCACCTTCACGGTGCGGCCCACGAGGGAGGCGGCCTGGAACTGGGCGAGGCCGTTGTTCTGGCCCTGGATGGCGCCCAGCAGAGTGTTGGTCTTCGTGGCCTGCTCGAGGCTGCTGTAGGCCGTGAGCTGCTGGACCATCTGGTTGGGATCCTGACCCTGGCCGGTGGGGTCCTGGTTCTGCAGCTGGGCCACCAACAGCTTGAGGAAGGCATCCTGGCCCATCTCATTCTTGGCGGTGGTCTTCTGTGAACCCGGAAGCTGGGTGGTGGGGTCCGTGGCGCTGAGGGTGGTGACGCTCATGGGGTGCTCCTGCGGGGAAGGCCGTTCATGGCTCGTGCCAATCAGACGTAAAGCTCGATGCGGCGCGGGTTCGCGGCGCGAGCCGAGGCGGGTGCGGGCGCTTCCTGCCGAGCCACCATGGGGGCAGGCTCGCCCTTGGGGGCGGAGGCTTGCCGGGTCTGGGGCTCGGGGGCATGGCGGGAGGCATCACCGCCCTGCTGCAGATCGAAGCTGCCCAGCTGGAGACCCGACTGCTTGAGGGCCTGTTCGAGGTTGGCGCGGCCATCCTGCAGGGCCTGCATCGCCGCGGGCTCCTGGACCCACACCTTGGCGTGGACCTGGCCCTCGGAGACCTTCAGTTCGATGGAGACCTTACCCAGGTTCTCGGGATGCAGCTGCAGCTTGGCTTCGGGCACGGGGCCCTTCACCATCCACCGCAGCGTCGTCTCCACCTGGTTGACCACCGGGGAGGCGGGTGCCTTGAACTCGGTGCCCGCGGTGGCCACGGGGGCCGTGGCGGGCAGGGTCATGGTCATCTCCCGGACGGGCCCTGGGGTGGGCTGGGGCTTGGCGCCCTCGACCTTCGGGGCCTCGGGACGGGCGGCGTCCACCCGGACTGCCGGGCCTTCCGGTACCTGGGATTTGGCCGGCGCGGCCGGGGTCTCGCTGGCCGGGACCTGGGCCTCGGGGCCCGGCCGGCGGAGCGCCTCCAGCTTGGGCTGCCCCTGGGGACCGGCACCCGGACCGTTGGCATCGGAGCCGGAGGCAGGGGACTCGGTCGGAGGCGCGACCAGGGGGGCGGCCGTCCCGGGCAGGGTCGAGGTGGCCGGGGTGGCCCTGAGGGTGGGGGATTTGGGACCGGGGTCCTCGGGGAGGGCGGCGACCGTCGGGCTCGCCGGGGCCGCCGCTTCAGCGGGCGGGGGAAGGGGGGCGACGGGGGCGGCGGAAGCGGTCGCTTGGGGGGCGGTGGGCGCCGTGTCCATGGGCGTCGTCACCTGGAGCTTGAAGGCCTCGGGGGTTGGGGCTGAAAGGGCTTCCGGCCCCGGCTCCGGCTCCGGCTGGGCCCGGGGGCCGGCAGCCTGGGCCGAGAGGGGAATGTTCGCTCCGGTCGCTCCGGTCGTCCGGGGCGCCGGGGGCAGCAGGCCCTGGGTGGGGGCCGTGGCCATCGGGGCTTCCGCCATTGATTTGGGGAGCTGCGGGGCGCTGGCGGGGACGGGGGTCGGCGTGCCAGCACCCTGGAGGGCGGCCTGGGCCTCGACCGGGAGGGGGGGCGTCCCGGCGGTTTCCGCCGGGGGGTTCACGGGGGCGGGGGCCTGGAGGTCCTGAACGGGAAGGGCGGCCACCGCCGGGGTGAGGGGCTCGGGCAGGGCCTCCGGGACCTGGGCCGCGGGCTGGGCCGGGGTGCCGGGCTTCGCGTCCGGGGCCGGGCCCGCGGTTCCGGGGCCCTGGGCCGGAGGAGGCGCGGCGGCCTCCTGGGAGGGGTTCAGGTCGGACTTCGGGTTGGGGCGATCAGGCCCCTGGACCGGCGGTCGGGGCCCCTCGGGACGCTGGGCGACGTCAGTCCGGGAGGGGGCTTCCGGGCCTTCCCCGGCGGACCGGGAGGTGCGGGCCATCGGGGGGGGCGCCTGCATCGGAGCGCCCTGAAAGGGGAGATAGGAGGCCATGACGGCGCCGAAGCGGCCGTCCTGGGGGTCCGGGCCCTCCTCCCGTCGGGGGGTGGGAGCGCTCGGGGCTGTCACCGGCAAGGCTTGCATAGGCACCTCGGCTGACCCCTCTCAAGGCCAGCCTTGTGCCGAAGTGACGGGCGAAATTGGCCGGGTCAGGCCGAAGGTCGCCTCAGGGGACCGTCGGGGCGCCCGCATCCTTCTTGCTGAGGCCCACCTTCTCGCTCACCCGCCCCGCCAAGGGGGCGTCCAGGAGGGCGAGGGCGTCCATGAGCTTCGCGGCCTTCTTGGGGTTCATGCCCCCCAGGAGCGCCACGGCCACATCCAGGTTCCGGTTGGCCAGCTCCTTCAGGGCGGCGGCCCCGGGGGTGGGGTCCATGGCCGCGTAGGTATTGATGAGCTGGGGATCGATGGGCTTGCGGGTGCGGAGGTCCTCCAGCTTCTTGATCTCGTCGAGGAGGGCCTTCTCCTTGGCCAGTACCTCGTTGCGCTGCTGGTCCAGGGTGGCCTGCAGGGCGTAGAGCCGCTGCTCCAGCTCCCGGAGCTCCTGCTCCTTCTGGGTGAGCTGCTTCTCCTTGGCCTGGAGGTTCAGGGCCAGGTCGGCGACCTTCACCCCGGTGGCCGCAGGCGCCTTGGCGCCCTCCTGGGCATCCTGGGCGGACATCCAGATCACGCCGGCGCTCAGGACGATGGGGAGCGCGACCCAGGCGAGCATTTTCGGATTCATGGGGACCTCAGGGACACATCAAAGGTGCGTCAAGGAAGCGACGCCGGTGGAGGGGGAGCAAAAGGGGGGCCGGAAAAGAGTGGATCGCGAATGACGCGAATGGAGCGAATAACAGATCTCCTGGCAACCGCCTCGAATTTCTATTCGCGCCATTCGCCCTATTCGCGTCATTCGCGATCCTGCTTTTCCAGCCGATGCTGGATGATCAAGGCAATGGACGAGCTCCTCCCCCTCCCACCCCAATCCCTGCGCGACCTCAGCTTCTCGGTGATCGACCTGGAGACGACGGGGATGACGCCCCACTCGGGATGGACGAAGGCGGGGGCCTTCCGGGCGGCGGCGGAGATCACGGAGTTCGGGGTGGTGAAGCTGCAGGGCGTGGTCGTGCAGGACCGCTTCCAGCGGCTCTGCGCCATCGAAGGCCACGTGAGCCCCATCATCACGAAGATCACGGGCATCACGGGGGCCATGCTCGCCGACGCGCCTTCCCTGGAGCGCGTGGCCCTGGAGCTGGCGCCCTTCGTGGAGGGCACCGTGTGGGTGGCCCACCACGCGGCCTTCGACGGCAGCTTCCTCAAGGCCTACCTGCCGGCGGGGATGTGGTCCCGGCATCGCCTCATCTGCACGAAGAAGCTGGCCCAGGCCCTCATACCCGAAGCCAGGGGGTACAGCCTGCAGAAGCTGTGCGAGTACTTCGGCATCGTGAACACCCGCGCCCACCGCGCCCTCCAGGATGCGGAGGCCACGGCGGAGCTGCTGCAGCACCTGCTAGGGCGCGCCGAGGCCCAGGGGCTCAGCGCTGAGTCGTTCCTGGCGCTGGGCGAGCTGGGCTGGAAGGCGTTGTGACGGCCGGGGTGGCATTGCGCCGCCCTCCGTTTCCGCCCCCCGAGAGCCGCTGGCCGAGGCCGGGTTGGATCTCCTCCAGGGACGCGACCACCGCGTCGGCCTCCGGCCCCTGGCGGGTGGCCCGGAGCGCCTCGAGCCAGGGGCGCAGCAGGCCCATGGAGGCGCGGATCTGCCCCAGGGCCATCTGACCTTGGATGCGGCGGTTCAGGTCGTCGGGGGAGGGCGCCTTGGCCCCCTCGGCGGGGGCGCTGGGCAGGGCGGCGGTGCGGTTCCCACCCGGGCCCCCTGGGCCGGGGCGGAAGCCCTCCGCCGCATGGGCCGCCTGGGCGAGGCGGGGCTTCATGGCCTCCCAGAAGGGGCGGCCGAAGGCGGCCAGCTCCTTGAGGCGTTCCTGGGTCTGGAGCTGCCCGGCCACGGTGGCGCCGAGGTTGGTGGGCAGGGGGCCTTCCTCCCCCACTTCCAGCGGCGGTAAGGCCAGCCCCTGGAGGAGGGCGGCCGCATCCCCCTGGCCCGCCACCTTGGACCAATCGAGCCAGGCCAGCCAAGTCTCCGTGTCCTGGGGCCAGCGGGCGAGGGCGCCTTCGAGTTCCGCGGCCTTGCGCCGGGCGGGGCTCCGCCACAGGTCGGGCAGGGGGGTGAAGTCCTCGGCGAGGAAGGGCTCCGCAAGCTTCTGGGCATCTTCCAGGAGCAGGGCCTCCAGGCGCGGGTGGGGCATGCGGTCGCGCAGCAGCTGCAGGCGCATGCGCCGCGCGGCCACCAGGTCGGGGTGCTCCTTCAGCACCTTGCGGAGTTGGGCGAGGCGGGGCTCACCCTGCTGGCGGACGGCATCGGCCAGGGTCTGGGGGGTGGGAGCCTCGGTGCCCGAGGCGAAGATATCGTCGCCCTTGCGGAGGATCCAGCGGGGCTCCGGTCCCCAGCCGCGGCGCTCCCGGAGCGCGGCCCAGGCCTTGCCCTCCACGAGGCCGAAGGCCAGTTCGGCGGGGCCCCAGTCATCGAAGGCCGGGTGCTTGGGCAGGGCCATCCAGCCCTTCGCCCAGGCTGGAGCGCCGGCCACCTCCAGGCGCAGCACGGGCACCTCCTCGTCCTCGTCCATGCGCTTGGCCTTCGCCTTGGCCTGGGCCATCTGGCGGCCCTCCTGGATCATCGCGAAGAGGCGCGTGCGGTCGTCGGGGGTGAGGTAGGGATCCTCGCCTTCCGCAGGCTGGAGCAGGGGGAACAGGGCCATGAGGCGGCCCATGAAGCCCACATCGGGCAGGGCCTCCAAATCCGCCTGCAGGGCGCGGAAGGCCTCCTCCTTGCGCCGTTGGCCGAAGAGGGCCGCGACCCGGGCGGACCGCCAGGCGGCGTCGGCGCTCCAGGTGGTGGTCTCCGGGATCACGCGGCTGGCCAGGGCCTCCAGGGCGGGGCACCCGCCGCTGCGGAGGTGGAACTCCACCAGGGGTTGCACGGCTCCGGCGGGGAGGAGGGCCTGGCCCGGGAGCTTGGGCAGGCGGGCCACCAGCGCTTCCGCATCCCCGGGCACCGTGGCCAGGAGGCCCCAGAGGGACCACAGCGATCCGTTGGCCGGGTTACGCACGATCTCCGCCTCCACATCCTCCTTGAGGCGGCGACGGAGGTCGGCGCCCACGGGGGCGGGATCGCGGTTGAGCAAGTCCCTCAGGAGGAAGCCCCACTGCTGGCCCGGAGCTCGCAGGGGCCAGTCGGGCAATTCCCGCAAGCGATCGAAGGCGGCTTCCAGGGCTGTGGCGTTGGCGGTGCTGAGGGTGGGGTCCTGGGTGGGATCCAGGCGCCGGGCCCGGGTGGCGAGGATCTGGATGAGGGCGAGGCGGGCCTGGCCCTGGTCCGGATGTTCCCGCAGGAAATCCTGCAGCCGCTCCAATCGGGATACCCAGCCGCTGCCCTTCAGGGCCGCCAGCACCTCCTCGGGGCGGGGCTCGCCGTTCCAGCTGGCGAGGACGCGATCCTCGGCGCCCACGAGCACCACCTTGGGGTCGTCCAGGTTCCACCCCTGCTTCTCCCAGAGGGCCTGCACCTGGGCCTCCGAGGGCGTCTCCACCCGCAGCTCCTCGTTCCAGATGAGTCGCAGGTCCGGGTCCGTGCGCGACCAGCCATTGGAGAGGTCGACGTTGCGGGTCCAGAGCCGGTGCACCGAGGTGCCCAGGTCGAAGCCCATGCGGAAGCCGCCGCCCCCGCCGCCCCGCCCCTGGAAGGCCATCCCACCGCCGGGCAGCTGCGGACGCCCCTGGGCGGGGCGGCCCGAAGCCGGGCTGCCGGCGGGGCGCGGGGTCGTCTGGGCCAGCAGGGGCAAGGTGAGGAGCAGCAGGGGGAATCGCACGGGAGAAAGGATCCTCCCAATCCTCGATCGGTTGAATCGTTTTACGGCTTCGCCCGCCCCAGGCCCGCCCCGAGGGTGGGGTCCAGGGTCCGCTGCTCCTCCTGGAACCGCTGCAAGTCGGCCTTCCGGCCGAGGGTGGCGAGGGCGAGTTGGGTGAGCTGGATGAGGGTGAGCAGGTCCTTCCGAGCCTTCTGGCGCGCCTCTCGCTCGGCCTCCCCCGCATCCTCGGGGCCGGTGGTCCCCCAGGTCAGGGCGAACTTCCAGCCCCCCTCCCACTGGTGGAGCCCCCACTCGGCGAGGTCCTTCCAGCGGCCCGCCTGCTCAAGCCGGGCGGCCACCCCCGCGGCCACGTCCAGGGGCAGGGGACCGGGGCCTCCCCGCGTGGCGGACTTCCAGACCGCCAGGGCCCGGAGCCGTTCCGTGGGGGAGCTGGGCCGGGGCAGCACGGAGTGCCAATCCATCCACGCCATCCAGGCCTCCAGGCTTTCGGGCCACCGCTCCAGGCGGCCATCGGCTTCCACGAGGGCCTTCCGTGCCACGGGTTCCCAGAGGGGCACCTGGGGCTTGAAGTCGGGGTTGCGCAGGATGGCAGCCTCCCCCACCTTCGCGCAGGCCTGGGCCAGCTTCAGTTCCAGGCGGGGGTGCGGCATCCGCTCCGCCAGGGCCTCCACGTATTTCTCCTTGGCCTGCCGGTGATCGGGGTGGATGCGGAGGAAGGCTTCGAGCCGTTCCAGCAGGGGCGTGCCCGCCTTGTGGAGGATCTGCGCCACCCCTGTGGGGTCCGGGGCCCTGGTACCCTGCGCCAGCAGCTCCCCGGACTCCCGGATCAGCACCCACCGCGGGCCGGGTGGCAGGTGCAGCTTCTCCCGCAGCTGCCGCTCCTCCCGGCCCTCGAAGTGAAGGAGGCTCAGCTCCCCGGGCAGCATCACCCAGCCCCGGCCCCAGGCATCCAGTTCCGGGTGCCGCCCGAGGGCCTCGAAGGCCGCAGTCCAGTCGGGGCGTCCCAGGAGGACGAGGGCGAGCCCTTCGCCGCCTTCCGCTTTCACCTCTGGGAGATCCGCCTCCAGGGCGGCCTTGAGGCCGGCGTGGGCCGGGTGCTTCCCCCCGATCCACTGATCCAGGGGCTGGTCCTTCAGGGCTTCGCGGTCCCTCCGCCGCGCTTCCAGGATCCAGAGGCGGGCCTCCTCGTCGCGCTTCAAGGCCAGGAGGGCGCCCAGCTTGATGCCGGCCCAGGCCCGGACCCGGGCCGCGGGATCCCCGCCTCCGGCCAATTCGGACTCGGCGCGGTCGAGGCGCTGCTGGGGGCTCATGTGCAGGGTGATGGCCTCCGCGGTCTGCCGCAGGGGCCAGGGGGTGCCTGGCGCGGCTTCAAGGCCTGCCACGAGCGCCTCCCCATCCACATCCGGCAGCACCGACGCCAAGCCCTGCCAGGCCGACCAGAGGGCGGCCTGGGCCGGATCGCGGTGCAGCTGGTCCTCCACCCGGCGGAGCAGGCCGCGGAACTCCTCCACCAGGGCCTCCTGGGAGGCCATGCCGCCCATGCCCAGGGCGTACATGCCGGTCCAGGCCCGGGTGCCCTCGGGATCCTCTGGGGGCAGGGCACGGAACCAGGCCAGGGCCTGCTGGCAGGGGCGTACCACCTCGGCGGTCCCGAAGGGCGTGGCGAGGGCCTTGGCCATCTGGGGATCGGGGCGGTCGTTGGCCGACCACGTGATGGTCAGGGCCGGCCCCTTCTGCCGCTGGGCCTCCAGGTTGAAGCGCATCTGGAGGAAGCGGCGCTCCAGCTCCCACACAGCGTCCAGCGTGGCGTCGCCCTGCTCGGGATGCTCCTTGAGGAAGGCCTGGCGGCGATCCCAGCGGGAGATCCAGCCCGTCTCGTCCATGGCCTCCCGCAGCACCTTCGCTTCGGGCTCCGTCGTGCCATGCCGGCGCACCTGCCCTTCGGGATCCAGGAGCACCCAAATGGGCGCTGAGGTGAGGTCGAGCTTCCGGGCCAGGGCCTGGAAGGTGGCCTCCGGGTGGACCTCACGCCGGATCTCGGCGCCGGCGCGGGCGGCGAACAGCTCCTCGGAGAACAGGGCCGCGCGCCCCACGCCCTCCCGGCGCAGGAAGCGCCAGGCGGGCTGCCCGTCGAGCCCAGGGCCGCCCACCGGGCGCACGGCGGTTTCCCAGGCATCCTGGGAGGACAGGCTGAGAATGCAGGCGGGGAGCAGGAAAAGGTGCGGTCGCATGGGTGGATGCGGCATCCTATCACCCATGGACCTGGGCAAATTCCTCGATCTGGTGCGCGGCTACGGCTGGCAGGGCACGGCCCTCTGGGCGGTGCTGCTGGCCCAGGCCATCCTCTGGGTGGGCCTCGTGCGCCTGCACCTGACCCTGCGCCGGGAGGAGGCGCCCTGGGAGGAGACGGTGGGGAAGATCCGCAGCGCCCTCCTGCGCAAGCTCAACGGCGCCGACGAGATCGAGGAGCTGAAGGTGCACCGCTACGCCCCCAGCGTGGACCGCCTGATCGCCCTCCATTTCGCCGAGGAGAAGAGCGACCTCATGACCCGCTTCATCCTCTTCCGCTGGAAGGTGAAGGAGTGCCTGCGCCCCCACTGGATCCGCTGGGGCCACCTCATCATCGGTTACGGCGGCGTGGTGTGGTTCCTCTACGGCCTGCGCCTGGACATCGGCACCGACGTGCTCAAGCGCACGCCCGTGGACCCCCGCCTGCTCTGGGTGTGGCTGGGCTACGCCATGGTGCTGGCCTGGAAACTGGTGCGCCTGCAGGGCAACCTGGAGCGGGTGCAACGCAGCCTCCTCATGCCCCGCCGGGACGAGTAGCCACCGCACCTTTCCCCGCACGACTACCACCCAGGCCCCAGGGGACCCCCCATGCGCGAGTCCGAACAGAACCTCCAGTGGGCCCTGCAGGCCCTGGCCCAGCCAGCCCACCTGCAGCCCCGGCTCTTTCCCGACGTGGAGGTGGCCACGGACGAGCTGATCCTCGAGTTCAGCGAAGCCTTCCGGCGGGCCAACGCCGATGGGGAGACGGACTGGTCCGAGTCCCAGCGCCACGCGCTGCGCCTGCTGAACCGCGAGATCGAGGCCCTTACGGCCTCCGATCACCCGGAGATCTGGGAGGACAACGATTGCCTCACCCACCCGGCCTGGGCCAACGTCCGCCAATTGGCGGCAGGGGCCCTCGCCGCCTTCCACTGGCTCAACCAGGCGCCACCGATCCGGCGGGGGCAGTGACCATGAAGCCCATCCTCCTCATGTGCATCCTGCTGGCGCCCCTGGGGGCTCAGACCGGCGCGAAGCCGTTGCCCGTCCTGGCCACCATCTCCGCCACCACCGGGGGCATCAAGTCCGGCATCCGCGATGCCGCGGGCCTGCCCCTCGCCGACGTGCAAGTCCGCATCGTCCATCGGGATGGCCGCAGCTGGGTGGCGGCCACGGATGCCAAGGGCCAATTCAAGGCCGGGGGCCTGCCGCCCGGCGACTACGAGATCACCTCGCTCAAGCCCGGCTACGAGGGGGAGACCTACCCCATCCGCATCCGGGCCAACGCCTGGCTACTGGGCGTGACGCGGAACCCCGCGGACCTGCGCCCCATTAAGGGCCGCCTCATGAGCTTCTACGGGCCCGACACCTACGAGGTGCCCCCGGTGGGGCTGAAGCTGCTGCCCAAGCCCGGCACCGAGAAGATCCCGATGCACTGAGGGACCATGGCTTCCGCGATCTCCGATTCCCGCCGCCGGGGTGAGGCCGCCCGCCGCTACGGGCGGTGGATGGAGCGGCTCACGTTCTGGCTCCTGTGGCTGCGCGGTTTCGAGGCGGTGGCCTGGCGGGAGAAGGTGGGGCGCCTGGAGCTGGATCTGATCCTCGCCCGGGGCCGCGAGCTGCGGGTGCTGGAGGTGAAGGCCCGGGCCCGGGGCGCCTGGGTGGGCGGCGACCTCGCCCTGGGACCCGAGCAGCGGCTGCGCCTCCAGCGGGCCCTAAGGAGCTGGCTGGACCGTCGACCCTGGCCCGGGGAGATCACCTTCCAGCGGGTGAGCTGGTCCGGGCTCCGATGCCGCTTCCATCCACCGGAACGATGGGAGGGCCTGGGGATTCCGCGGGAGGGGACTTCTCGGGCGTGACGGGATCACGGCAGCTGTCCGGAAGGTGGCGGATCGGCCCCCCCGACTGCGCCCATCCTGTACCTTCTCCGACCTCCGCCGATAAGCGGGCCATGCCCCTCCGTCGCGTCCTCCTGCGGGTCCTGTTGACCTGCCTGTGCGCCCTCCCCCAGGCCCTGGCCCAGCAACCTTCCCAGCCCCTCAACCTGCTGGAGGCAGGCCGACCCAAGTTCCGCGCCTTCGGGGTGAAGGAAGGATTGCCCAACAGCAGCATCATGGCCGTGACCCTGGATCACGACGGGCTCCTCTGGGTGGGCACCCAGGATGGCGCGGCCTGCTACGACGGTCGCACCTGGTCCATGGTGGACATGCCCGACCGCCGCATCGGCAATTACGTGCATGCAGTGCTGCCCACCGCCGACGGTTCCCTCTGGTTCGCACGGCAGGAGGGCGGGGTGGCCCGGCTCCGGGAGGGAACGTGGACCACCTGGTCCGTGCCTCAGGGGCTGCCTGCCGACCGGGTGCATGCCCTGCTGGAGACCCGGGATCCCTCCGGGAAAACCACCATCTGGGCCGCCACCTACGGGGGCGGTGTGGCCCGCTGGGACGGCTCGCAGTGGACCAAGGTCGATTTGCCCCTCAAGAGCCTCAAGCTCTGGAAGCTCGCGCCCGTGCCCGGCCGACCCGAGTCCTTCTGGGTGGCGGGTGAAGGTGGCACCGTGACCCGGGTGGGGCCGGGCGGCGCGGAGCTCCTGGAGGGGCTGCCGAACGTGAGCATCAACCAGGTGCTCCAGCGCACGGGGGCCGATGGGACCGAGGAGGTCTGGGTGAGCACCTACGGGGCCGGCGTCGGCCGGTATGCCCGGGGTCGCTGGACCTTTTTCCACCAGGCGGAGGGACTGCCCGACACCTTTTGCACGGACCTCGCGGAAACCGTCTCCCGGCAGGGTGATCGGACCCTGTGGGTGACCACCCACGGGGGCCTCGCCTACCTGGAGGCCCGCGCGACCCGTTTCCAGGCCTACACCTTCCGCTCGGGGTTGCCCACAGAGACCCTCTACCGCCTCTTCGTCCAACAGTCGCCCGATGGCCCCTACACCCTGTGGGTGGGCAGCTCTGGCGCCGGGTTGCTCGCCCTCCGGGAGGGCGGCTGGCGCACCCACGACGCCTTCTCGGGCCTGGCCGGGAGCGTGGCCTGGTGCCTGGCCGAGGTCAATGAGGGGAAGCTCCCCCTCCTCCTTGCGGCTTCCGGCCGGGGGCTCAGTGCCTTCAACGGCCGGAGTTGGACCACCTGGCCGGTGCCGAGGTCCCTCCAGGGGGTGCGCATCAATGCGCTGCTCACCCGCACCCTGGCCGGGGGGGAATCCGAGCTCTGGGTGGGGGCCCTGGGGGGTCTCGCCCGGTATCGGAACGGCGGGTGGCGGGTCTACGGGGCCGCGGACGGCCTGGCCATCCCGGCCGTGAGCGCCCTGGCCGCCACGCAGGACGCGGACGGGGTCAAGCTCTGGGCGGGCTCCACCCGAGGCCTCATGGTGCTCCACGGCGACCGGTGGGAACCGGTGGCCGGGGACCCGGACTTCCGGGAGGTGGTGGTGGATACCCTCCTGGATGGCGGCCTGTCGGAGGGGAGCAGCGTGCTGTGGATCGGGACCCGGGGCAATGGCCTCTGGCGCCTCCATCGGGGCCGCCTCACCCGGTTCAGCCGGGAAGGCGGTCACCTGCCCAGCAACCTCGTCACCCACCTCCTGTTGACCCTCGGCCCCTCAGGGGCCCGGGAGCTCTGGGTGGGCACCAATGGGGGCGGGGTCTGCGTTCTGGATCCGGATCATCCGGAACGGGGGGGCACCACCCTGACCAGCCGTTCCGCCGCGGCCCTCCCCTCGGATGCGGTGCAGGCGATGACCAGCACCCGGGATGGGGCCGTCTGGCTCGCCACCAATCTGGGCGTGGCCCGCATCGCCCCCCGGGATCCCAACGCCCCGGAGCGGTTCTCCCTGCGGGTGTTCACGGAGGATGACGGGCTGCCTTCAGCCATCGCCAACCCCCACGCCATCCTCGTGGATCAGGGGGGTCGCATCTGGGTGGGCACCCGCAGCGGCCTGGGCATGCTGGATCCCGCCCGGCTCCCGGAGGATGCCTCCCGTCCCCCGCTGCGGCTGCGGAAGGTGATGGTCAACGGCCAGGCGATGCCAGGGGCGGAGCGCCTCCAGACCTTCGTCCTCAAACCTTCGGAACGGCGGATCTCCTTCGCCTATGCGCTCCTCGCCTACTTCGGGGAGCAGAACATCCGCTACCAGGCCCAGCTGGAGGGCCTGGAAGACCATCCCACCGATTGGGTGGTGAGCGGCGAGCGGGAGTTCGTGAACCTCCGCCCCGGCACCTACCGCCTGAAGGTCTGGGCCCGGGATGGCCGTGGCCCCGTGCCTGGCACCCTGGAGTTCCCCTTCCAGGTGCTGCCCTCCTTCTGGCAGCGGCCCCTCGTGCAGGCGGGCCTGGGCCTTCTCCTCGTGGGCCTGCTCATCACCTCCCTGCGCACCCGGGAGCGCCTCCACCTCGCCCGAAGCGCCCGCCTGGAGGCCGAGGTGGTCGAGCGGACCTCGGCCCTCACCCACCTGAACATCGACCTGCAGCGGGAGGTCCAGGAACGCCGGGCCGCCGAGCGGGTGAAGGACGAGTTCATCTCCGTGGTGAGCCATGAACTGCGGACGCCGCTCACGGCCATCCGGGGGGCCCTGGGCCTCCTGGCCACGGATTCCGTGAGCCTGCCCGAGGGCCAGCGGGGCAACCTCATGGAGATGGCCCGCCGCAATACCGAGCGCCTGCTGCACTTGGTGAACGACCTCCTGGACATGAAGCGCATCGAATCCGGCGGCGTGGAACTGGATCTGAAGCCCCTGAGCCTGCCCGGGTTGCTGGCCGAGGCCCTGGCTGTCAACGGCCCCTACGCCCAGGCCCTCGGGGTCTCCCTGGCCCTGGAGCTGGAGGGGGCCCCCCCCCGGGTGGTGGGGGATGCCCTCCGGGTGGCCCAGGTGCTCGCCAACCTGCTCTCCAACGCCACCAAGTTCTCCCGGAAGGAGGGGGTCGTCCGCCTCGGGGCCTGGGAGGAGGGGGCCTTCGTCCGCATCTGGGTGATGAATGCCGGAGAACCCATTCCCGAGGCCTTCCGGGGGCGAATCTTCGAGAAGTTCGCCCAGGCGGAGAGCGGCAGCACCCGGGACGTGCGGGGCACAGGTCTGGGCCTGGCCATCTCCAAGGCCCTGGTGGAGGCCATGGGGGGCACCATCGGGTTCCAGAGCGGGCCCGAAGGGACCACCTTCTGGTTCACCCTCCCCAAGGGCTAGACCTCGACCCTCCAAGCGCACCGGGACGGCATCGGCACGACCCTCGCCCCCGGCCCAGCCGGTGTCGTTATGTTGACCTTCCTGGACCGCCTATTGCCTTTCGTGGGCCGCCTCTCGAAACGGGCGGACCTGGCGGTGCCTGTCTTCATCCTGATCGTCATGGTCGTGATGGTGGTGCCCCTGCCCGCCTTCATGCTGGATCTGCTCATCACCCTCAACATCACCCTGAGCCTGATGATCCTCCTGGTGGGCATGTACGTGGCCCGTCCCAAGGAATTCAGTGCCTACCCCTCCATCCTCCTGGTGGTGACGCTTTTCCGGCTCGGCATCAACGTGGCCACCACCCGCCGGATCCTGCTCTACGGGCAGGAGGGCACCGGGGCCGCCGGGCACATGGTGCAGGCCTTCGGCCAATTCGTGGTGGGCGGCAGCTACGTCATCGGCCTCGTGGTGTTCCTGATCCTCCTGGCCATCCAGTTCCTCGTGATCAACCACGGCGCCGGGCGCATCGCCGAAGTGACGGCCCGGTTCACCCTGGACGCCATGCCCGGCAAGCAGATGGCCATCGACGCCGACCTGAATGCGGGCTACATCGACGAGATGGAGGCCCGCAAGCGGCGCAAGGACCTGCAGGAGGAGGCCAACTTCTACGGCGCCATGGACGGCGCCGTGAAGTTCACCCAGCGGGACGCCGTGGCGGCCCTCATCGTGCTGGCCGTGAACATCATCGCCGGCATCATCATCGGGGTCGTCCAGTTCAACATGCCCGTGGCCACGGCG
>DATFAX010000102.1:0-16843 GCA_035254125.1 Holophagaceae bacterium | reverse complement strand
GCTCCTATTTCGGGGTTTATGCCCGTCACCCGTCCCGAAGTCCCGCGCCTCGTGGAGGGTCGATCCCGGAGTCGGCCGGGCGCCGTGAAAAGGGCGTGACCCAGGTGGGTCCGTCCTCTTGATGGTGGGGATAGAGGGAGTCGAACCCCCACGTCTTGTGAACACTAGTACCTGAAACTAGCGCGTCTACCAATTCCGCCATATCCCCATTCAAGGATCAGCCCGAAACCCGTGAGTCGCGGGGCGAACCTCAAGCCTAGCGCGGGTCCGGAGGTGTTGCAAGCAGGATTGTCCGGGGAATGGGGTCCCTGGTCCTTGGCGGCGAAGTGCATGGGTCACGCGACCTCCGCACAGACCGCCGTTCGAAATGCCCCATCGGGGCGAATCGCCGGAATCGGCAAGCCTAAGGACCAGGGACTCAGGACTCAGAGGCCCGCCCCTACCACTCCTTGTAGGGCATGCCGTTCATGCCCGTGCCCTGGGCCAGGCTGTAGACGTCGAAGACGTGGCCGCCGCCCCAGCTGGTGCTGTTGGGGTCGTCGGCGGAACTGCGCATGCCCCATTCGGGTCGCCCGGTGAAGGGATCTACCGGGATGCGGCGGAGGTACTTGATCTTGCGGCTGGCGCTGCCGGTGGCGGCCACGCCTTCCACCAGCTGCTCCAGGCTCTCGGGGCAGAAGTTGGCTTCCACGGGAGGGGCCTTGATCTTCTGGCCCTGGGCATCCGCTCGGTAGGCGTCGATGGCCATGCGCATCTCGCGCAAGTCCCGGCGCAACTCCAGCTCCTTCTGGCGCTGGATGGCGTTCTTCATGATGGGCACCGTGGCCGAGGCCAGCACCAGGAGCACCGTGGCGGTGACGAGGAGCTCCATGAGGGTGAAGCCCCGCTGGCGGTGGGACCGGGCGCCCATCCCGAGGGACATCACTCCACCGTGACGAGGGCGTTCACCCAGCGGCCGCTGACGGGGGTCAGGCCCGCCATGAAGCTGCCGCCCTGGATGATGACGGTGCCGTTGCCGGGAGCCAGGGCCTCCAGCTCCAGGGTGACGAGGGTGCCGCTGTCGGAGCCGCTGCCGTTGCGCTTGAAGGTGAGCTTGGTTCCCTCGGCGCCGGGCTTCGAGTCCAGGGTGCCCGCCTCGCCGGTGATCCAATCCCCGGAACCGGAAGAGAGGAGCTTGAGGTTGGGGCTCACGCGGACTTCCAGGCTCCCCGTGGAGATCCCCTGGCCACCGCTGACGAGGAAGCTCACCTGCACCTTGTCCCCCTTCTTGGCCTGCTGCACCACGGGGCTCACGTAGATCACGAGATCCGAGGCCTGGGTGGAGCGGGCGGCCTGTCCCTCCGGGGTGGGGGCCACTTCGGCGATGTCCTTGGACTTCGGGGGTTCGGCGGCTGCGGGGGCCTGCGTCGGAGCGGAAGGCTGGGCGGCGGGGGCCTGGGGCGCGGCGGGCGTGGAGGGGGTGACGGGTGCGAGGGGCTTCGGCGCAGGCTTCACGGGCGCGGGCTTGGCGGCGAAGGGGCCGGTCTGCGTGTAGGCCTCGTCGGGGTTGTAGGCCTGCAGGTCGCGTTCGGTGAGGTTGGGCTTGCGCACGAGCACGGCGCGCACCGTGAGAATCACGTCGGTCTTCGCCTTCTGGGTGCGGGTGTTGGAGGTGAGCTGCCGGATGATGGGCAAGTCCGCCAAGCCCCAGATGCCCTGGAGGCTCTTCTGTTCTTCATCCTTGAGGAGGCCGCCGAAGATGGCCGTCTCGCCGTCCCGCAGGCGGGCGAAGGTCTCGATGGAGCGCAGGCCCAGGTCGGGGCGGCCGGGCGTGGAACCGGATTTGAGCGTGGTGACCTCGGTCTTGAGCTTGAGGGTGACCTCGCCGTTGTAGTGGACGCGGGGCTCGACCTCGATCTTCACGCCCACGTTCTCGTAGCTGTAGTTGGTCTGCCCGAGGCCGGCCACGGAGCTGGGGATCTGGGTGGCGCTGCCGGCGGCACCGGCGGTGGGCAGGCTGAGGGAGCTCTGGGTGGTGCTGATCTTCTCGCCGATGTTGACGGTGGCCTTCTCGCCGCTGACCGCGCGGACGTTGGGGCTGGCCACCAGCTTGGCGTCGCCGTCGGCCTTGAGGGCGTCCAGGGCGAGGCTGGGGAAGAGGAAGCGCACGTCGGACTTGCTGATGCGGATGGCGCCCTTGTTCTGGTTGGGCAGGCCGGAGGCATCGATGGTGGCGCCGATGCGGTAGATGCCGGATTCATCCGCGGGGCCGAGCACGGGCAGGAGGCCCACCTTCTCCAGGCTGTTCTCCGTGACCTCCATGAGCTCCAGGTAAACCATGACCTCGGCCTTGGGCTTGTCCATCTGCTCGATGACGCGGTTCACCACCGCCAGCTCCTCGCGCTTGGCGCGGACGCTGATGGCGCTCATGCGCTTGTCCTGCACGATCTTGAGCAGGGGGTTCAGGGTCACCAGCATCTGCCGGATGGGCTCGGGATCCGCGTAGCTGAGGTAATAGGTCTTGATGATGACGTTGTCGTACTTCTCGCGGTTCTGCTGGGTGTCCTTGAACACCATGATGGTGTTCTTGTCCATCACCCGGTAGAACAGGTCGTTCTGCAGCATCAGCGTGTCCAGTGCCTTCTGGAAGGTGAGGCCCTGGAGGTCGATGGCGACGCTCTGGTCCTGGAAGCTGGTGTGCATGATGATGTTCACGCCCGTGCTGCGGCTCAGGGTGGCGAGGATCTCACGGAGGCTCGTGCGGGTGCGGAAGGTGGCGCCCATGGGGGCGTCGCTGTTGGGCACGATCTGGAGGGCCTGGTGGGTGTCCGCCTTGGCCTTCAGGGTGTCCACGTCGTCGGCGGCGGCGTCGGCTTCGGCCTGGCGCTTCACCTTGCCCTCAAGCTCCACGTACCAATCGGCCGCGGCTTGGTTGTCGGGATCCAGCACCACCGCCTTGCGGAGGAAGTCGAGCACGACCTTGTCCTCGTAGCCCTTGCGCTCGGCGTCGCGGGCCTTGGCCAGGTGGACTTCAGCGGCGCGCGCCTTGGCGCGCTGCAGGCCGATGCGGGCCTGGACATTGGTGGGATCGCTCTTGAGCACCTTGCGGTACTTCTCGAGGGCCTCCTCGTAGCGTTCCTCCTTGTAGGCCTTGTTGGCCGTGTAGAGGTTGCAGCCGGCGAACGCGAGGATCAGGGCGAGGCCCAGGGCCGCGCGGACAAGCCGCGAGGTCCTGGCGTTGGAAGTGTGGGGGAGCCGCATCATGCCCATCCTGTTGCTGTGTTCGTTCAGTACTCGTTGGTCACGGTGCCGGCGCCGGGGCCGGAGTTCCCGGCCGCGTCGCGGGTGGTGAGTTCGAAGCGGAGGTCCTGGAAGCGCAGGTTCTGGAACACGGCCTTGCGGTCCGTGAGCTCCGCCAGCTTCCACTTGTCCTTGAGGACCGTGCCCAGGGTGAGGGGCTGGGCCTCCTCACCCTTCATGAAGGCGCCGATCTGCCCCGCGGGGCTGCCCTTGAGGTAGCCGAGGTAGCGCAGCTCCTGGGGCTTGGAGGCGTTTTCCGCATCCTTCTCCCGCTGGATCCGCATGGCTTCCAGCTGCTCAGGGGTCGGAGGCGGTGGGGGCGGTGGTTCCACGACCTTCACCGGGGGCGGTGGCGGCTTGGGCGCCTCGAAGAGGAAGGGGTCCCGCAGCAGCTTGGGGATGGCGGGGATCTCGCCGGCCCGGTCCAGGGCGGCCAGATCCGGCAGCTTGCGCAGGGAGGCGAGGGCCTTGGGATCCAGGTAGGTGTTGCTGGCGGCGCTGCCACCGCTGGCCTTGCGGACCTTCGGCGCCTCGGGCCAGAGCATCCACACGAGGATGCCGGCGAAGACCAGGAGGGCCACCTGGGTCTGCCGGTTGGCCTTCAGCTCGGCGAGCATGGCCTTGGGGTCGAAGGAGGTCTTCGCGGCGGCCATCAGGCTTCGTCCTCAACCTTGGCGCCATCGCGGGGCTTGAAGGCCCGGAGCACGATGGTGAGGCGAGCGCCCTCGGGGCTCTCCTCCAGGCGGGCGTCCCGCACGGCAAAGGGCAGACCGGAGCCCTCGAGGCTTCGGAGGTAGCTGCGCAGGGGCCCATAGATGCCCAAGGCGGTGAACTCCACTTCCACGGCGTCGAGGTCGCCCTCCTTTACGGGGGGGGTGTACTTGATGGTGGAGAGGCGGACATTGTCCTTGGCGGCGAGCTCATGGAGCGCCCGGCTCAGCTGCCACTGCAGGTCTCCGGCGCTGCCCTTCGGGAGGCGGGCCTCCAGGGCGGCGAGGGTGGCCTGGCTGCGTTCCAGCTTGCCTGCGTCGGCCTGGAGGGATTTCAGCCGGTCCTCCTGCTGCTGCTTGAGCTGCTTGGCTTGGTCGCGCACGCGGCGCTGGCGGCTGAGGGAGTCGGAAGCGTCGGGCAGCACGAAGGTCAGGAGGGCGAGGCCCAGGAGCAGGGCCACGGCGCCTCCGAGGGCCCGGAAGCGGCTGTGGCGGAGTGAGGCGCTCATGGCTTCCTCCGGATCACGGTGCGCACGGGTGGAGCGGCCTTGGCCGCGGCGGGCTTCAGGGGGGCGGCTTCGGAGGCGACCTTCACCACGGGGTTGGGCCGGGAGGCGAAGGGTTCGGGGGAGCCCGTGGCGGTGAGGGTGAGCTCGAAGTCCCAGCCGCTGCCCTGGCGCTCGCTTTCCCGCTCCAGGCCCACCTGGGGGAAGACGGCGGCCTTCTGGAGGGCCTCGATGAAGGCCACTTCGGCCTCGCGGGACTTGGCTTCGGCCTTGAGCTTCACCTGCACCCGGTCGCGGCCGCGGCTGCGCTGGATGCCCTTCATGCGCACGCCGTCGGGCATGCACTGCTCCACTTCGGCGAGGAGGCGGGAGAGGGGCAGGGCGCGTTCCTGGAGGATGCGCTCGGCGTTGCGCCACCGGGGCGTTTCCTTGGCCACGTCGAAGGCGGCGAGCTGGGCCAGCAGCTGCTGCTCCCGCTTGGCGGCCTTCCGGGCCTCCTCGTTGAGCATGTAGGCTTCCCGCCCGGCACGCCTCGCCTCCCAGTAGGCCTTGGCGGTGAGGGCACCCACCACGAGAAAGACGCCGACCCCGAGGGCGAGGATGCCCCAGCCCAGCTGCAGATGGCGCTGGCGCCACAGCGTGGGGCGGGGGGCGAGGTTGAGTTCGAGGCGCGGCAGGCTCATGGGCGGGCCTCCTGGGCCGCGTCCTCACGCATCAGGCGCACGGGCAGTTCGGGGCAGGTCCACGTGGCGGCGCCATGTACGACCAGGGCCTGGGGGCTGCGACCTTCGCGCTGCAGGTAGGCGATGGTGGGTGCGAGGCGTTCCTCCTGCCAGGTGGCCATGTCGGCGGGGTCGGCCCAGGTGCGGAGGAGGGAGAGGGTGCGGCCCCAGGCGGCCAGGGTGCCGGTCCAACGGCCTCCTTCCGCGGGGCTCAGGCTGAGCAGGAGGCCCGGGGCCTCCATGTCCGCGGCGAGGCGATTGTAGAGGTGGAGCCAGCGGGGCTGGAGGCTGTGGATGGGGCGCTCCAGACGCTGAGCCAGGCTCATCCAGGTTTCGCGCCAATCCTCCCGGATGCCGGCGGCGAGCCAGAGGCCCGGCTCCACCAGGAGGGTCTGCACGGCGTAGGGGGCGTCCAGGGCCATGGACTGCTGGAACTTCCAGCGCCAGAAGGCCTCCCGGGCTTCGGTGCCATCGGGCAGTTCGGCCACGTCCCGCAGGAGGATGGCGGGAGCGTGGAGGTCGTCCAGGATCCAGGCTGTGGGGCCGGGGTCCAGGGCCGTGAGGGCCTGGGCCAGCTGATCCTCGGTGGGCAGGGCCGTGAGGGGGCGTTCCCAGCGGATGTCCGGGGCCTCCCCGGCCCGGAGGCGGTGGCTTTCGACCCAGAGGGTCTGAAGGGGGGCGCTCATGGGCGGCCCTGGTCCCGGCCCTCTTGGGCCTCCTTGAACCTCCGGGCGTAGTGCCGCTCTGCGCGATTCTGCCCCACGTACCATCCGAAGCAGAAGATCCCCACGGCACTGAAGGCATGGATCCACCACCAGCCGGAGCCGAGGAAGCGCATGGTCTCGGGGAGGGGGGGCACGGCAACTCCTGGAAGCATGGGGAAAGGGCCAGTTTAACGCCAAGGGGCGCCCAGGTGGGGGCCCCATTCCGGGGTGGACGGGCTGGGAGCGGGGGCCTCGGAATCCAAGGGCACGGGCCGCCCCCGCGCATGGCATGATGCAGGGAACCGAAATGTTCCCCAGCCCCACCCTCAGCCCCGGAAAGCGGAGCTTCCTCCATTGCGCCTGATCTCCCTCGAACTGAACGGCTTCAAGAGCTTCGCCGACCCCCAGGTGCTGCGTTTCCCCCAGGGGATGACCGCCGTGGTGGGCCCCAACGGCTGCGGCAAATCCAACATCAGCGACAGCCTCGCCTGGGTGCTGGGCGAGCAGCGGGCCTCCATGCTTCGCGGCTCCGAGATGGCGGATGTGATCTTCGCCGGTACCTCCACCCGCAAGCCCATGGGCCTCGCCGAGGTGAAGCTCACCCTGGAGATGCCCGACCCCGCCCTGCCTGGGGCCTTCAAGGAAATGGTGATCCAGCGCCGCCTCTACCGCAGCGAGGGCAGCGAGTACCGCATCAATGGCCGTGAATCCCGGCTCAAGGATGTGCAGGACATGTTGCTGGACACGGGCATGGGCACCCGCGCCTACAGCTTCATCCAGCAGGGCCAGATCGACCTGATCCTGAGCACCAAGCCCAAGGACCGGCGCTCCCTCATCGAGGAGGCCGCCGGCATCACCCGCTACAAGCTACGCCGCCAGGAGGCGGAGCGCCGACTGGACGAGACGAAGGCGAACCTGCAACGGCTCGAAGACATCCTCTTCGAGCTGAACAAACAGATGGACAGCCTCAAGCGTCAGGCCGCCAAGGCCCGCCGCGCCGCGGAGCTGGACACCCAGATCAAGGCCACCCAACGCATCCTGCTCGCGGGGAAGGCCACGGAACTGGAGAACGCCAAGCAGCGCATCCTGGATGGCCTCGACGCCCTGGAGCGCAGGGTGGCGGAACTCACGGCCCAGGCCGCCGAGAAGGCCACGGAAGTGGAACAGCTGCGCCTGGAAGCCGGGGAGCTGGAGACCGCCCAGATGCGCCGGAGCCGGAGCATCGAGGGCCTCGCCCAGCGCCTGGAGATGAACCAGCAGGGCCGCCTTTTCGAGGCGGAGAAAAAGGACGAGGCCCTCACCAGCCGCGAGCGCCAGCAGGGGCGCCTGGATGAGCTGACGGGCCGGCTGACGGAATCCGGGGCCGGTATGGAGGCCCTGGAGGAACAGTCTCGCCAGGCGGGCGCGGCGCTGGAGGCGCGGGAAGCACTCCTGGCCGAGGCCGACGAGGCACTGGCCCTGTCGCAGGGTTCCCTCCGCCATGCCGAAGGGGAGCTGCGGAACCTGAAGCAGAAGCGCGCCGAGGCCGAAGCCGCCTCCGTGCAGCGCCGCCGGCAGAAGGAGGGCATCCTCAATCAGATCGCCCAGATCGAGGGACGCCTGGACGCCCTCAACCACGATGAGGCCGTGCGGGCCCCGCGTCTGGAGAGCCTCACCGCGGAGGTGGGCACCCTGGACCGGCAGGCTGAGGGGGCCCTGGAGCTGCTCGAACAGGCCGAAGAGGCCGCCCGGGTCCAGCGGGCCACCGCGGAACGCCTCGAGGCGGGCCAGCGGGAGGGGGCCAGCGCCCTGCACAAGGCCGAGGCCGACCTGGATGCCGCCGAGCGGCGCCTGCGCCAGCTCTCGGACCTGCTGGGCCAAGTGAGCACGGACCTGGAGCTGCGCAAGGGCGTGGCCTGGTACCAGGAGCGCTACGGCAAAGCGCAGATGATCGCCGACCTCCTCAAGGTGGACGAGACCGCCCGCCCGGATGTGGAGCGGGTGCTCGGCTCCTGGCTGCAGACCGCGGCGGCCACCGAGGATGCGCTGCGAGCCTCCAAGGAAGCCCCGGGCCACCTCCTGCTGGCGCCGGACACGGACAGCCACGCCCCTTCGGCCCCCTTCGGCGCCACGCCCCTGCGCAACCACATCCGCTGGACCGGTGCCTCCGCCCCCCTCCGGGCCCTGCTGGACCGCGCCTTCCAGTGCAAGGATGAGGAGTTCGCCTCCCTGGCCAAGAAGCATCCCGAGTTCACCCTTGTGAGTCCGGCCTTCCTCAAGCTGCCCTTCGGTCCCGTGCAAGTGGGCGTCTCGGCCCCCGCCGCCAGCCCGCTGAAGCTGCGTGCCGAACATGACGAGGCCAAGGCCCAGCGTGAGGAATTGCTCACCCGCCTGGAGGAGCTGGAAGCCTCGGTGAAGAAGGGTGTGGTGGAGGCGCAGGAGGCGCGGGAGCGCTCCCGGGAGATCGATGAGGATCTGCGTTCGGCCCGCCTCAAGGCGGAGAGCCTGCGGGCCCAGAAGGCCCATGCCCAGGTGCAGCTGGATGAGATCCGCCAGGCGCAGGAGCGGGCGGATCAGCAGTGGGAGCAATTCGAGGCTGAGATCGAGCGCCTCCGGGGTCTCCTGCGGGAACTGGATGCAGTGCCCGAGGAGCATACGGACGAAGCCCTCCTGGAGGCCATCGGCAAGGCCGAAGCCGCTGTGCTGGCCGCCCAGGCCGCGATGGATGAACGCCGCGAAGCCAAATTTGAAGCCGCCCGCGTGCGTGACTCCGCCTGGGCCGAGCGCGATGGCCTCCAGCGTCAGCTCCAGCTCTTCCAGCGCAGCCGCTTCGACCTTGAAGCCGAGGTGCAGCGCGTGGAAGCCGAGCGGGCCGACCTGTTGGAACGGGTGCAGGGCTGCGACCGCAAGCTTGAGGAACTGGAGGCCGAGGCCCAGGGGTTCCTGGACGAGCGTCAGCGCCTCCAGGCCGCCCTGCAAGAGCACCAACCCAGGCTCGAGGAACTGCAGGATCGCCTCCGCGTGGAGGAGCGCGCCGGGCGCGAGCTCCAGGGCGCCCTGGAAAACGCACGCACCCAGCATCAGGAGGTGCTCCTCCACGGAGCCCAGGTGCAAGGCTCCATGGAGGCCATGGCCAAGGAAGTGGAACTGGCCCTGGGGCTCGAAGTCCCCGCCTTCCTGACCTCCATCACCGACGAGGAGAAGGAGGCCTGGGGTGAGGGCGAGATCGTCCACCAGACGAAACTCAACGAGCTCCAGGGCAAGCGCCTGGACCTGGGCGGGGTGAACCCCCTGGCCATCCAGGAGCTCCAGGAGGCCGAGGAGCGCCTCTCCTTCATGAACATCCAGCGCGACGACGTGCTCACGGCCATCAAGAACCTGGAGACCACCATCGCGGAGATCAACCAGACCTCCGAAGAGCGGTTCCGGGAGGCCTTTGACTACGTGAACGCCAAGTTCGGCGAAGTGTTCCGCGAGGTGTTCGGTGGCGGCAGCGCGCACCTGAGCCTGCAGGACCCCAAGGACATCCTGGAATGCGGCATCGAGATCACCGCCCAGCCCCCGGGCAAGAGCGCCAAGGCCCTCACCCTGCTCTCCGGCGGTGAGAAGGCCCTCACGGCCATCTCCCTGCTCTTCGCCATCTTCCACTTCAAGCCCAGCCCCTTCTGCGTGCTCGACGAGGTGGACGCCCCCCTGGACGAAGCCAACGTGGCCCGCTTCGCCGGCATGGTGCAGAAGATGAAGACGGACACCCAGTTCATCGTCATCACCCACCAGAAGCCCACCATGGTCGCCAGCGACACCCTCTACGGCGTCACGCAGGAGGAACCTGGCGTGAGCAAGCTGGTGAGCGTGCAGCTGAAGGAAGCCGAACAGCTGGTCTGAGCGGCGTGACGCCGGGCGGAACGCAGTGAGGTCCCCGCCTCCGCGAGCCCGCAGGGCGAGTAGGAGCACCCTCCAGTGGAGGGTGCGATAGGGCGGGAGTGGCGTGAGCAAGCTGGTGAGCGTGCAGCTGAAGGAAGCCGAACAGCTGGTCTGAGCCTCATCCCGCGAGGACCGTTTGCCGGGTTGAAACGGGGAAGGGGGCCTCGGCGCCGCCCGCCGGGGGCTTGACCCATGCCGATCCAACGGGGACGCGGGTTTTCGCCTTTTCCGCATGGGATTCCGGCCTTTTTGCCCTGTCAACACGAAAGAAAACAGGAAGTGTGGAAAACCACCTTGAGTCCGAAACTTTAGCGTTTCGAGTAAGAAACTTTCAATTCAATAAATAATTTGACTTATGCGTGTCTGACCCAAGGTCCCTAAGGGCATAAGTTACATCTTCGTAACGCGCAACTCCGTTTAGATGGAGGAAATCCTTAGGGTTTTCCACAGGCCGAAGGCCACCCCTGGGGGAGGCCTTCTTCAGCACGCTGGGAGGTGGTGTGAGGAGCCTATCGGAGCCGCGGGAACCCTGCAAGCCCCAATGCGGGTCAGATGGTCGGCGTGGCCTCGTGGTTCACCCAGCGGAGGATCTGCTCCTCGGTCACGCCCAGCTTCTTGAGGTGGTCCGTGGACTTCTTCAGGCTCTGACCCTCGTCGCGGCAGATGAGGAGCCGGCGCTTCCAGGCCTCCACGGCGCGCTCCTGGAGGGCAGTCTCCCCCTTCTCCATGCGCTTCTCGAGCACATACCCCAGGTTGTTCGCGGCCTTGCGCAGCGAGGGGTCCAGGGCGAGGGCCTTCTCGTAGGCGTCCGTGGCGGCCTCGAGCTGGCCCTGGACTTCCAGGGCCACGCCCTGGGCATTCCACACGTCGGCATCATCGGGGGCGAGGGCCATGGCCTCCTTCACCATGAGGGATTGGTCCTCGTGGCGACCGGCCAGGCGGTAGCACTCCGAGAGGCCCAGGTAGGCGCTGTACTCGGCGGGGTCGCTCTCCAGGGCCTGGAGGAAGGCCTGCTCGGCGGACTGGGGCTGCTCGCCGTCGAGGAGCACGTACCCCATCTGCACCTGGATGTCGGCGGCCTCGGGATCGCGGGCCAGCGCTTCGCGGTAACAACGGAGGGCATCCTCGGTGCGGCCTTCCTCGCGGGCCATGTCGCCCAGGGCGGCCCAGGGGTTGGGGGCCTGGGGATCCGTGTCCGCGGCGAGGGTGAAGTAGGAGGTGGCGCCTTCGGGATCGCCGAGGTCCCGCCGGTACTCGCCCAGGAGGCACTGGGCCTCCGCGAGCACGTGGGCCTCGGGGGCCATGAGCATCAGCATGTGGAGCTGCCCCTGGGCGATGTCGAGGTGGCCGTGCTCGGCCATGAGCTCCGCCAGGATGAAGTAGCTGGCGGGCTCAAGGCTGTTCAGGCTGCGGGCCTTGGCGATGCAGCGCAGGCCATCCCCGAAGCGGCTGCGGCGAATGAGCTGTTCGCCGAGGGTGTGCCAACCCCAGAAATAGTCGGGGTCGGCGTCGAGGGCGGCACTGAGCTGAGCCTCGGCACCTTGGAGGTCGTCCATGGCCTCGAGGGTGAGGGCCAGGAGGCGCAGGGTCCGGGGATCCTTGGGCTGCAGGGTGAGCGCCTTCAGCAGCCAGGTCTTGGCTTCCTCGGGGCGGTCGGAATTGAGGCAGAGAAGGCCCATGAGCTCCAGGGTTCGGGCATCGGAGCCATCCAGCTTCAGGGCCTGGTGGAGGCTCAGTTCGGCGCCGTCCAGATCGAAGAGGACGAGACGGAGATGGCCGAGGTTGCGGTGGACGGCCGCGGTCTCGAGGTGCTCGTCGCGGACGGCCTCCAGCTGCATCAGGATGTCCTGGGCCGCGTCCTCGCTCATGCCGTCACCCAGGGCGAGCAGCCGCTCGAACCAGGCGTCGAAGTCGGCGCGGTTCTCGGCGAGGTGGCGATCCAGCAGCTCGGCGGCCTCGGTGTTGTGGCCACGGGCATTGAGGCGGCGGGCCTGGGCCAGCAATCCGCCGGATTGGGCCGCATCCAGGGTGGGATCGATCAGGGAGCGCCAGGAGCGGGACATGGAAACCTCGGTGAGCAACGGACAGGTTACCACCCGGGCGGAAGGTCCGGAGGCAATCCCGGAGTCAGTCGGCGAGGGTTTCGCGGATTCCGTCACAGACCTGGCGCGCCATGGCTTCGCGCGTCTCCACCGTGGCGCTGCCGAGGTGGGGCAGGAGCACCGTGCGGGGGGCCTCCAGCCACCGGGGATCGAGGTCCGGTTCGCCTGCGTACACATCCAGGCCGACACCCCCGAGGTGCCCGGCGTGGAGGAGGTCCATGGCCGCTCCTTCATCCAGAATGCCACCCCGGGCGGTGTTGATGAGCACGGAACCCCCGGGCATCCGGCGGAGCTTTTCGGCATCCAGGAGGCCGCGGGTGTCGGGCGTGAGCGGGCAGTGGAGGCTCAGGACGGAGCTCCGCTCCAGCAGGGCATCCAGTGGCAGCCGCGCCCCCGAGCCCGGGCCGAACGCCACGGTGCCGCCGCGGCCCTCGCGATCCCAGAAGACCACGTCCATGCCCAGGGCCCAGACGCGGGTGGCGAAGGCGCGGCCGATGGCCCCCGTACCCAGGATGCCGCAGGTGCGGCCCCGCAGCCCCATGCCCAGCAGCTGATCCGGGGCCCATCCCCGCCATTGCCCGCTCCGCACGAGGGCTTCGCCTTCCGCGATGCGACGGGTGAGGGCCAGCAACAGGGCCAGGGCGAGGTCCGCGGTGGCGTCCGTGAGGGTGTCCGGGGTGTTGATGACGCGGATGCCACGGGCTTCGCAGGCCTCCACGGGGAGGTGGTTCACGCCCACGGAGTAGGTGGCCACGGCGCGCAGGTGGGGAGCGCGGTCGAGATCCTCCGCCGTCAGAGGTTCCGAGAGGAGCACCAGGAGGGCCTGGGCTCCCGGCAGGGCAGTGTTCCAAGCCTCGGATCGGAAGGGCAGGATCCGGAGGTCGTGTTGCCTGCCCAGCTCCGCCAAGGCGGGGCCGACCATGGCGGTGGTGGCGAGGATCATCTCTGGAGCGCCTTGAGGGCCTGCCGAATGGCCTCGGGCAGGGCGGGTTTCTCGGCGCGAAGCCTTTCGATGACTGGGAGCACCGCGTCTTCCTTGAAACCGAGGTTCGTGAGGGCGGAGCGCAGGTCCGACTCCCAGCGATCCGCAGGAGCGGTGGAGGCGCCCAGGCCATCCAGGCCCGAGAGCCCCCCCATCTTCTCGCTGAGCTCAAAGCAGAGCTTCTCGGCCGTTTTCTTGCCGACGCCGGGGATGCGGGTGAGCCGCGTGACCTCCCGGCCCCGGAGCGCCGCGATGAGTTCCTCGGCGGGCATGGAGCCGAGGGCGGCCAGGGCCAGCTTGGGTCCCACGCCATCCACTTTCACGAGGAGGCGGTAGAGCTCCCGCTCCTGGGGACCACTGAAGCCGATGAGGCTGAGGTCGTTTTCCCGGAGGAGGGTCTCCGTGTGGAGGACCACCTCCTGGCCGGGTTCCGGAAGGAGGCCATAGGTGCTGAGGCTGATGGCGCAGGCATAGCCCACGCCCCCGCATTCCACCACCGCGAGGTGGGGCAGCTTCTGGATGAGTTCGCCGCGGAGCCTGGAGATCATGGGTTCTAAGCTACCGCAACCGCTCTCGGGCATGGGGCCCGCCTTGGTCCCGTGGGGCCCGCCCCGGCCCCCGGGCCCCTCGCCCCCCGGGGTTAGCATCCCCGGGGCTTTGCCCCACAATCAGGACATGTTCGAAGACCGTCGGCAGTGGTGGTGGTACTGGGGGGCCTGGGGCCTCCTGGCAATCTACAACACCACCTGGGATTTGGCCCTGAAGTCCAGCCGCTGGTCCGACTGGCTCATGCTCCTCCAGATGAACATCGCCCAGATCCTGGTGTGGGCCCTGCTGGGGTTCGGGCTGCTGGCCGTGGCCCGGCGCTTCCCTGTGGAAGGCTTCCATTGGTCCAACTGGCGCAGCTGGCGCGTGCTGGCCATTCACTTCGGAGCGAGCTTCCTCGCCACGCTGGCGGGGCTCCTTGGCACCTTCCTCGTGGCCATCGCCTTCTCCCGCCTGGAGCGGGGGACCTTCATGGATTGGAACATCCTGGCCTCCCTCCGGGAACCCAGGTTCTGGCTCAGCTATGAGGACTTCCTCAAGCGCTACTTCCACACGAACTTCCTGGTGATGCTCGCCCTGCTGAGCGCCTACCACATGGTCATGGCCCACCGCCGCTTCAAGAAGCGGGAGGTGGAGGCCGCCCAACTGGAGAAGGCCTTCATGCACGCTCAGAACCAGGCCCTGCGCATGCAGCTGCAGCCCCACTTCCTGTTCAACACCCTCAACTCCATCTCGGCTCTGGTGCACATCGACCCCGATTTGGCCGATCGCATGATCGCCCGGCTGGGGGATCTGCTCCGCCTCAGCCTGGACCAGAGCGGGCAGCAGGAGGTGAGCCTCGACCAGGAGGCCCAGTTCCTGGAGCGGTACCTGGCCATCGAGCGCCTGCGCTTCCAGGACCGGCTCACCATCGGCATCGAGATCCCGGAGGAGCTCGCCTCGGCCCGGGTGCCCAGCTTCGTACTCCAGCCCCTGGTGGAGAACGCCATCAAACACGGGGTGGGCGCCAGCGCCACGGGCGGCCACATCGCCGTGCGGGCCCGCACCGAGGACGGGATGCTCTGCCTCGAGGTGGAAGACGACGGTCCCGGGTTCGTCACCAGCCCCCGTCCCGGCCACGGCATCGGCACCGGCAATACCCGGCAGCGCCTCCAGCTCCTCTATGGGGAGCGTCAGAGCTTCGAACTCCTGAGCATCCCCGGGAAAGGCACCCTCGCCCGGGTCCGACTCCCGCTATCCTTTGCCACGCCCGATTCGGGCGAGATCGAGGTGGTCGCATGAGCCTCCGTGCCCTGATCGTGGACGACGAGATCCTGGCCCGCCAGCGCATCCGCCAGATGCTGCAAGGCGAGGCCGATATCGAGGTGGTGCAGGAATGCTCCAACGGCCTCGAGGCTGTGGAGACCATCGAGAAACTCAATCCGGACCTCGTCTTCCTGGACATCCAGATGCCTGAGCTGGATGGCTTCGGCGTGCTGGAGGCCATCGGCCCCGACCGCATGCCCGCCACCATCTTCATCACCGCCTACGACCAGTACGCCGTGCACGCCTTCGACGTGAACGCGGTGGACTACCTGCTCAAGCCCTTCGACAAGGAGCGGTTCCAGCGCACACTGCAGCGCATCCGCGAAGGCAAGGGGAAAGCCCATGGAAACCCCAACGGGGGCGATCCCCAGAAAATGGAGGACCTGCTCACGGAGGTCCGCAAGGACCAGCCCTTCCTGGAGCGCATCCTCGTGCGCGTGGGCGAGCGCCAGGCCCTGCTCAAGGTGAGCCAGGTGCAGTGGGTGGAAGCGGAGGACAACTACGTGCGCCTCCACGTGGAGGGCGGCAGCCACCTCCTGCGCCAGACCATGAACGCCATGTCGCAGAAGCTGGATCCCCACCAGTTCCGGCGCATCCACCGCAGCGCCATCGTGAACATGGACTACATCAAGGAACTGCAGCCCTGGAGCAGCGGCGACTACCTCGTGATCATGCGCGACGGCACCCGGCTCACCCTGAGCCGAACTTACCGTCCCCAGTTCAGCGAACTGAAGTAGGCCTCAGCGGGCCCGGGCCAGGTACTCGGCCAGCCCGTTCAGGAACATCTGCACGGACATGGTCACCAGGGTCATGCCCATGAGCCGCTCCAGGGCGATGAGCCCCCGCTCCCGCAGGAGGCGGTGCAGCTTGTTGCTGGAGAGCAGGATCGCCACCGAGGCGCCCCAGGCCAGGGTCATGGCCCCCCACCATTCGGCCATGCGGTGGGGCTCCCGGGAGACCAGGAGCAGCAGCGACGCCAGGAGGGACGGCCCCGCCACCAGCGGGATCGCCAGGGGCACGATGAAGGGCTCCGCCGCCACCGCCTCCTCGGCCTGCTCCCGCTTCTCCCCCTCGGGCGGGAATATCATCTTCAACGCAATGAGGAACAGGATGATCCCCCCCGCGATGCTGATGGACTCCTGCTTCAGCTGCAGCGCGTCCAGCATCCCCTGCCCGAAGAACAGGAAGAGCAGCATCACGCCATAGGCGATGACCAGCTCCCGCACGATGATCGCCCGTCGCCGCCGGGAGGGCAGGTGCTTCAAGGTGGACAGGAACAGGGGCACGTTCCCCAGCGGGTCCATGATCAGGAACAGCATGATGGCCGCCGACCAGAGCTTCACAGGCGCCTCCCCCGCTCTCTTCGGTCCGAAGTTCGGGAATCCCGAATCCCGCCTACTTCCGCTTCCAGAAGTCGAATTCCGGCTCGTACCGCGCGTCCCCCAGCTCCTCCACCTTCTCCTTCATCCACCCCTGCGCATCCGCCATGGCCTGGTTGTACACGCTGGGTCCCACCTCCTTCAGCATGAACCCCAACACCCGCCCCGCCTTCAGATCCCCGATCTCCTCATCCAGTTCCTCCGAGAAGAACCGCTTCACCGACCCCAGCAGGTACTTCTCCGTGTCTTTGGAAAGCTCGATGGCCATGTCTCGTCCTTGAACAATTCCCAAATTCTAAATGCCGAACCGCCCGAAGCGGATCGGGATCGGAGGCTCCGCCTCCGAGAGCGCAGGGCCCTCCAGGCCCAAGCGAGCGGGAGCACCCTGCGGGGCAGGGTGCGATAGGTGGAGGGACGACCTCCACCTAGAAATGGCGAGGTCGTCCCAATAACGAAGTACGGCAGCTCGCGCTGCCGTACCGGTGATCTTGGTGGAGCTGATCGGGATCGGAGGCTCCGCCTCCGAGAGCGCAGGGCCCTCCAGGCCCAAGCGAGCGGGAGCACCCTGCGGGGCAGGGTGCGATAGGCGGAGGGACGACCTCCACCTAGAAATGGCGAGGTCGTCCCAATAACGAAGTACGGCAGCTCGCGCTGCCGTACCGGTGATCTTGGTGGAGCTGATCGGGATCGGAGGCTCCGCCTCCG